>NZ_JAVHZD010000012.1:0-210689 GCF_031119615.1 Paraburkholderia sp. SARCC-3016 | reverse complement strand
AAGCGGTCTTAGGAAGACAAAACATTCTACCAACTCCTTGGCTCACAGAACGACATGGCTACGATCCGACTTCAGGTGACCCTGTCGGCAATGGCGGGGCGGCAGTTGCCGTTTGTGTCGGTACTCGTGCCGTTCTGGCTGGTCGCGACGTTCGTCAAAATGGAAGGCGGCACCTGGAAGCAGGTGTTCGAAGTCTGGCCGGCAATGTTGTGCGCGGGTTTGACGTTCGCGGCGATGCAGTTTTTTGCATCGGGCAGCAGCGCGCTGCATTTGATGACCGATGTGGTGTCAGGTGTATTTTCGGTGATCTGCACGGCGCTGTTTCTGCGCTTCGTCTGGCATCCAAAGACGCGGTTTCTGCTGCGCTCCGAGCGCGAGGCGCTCGAGCGCGCGGGTCAAAACCCGGAAACCGTCACGGCGGACTCGAACGGATGGAAGTACCGGTACACGACGCGCGAGACGATTCATGCGTGGATGCCGTGGGTGATTCTGATTGCGTGTTGCGCATTGTGGGGTGTGCCGGAGTTCAAGAAGCTGCTCAACGGTCTGTTCTCAGGCGTGACGTTTTCGACGACATTGCTCGGCTCGCCGTTTGCCGGTTCGCTGTCGCTGCCTGTGTGGGACATGCCTGCGCTGCACAACCTCGTTCAACGCATGCCGCCGGTTGCGCCCGTCAATGCGAAAGCTGAAGCGGCCAAATTCACGATCAACTGGTTATCGACCGCAGGGACGGGCGTGTTCGTCGCGGCCTTGCTTGCCGGTCTTGTTCTTAAGTTGAATGCGGCGCAATGGAAGGAAGCGTTCATCCAGACCATGCGGCGGATGAAGATTCCGGTGCTGGTGATCGGTCAGGTTCTGGGCCTTGGATTTCTGACGCGCTATTCGGGCACGGATGCGGTGCTCGGTCTTGCGTTCACGCATGCCGGCTTTCTTTATCCGTTTTTCGCTGCCTACCTCGGCTGGCTCGGCGTATTCCTCACCGGCTCCGATACGGCGTCCAATGCGCTGTTCGGCAGCCTGCAGCGGATTACGGCGCAGCAGCTGAACCTGAATCCGACACTGATCGTCGCGACGAATTCCACGGGCGGGGTGATGGGGAAGATGATCGACGCGCAGTCGATCATGGTGGCCTGCGCGGCCTGCTACGACGATCCGAAGGAGCGGTCGTTCGCGTTAGGCCCGATCTTCAGGACGGTATTTTTCCATTCGATTGCGGGCGCAGCGGTGATCGGGATCATCGCCATGCTGCAGGCGTATGTGTTTCCCTCAATGATTCCATAGGCAGGAGAAGGGCCGTACGGCCCTATCGAAGCTCATCGAGCCGCTTCGTCTGGCGCCTGACAAGACGCTCGATGTCGCCGATATCGGCTGCCGAAAGCCGGGGGCCCGGTTTGCGCAGCGCCGCCGAAGCAATCACGCCGCGCTGCGCCATGATGTGCTTGCGCACCGCGAGGCCAATGCCCGGCTGTTGCTCATAGCGCGCGAGCGGCAGATATGCATCGAACAGATCGTGCGCGCGTTCGATGTCGCCGTTCGCATGGGCTCGGCACACGTCGACCATCATTTCGGGGTAGGCGAAACCTGTCATCGCACCGTCGGCGCCGCGCGTCAGCTCTTCCGGCAGAAAGAGACCGCCGCCGTTGCCGGTCAGGATCGAAACGCGCTTGAGTTCGCCCTTGTCGCTCGCGGCGCGGATGGCCGACAGCTTCGCGAGGCCGGGACAATCTTCATGCTTGAGCATCACGCAGCCCGGCAAGTTCTTGAGGATCCGCAGCACCACCGGCGTGGACATCTGCACGCCCGTCGAAACCGGGTGGTCTTGCAGAACCCACGGGCAACCGCCTCCCAGGGTCTCGTTGACCATGTCGAAGTAGGCGACGATCTGGTCGTCGGTGCGCAGCGTCGGAGACGGTGCGACCATGACGCCGGAGGCGCCCATGTCCATCACGCTCACGGCCAGTTCGCGCATGGGCGCGAAACCCGCTGCCGATGCGCCGACTACCACCGGCACGCGCTCGGCCACGCGCGCGAGTACACGCTTGACGAACGTACGCGACTCGTCGGCCGTCAGCTTGGTCGCTTCACCGAGGATGCCGAGAATCGTCAGGCCGGTCGCGCCGCGCTCCAGATAGAAATCCACCATGCGGTCGGTACTCTCGAGATCGAGATCGCCGGTTTCGGTGAACGGCGTCACTGCGATCAGGAAAACGCCTTTGGCAGTGGCATTCAACAGGTTGCTCATGAAGTCGTGCTCCTCGTTGGGTTCGGCCTGGCGATGATGGCAGTATTCGACGCCGCGAGACGCTCGCGTGTTCGCGATCGCGGCGGACGCCTCGATCCGCCTTTCAACGATGCCAGGACGACAGATCCCACTGCAGCGGCAGGACTTCTGCTCGGGCGCCCGGAGATGTCCGCAGCGGAATGCGACGTTGGCCGATTAGTATAGGCAACGGCAAGTCCGATATAAAACGGATAGTTTCTTGTCTGAGCATCGAAAAATTCGATGCATATGTGGATTTTTGGATCCCTCCCGGTTTGCGCTAAAACAGCGCACGCAACCAGCGCATGACGAATGGCCCCGCGATAATCCCCCACGTCATCAAGCAAAGGCCAAGTGCCGCCATCACAGCCGCGCTGCCCAGATCTTTCGCGCGGCGCGATAGTTCATGACGTTCGAGGGAGATGCGGTCGATCGCCGCTTCAAGGCTCGAATTGAGCAGTTCGACGATCAGCACGAGCAGCACGGAAGCGAGCAACAGCACGCGCGAGGCCGCATCGACGGGCACGGCGAGGGCGCACGGTATGAGTATCGCGGCCAGCACGAGTTCCTGGCGAAATGCGCTCTCTTCGCGGATCGCGACGCACAAGCCGGCTACCGAGTGCTTCGCCGCGCGCCAGCCGCGCATAAGACCCCGGCTGCCTTTGTACGGATTGAACGATAACGGCGAGAGCGGATCGTCCGGGGAAAGCGGTTCGGGCGGGACGTCTGGCTGCATAGCTGCATATCGTGGGTTGAGGGAATAATGAACAACGTAGGGATGCAAATTAATAATTGACCTGAGCCTGAACGGAATGTTGCCCGGCGGTTTCCATTCGCGGCCGCTGCACGAAGGGGTCGACGTCGTGCCAGCTGGCTTGCGAGCTGAATACGCCGAACAGGTCGTCCGAGACGAAGCGTGGTTTGGTATCGAGATCGCGCAGAAGCGATTCGTCGTAGGTTGCGGCGATATCGGATGGCGTATAGCCCATCAGTTCGAGCAGCGTCGGTGCAATGGCGAAATGAGATGCGCGGCCCGGAAAACGCCGCGACACGTCGGCGAAGCGCTGCCTCAGTCTCTGGTCCCCGGTGGCGACCAGCAACGGCACGATACCTTCCTGAGCATCGACATTGCTGGCGGAACTGCAATGGGTCAGGTGTCCCGGACGGAAGTTCTGACCATGGTCGGACGTGTAGATCATCGTCATGCCATCCCAGTTCGCCTCGCGTGTCAGTTGAGCCATTGTCCGGTCCGTCGACCAACGGACGGCCCTGGCATACGTTGCAAGCGTTGCGGGATCGTTGCCCACGTAGTTGCCGTCGATGGACACAGGAGGCTTCTGGTTGCCGGGAGCGTCGTTCACGTAAGGGAAATGGGCGCCATTCTTGTTCGCGTAAATGAACACGCGATCGCCGCGGCCGAGTTCGGACAGGGTAATACGGATCAGTTCGTCGTCGAGCTGATACGTGGGGACGCTCGTGTCCAGTTTGTAGAGACGGTCGATCGAGTTCGTCTCCGAGGGAGTCATATAGTTTTGCAGCTTGCCATAGGCGCTGATGAAGCCAGCCTGCGCATCGATATAGACGGTGCGGAATCCTGCCGCTTTCGCGTACTGCCAGACGGTCGGATTGGTTGTGATGCTGGTCGTGAGATTGCGTGGGCTGGCCATAAAGCGCAGCAATGCGTTCGAATTGTTGGAACAATTGCTTCCCGACACCGCAGGACCGAAGTCGATCCAGGGCCCGCTTGCCGAGGCCCATTCCGGCGTGTACGGATTGCCCGGCTCGAGGCTCACATGGTCGGCACGCACGCTTTCGTCGACCATCAGAACCAGTGCGCGCACCAGTGGGGCGCCAGGCTCGAATTGCACCTGATGGCGATCGGGGAATCTGCCGGTATCGATCTTGTAGGCGGCCAGGGCAGAGAGCGAGAGTGGCGCAAACTGCTTGGGCATGGCATCCGATCCTTTACCGTCCCGATAGAGCACGACGAGGATCACGATCCCGATGGGCAGAACCGGGGCCATGGAAAGCGCAAATCGCATCGGGCGACGAACTTCGGTAGACAAGCCTGTTGGCATGGCGAACGCGACGAAGCTTGCGCATAAGACGGTTAGCGACGGCGCGATTGCGCCGGAATAGAAATCCAGCGCCCGATTCACGTCATGGCGAGCGGACCAGAAATTCAGCACGTCGAATATGAAGAATTCCGACTGCTGAACCGCATAGTAGGCAAATGCCGCCGTCCCCGCGATGCTGAGCGGAACTGCCCAGAACAGGCGCACGCCAGGAGAGGGATGAAAAGCGGCTGCCAGAATAGCGGCTAGAGAAAGAATCCAGATCGCGCCGAATATCACAAGCGTTATCAGGCGCTTATCGACGAGCAGAAAATGCACGCGACTTAATGCGCCATGGTTCGTGGCATTGATTACCACGACCAGTAGCCCGGTCTTTACCAGGAAAGCAGGTTTAATTCTCATGGACCCTTCTCGCTCTCGATGACGAGTTTCCCCGGGGAGGCATAGCCTTCCCGGTCGCGTTATAAGCAGCGGATGAAGCGCGACCATGAGAACCGGAATGTGCGGGTCGCAGAGGTGAATGAAAGGCGACGGCGCGGATAATGTAAATCGTAAAAGGCCTGCTTCTGCGCGATGGCGCACAAAAGTGTGTCAATCGTGTGATGGCCTCGCTAGAGTTGCGGATCGAGCAGTGCGGCAACGCGTTCCAGCAGTTTTTCGGTGAATGGGCGACGGCGCCAGTCGTCAAGTGTGATGCGTTTTGCGTGGGCGACGTCCTCGTCGAAAATCGCGGTTTGCTGCTGCGCGAAATCGCGGTCGTAGATGTTGAGATTAGCCTCGTCGTTGAGCTTGAAAGAGCGGCTATCGAAGTTAGTGGAGCCAACCGATACCATATACTCGTCGACAACGATCAGCTTGCAGTGGAACATCGTCGGCTGATACTCGTGCATCTCGACGCCTGCCGCGAGCAGGTCGCCCCAGCACGCGCGCGACGCCTCGCGCACCGTATGGGTGTCGATGCGCTTGCCTGGCGTGATGATGCGCACCTTCACGCCGCGCTTCGCCGCCTCGACGATTGCGTTGATGGTCAGCTTGTCCGGCACGAAGTACGCGCTCGACAGATGGATGGAATGCGTCGCGGCGGTGATCGCCATGAGGTACATGAGCTGCATGTCGTCGCTGCCGCCCGACGGCGAGCTGCTGAACATATGTGCAAGGCCGTCGCCTGCCGCGTCGATTTCCGGGAAGTAGTGCGGGCCGTGCAGCACGTTCCCGGTTGCCTTGACCCAGTTGTCCATGAAGACTGCCTGCATCTGGCCGACGGCTGGGCCTTCGACGCGGAAGTGCGTATCGCGCCAGTGCTTCTCGTCCTGTGCGTGCCCGGTCCATTCGTCAGCGATACCGACGCCGCCCGTGAAGCCGATGCGACCGTCGATCACGAGCAGCTTGCGGTGCGTGCGGTCGTTCATGCGGCCGAGGCCCGTCCAATGCGGCTTGTGATACTGGATGACTTCCGCGCCCGCTTCGCGCAGCATCCGCAGATAGCGTCGGTCCATTTTCGACGAGCCGACCCAGTCGAGCAGTACATGCACCGCGATGCCCGCGCGCGCCTTGTCGGCCAGCGCCCGCGCGATTTCCTCGCCGACCGCGCCGGACCAGTAAATGAAGGTCTCGAAGGTGATCGTGTGACGTGCGGCACGAATGCCTTCCAGCATCGACGGAAAGATCTCGTCGCCGTTCACGAGTACCTCGAAGCGATTGCCCCCGACGACAGGAGGCCCGAGCAGCAGGCCCATCGAGCGCATGAATTGCGGGTCTTCGCTGGGGTACAGCCGTTCGATCTTGTGCTCGATCTTCTTTTCGCCGCTCGACAGATTCGCGATGATCAGTACGACGACGAGCGTTACCACTACAGTCAGGACAATCAGGGCAATCGTCGGCATGCGCGTGCCTCGCGTAGCGAACATTCGTCCGGAGCCGCTAGTGTACGACGGCCGTCTTGTCCCATGGATCCTTGCCGTCAGGCAGGGCGGCCATCAGGCTTGCAAACGCGGCACGAAGGGCTGCTGCCGGATGTCGCCGCGGCGCGCGACGATAGAACATGACTTCCGAATCAGTCGATCCCTCGACCGATCTGAATAGCGCGGGGTCGATCCTCATCATCAGGTCGCGACGCAGCACATGAAAATGCCGGATCAGTCCGTTGTGCACGAACAGCCACTGGTTGTGGCGAAACGGATGACAGTTCGATTCCTGCACCGGCGCTTCGGTTGCCGCGCGGATATGCGCGACAAACAAAGGGGCATGAATGGCTCGCGCAGCCTCGCGCAGATTATGGTCGTTCCATGCCGGGCGAACGCTGCGGTAACGGAACGGAGCCTCGTGAGGCCGGCCATACCAGCCGATGCCGAAGCCATCGCCGTTGGTCGTCGTGGCACCCATGCGCGAGTGCAGGCTTTGATCGATCAGCGAATGCGTCGAACGAAAAATGACAGTCTCGAGCTGAATCGGATTTCCCGTGTAGGCGAGCCAGCGGCACATGATCGATCTCCCGGAAAAATGCGATTGCCTGGTCGGCTGACGACACCTTACCGCGATTGCGCCTCTCGCGCGGCGCAGCGCGTTACGAGGCAGAACCAGACAACGCGAGTGCGACCCGCTCCCGAAGCGTCGGCAACACTTCTGCCTCAAACCACGGATTGTGCTTGAACCAGGCGATATTGCGCGGAGACGGATGCGGCAACGGAATTACCTTGGGACTGAAATCGCGCCATCGCAGCAGTGTTTCGGTCAATGTCGTACCGGATGCATTGCCGAGTCCGAAGCGCAGCGCGTATTGGCCGATCAGTATCGTGAGCCGAACCGAGCGGATCTGCGCCAGCAGAACGTTGTGCCAGCGTGCGGCGCACTCGGGCCGTGGCGGAAGGTCGCCGCTTGCGCCGCGGCCCGGAAAACAGAACCCCATCGGCACGAGTGCGAATTTCGTATCGTCGTAGAACGTCGCGTCGTCGACGCCGAGCCACGTGCGCAGCCGAGCGCCGCTTGCATCGCTCCAGGGAACGCCCGATGCGTGCACGCGCGCGCCGGGCGCCTGGCCGATGATCAGAATTCGGGAACGTTCGGATGCGGCGAGTACCGGGCGGGGAGCGTGCGGCAGCACAGGCGCGCAAATCGTGCAGGCGCGGATGTCGCGCAACAGGACATTCAGTGGAGATTGCTTCATAACCCGCATTATCGACGAAGTATGCCGACATCATGCAGAGCCCGGCGATCACCTCGCAAAAGCTTCATCTCGTCACTGCGGCTGATGCATGGCGCTTGCTCATACCATTTTTGACACCGCTGCAAATGAAGCCGCCTGCGGCGAAGGCTGACGGGTCTGCAATACCAGCCACATGGCCGATCGCGCGCCTTTCTCCTTAAGCGGCCTGTACACCACGCCGTTCGCGCCGATGCTCCGCAGCGAGTCAGGCACGACCGCGACACCGAGCCCTGCCGCGACGAGTCCGACTATCGTCGCCATTGCATGCGCTTCTTGTGCGATGGTCGGGGCAAACCCCGCCTGCCTGCACAGCATGATGATCTGGTCATATACGCCGGTCCCGCTATCGCGCGGGTACATGACGAACGCCTCGTCTGCCAGCGCTCCGATCGGCAGCGGCCTCGAGACGCCGGCAAGGCGATGCTGGGCAGGCAATGCCACGACTAGCGAGTCTTCGAGCAGACGCGTCGCGCGCAGCGTAGGAGGGAGGTCGGGGGTCGACACGCTACGCACGATGGCTACGTCGAGTTGCTGTTGAAGCAGCGCGTTCAGTTGCTCCTGGGTCGTCAGTTCGTCGATGCGCAGACGCACGCCGGGAAAACGCTGGCGGTACGTGAGGATCAGTCGCGGAATCACGACGGTGAAGATGGCCGAGCCGGTCAATCCGACTCGCAGCTCGCCAATTTCGCCGCGCTGCGCGCGGGCCGCCACGGTCGACGTGCGGTCCGCTTGAGCGAGTAACGCGCGCGCCTCGGGCAGTAGCGCCTTGCCGGCGGGTGTCAGCTCCACGCGCCGGTTGCTGCGCTCGAATAGCCGCGCGCCCAGTTCCTGTTCGAGCACGCGGATCTGCTGGCTCAGCGGCGGCTGCGCAATGTTCAGCGACAACGCGGCACGGCCGAAATGCAGGGTTTCGGCCAGCACGACGAAGTAGCGGATGCGACGCAGGTCCATGATATGGATTATGTATCAATTACGGCGCAAACGATATTGGACGGCGATGCTTCGCGGTTGGATCATTTGAACCATACGAACGATTTTCGACTGGGAATGGATCATGGCAGGACAGGACGCCGACACGTTGGAACAGGAAGTCGCGCCCGCGGCAAAGGCGCCGCCCGCACCCGATGTGGCGATCGACAAGATCGAATTCGGGACACCCGCCTTCATTCGCACGAACTGTGCGCTATTTGCAGCGGGCTTTGCGACGTTTGCGCTGCTTTACTGCGTGCAGCCGCTCATGCCGCTTTTTTCCCAAAGTTTTCATGTGGATGCCGCAGGCGCCAGTCTTGCGCTGTCGTTGACGACCGGCCTGCTTGCGGTCTCGCTACTCGTAGCCGGCGGACTCTCCGAAGCGTGGGGCCGCAAACCGATGATGGTCGGCGCGTTGCTGCTGTCTGCTGTGCTGGGCATGCTCAGTGCGGTCTTGCCGCACTGGCCGGCGTTTCTCGCGACGCGCGCGCTGATGGGCGTGGCGCTGAGCGGTTTGCCCGCTGTCGCAATGGCCTATGTCGGCGAAGAGATGCATCCGCGTTCGCTCGGCATCGCGATGGGGCTATACGTCGGCGGCACCGGTTTGGGCGGAATGTCGGGCCGTCTGCTGACGGGCGTCGTGACGGACCTGTGGGGCTGGCGCGCGGCCGTGATGACGATGGCCGTTCTCGCGATGCTGTGCGCGCTTGTCATGTGGCGCTATCTGCCGGCGTCGCGGCACTTCGTACGTCGTCCATTGCATCTTGGCTTGCTCGCGAAGACGTATGCGCTGCAGTTGCGGGACCGCACGCTGCCATGGCTATTTGCAAGCGGATTCATGCTGGCGGGCGGCTTCGTGGCCGTCTACAACTACATTGGCTACCGGCTCGTCGCGCCGCCGTTCTCGCTGAGCCAGACAAAAATCGGCCTGATTTTCGCCGTCTATCTGTGCGGTATCGTCAGTTCGGCGTGGATCGGCAGTCTGTCGGGATGGCTCGGCCGTCGAACGCTATTGCCGGTTGCGCTCGGGCTCATGCTGCTCGGCACTTTGCTTACGCGTGCCGATTCATTGCCCCTCATCGTGACCGGCATTGCAATATTGACCGTTGGCTTTTTCGGCTCGCATTCGGTCGCGAGCGCGTCGGTCAGCGCTCGCGCGCGAACCGGCAAGGCGCAAGCTTCATCGCTGTACCTGTTTGCGTATTACGCGGGGTCGTGCGTGGTGGGCTCGCTGGGCGGCGTGTTCTGGAACCTGGGCGGATGGTCCGGCATGACGTGGATGACGGGTTCGCTCCTGCTCGTCGCGATCCTTGTCTCGCTCTGGTTGCGCGCAACCGGCAGGAGCGCGTGAGTCAACGCGTCCCTTCCCGGCGCGTTCCGAACCTACGGGTTCCGAGCCTTAGCCCCGTGAGGTCAGCCGCGCCTCGTCCCCAATCGTTACGCTTGGCGTAAACATTCGCCATCCGGTTGATTGATCGCTTTTTTACGGCGACTTATCGTGCATGACATACATGAGCTCGTAAGCGACGTCGATTTCCTACGGAAGAGAACGGGGTGCAGAGCCAGGTAACCACTGTTCTGAATTCTGAAAGGAAAGGAAATGTCGCTGCACAAGCTGATACCGGACAAATTTACGCTGGCGCTCGTATGTACCGTCGTCTTCGCCACGCTGCTTCCATGTCGAGGCTCCGCGGCTACGGCTTTCAACTGGCTGACCGACGCGGCGATTGCCCTGCTGTTCTTTCTTCACGGAGCGAAGCTTTCCCGGGAGGCGATCGTCGCCGGGGCGTCGAACTGGAAGCTTCATGCGGCGGTGTTTTGCAGCACTTTTGTGCTTTTTCCGCTGCTCGGCGTCGTGTTGCACCCGGTGCTCGGTGTGTTCGTCAAGCCGTGGTTGTATCTGGGCGTGCTGTTTCTGTGCACGCTGCCGTCCACCGTGCAATCTTCGATTGCGTTCACGTCGATGGCAAACGGAAACGTTTCGGCGGCTGTTTGCAGTGCCTCCGCGTCGAGCCTGCTCGGCATCTTCCTGACGCCCGCTCTCGTTAGCCTGGTTGTGACCAACCACGCAAGCGGCGGCGGTTCGGCATTCAGCTCGGTGGGCGACATCGTTCTTCAGCTTTTCGTCCCGTTTATTGCCGGCCAGCTGTTGCGCCCGGTCATCGGTCGCTGGGTCGACGCGCGCAAGGAACTGCTTCGCTTCGCCGACCAGGGATCGATCGTCCTTATCGTATATGTCGCTTTCAGCGAAGCGGTGAATGGCGGCATCTGGCATCAGCTTTCCGCAAGCTCGCTTGTCGGCATCGTTATCGTCAATATGATTCTGCTTGCCAGCATTCTTCTACTGACGACCTATGGGAGCAAGTGGTTGGGATTTTCGGATGAAGACCGGGTGACGATCATCTTCTGCGGCTCCAAGAAAAGCATGGCATCCGGTATTGCGATGGCGAAAATCCTGTTTGGCGCGCATGCGGGACTGATCGTGCTGCCCGTCATGCTGTTTCATCAGATCCAGTTGATGGCGTGTTCCGTGCTGGCGCAACGCTGGGGTTCACGTACGAAGACTGAACCGCTTCGCCATGGCCCTGCAAACCACGCCAAGCTTCAATAGCGCGGGGTTGCGTTCGCGAACGCTTAAATAGGTCAATCCGATTTGCTGTTTCATCTGGAAACGTGAATCCAGAGGAATGAAGCGGACCCGGTCTTTCAGGAAGCCGCGAATTCGTCCGGGCAAAAGCGTATATCCGACGCCGCCGCTCACCAGACTCGTCAATGAGAATACGTCTCCGACGGTCATGGCAACGGTGGGCGTTGTTCCGGCGAGATGGAATGCGTGTTGAAATCCATGATACGTAGCGAACCCTTCGTGTAGCGAGACGAACGGTTCGTGCGAACAGGCGCGCAGATCGATCGTCTCGTGCTTGTCGTACTTCGATCCCGCAGGCGCAGCGAAGAAGATTTCGTCTTCGAACAGTTCAATGGTCTGAAACTCCGCACCGAGGTCGGAGACGGCCAGCAGCGCGGCGTCGAGTGCGCCGTTCGACAAGCGCTCGAGCAGTTCGGTGTTGGAGCCGAGCGTGAGGTCGACCTCGAGGCCCATCTCGCGTGTTTTCAGTTCGCCGATGATGGCCGGGACGGTCTCGAGCGTCAGGGAGTAAAGGGAGCCCAACCGGATCACGGACGACGCATAGCCAGCCACCTCGCGCGTCGTGCGAATTCCGCTGGAGATGGTCGACAGAACCTCGCGCGCGGTGGCGGCCAGCGTTCTCGCAGCCTCGGTCGGAATCAGTTGTCTGCCTTGATGCAGAAACAGTTTGCAGCGCACGCCCTTTTCCAGCGCGTGCAACGCGCGGTGAACGCTGACGGTGCTGGTATCGAGCCGTTCCGCTGCCTTTCCGAGGCTGCCGCCTTCCATGAAGGCGAGCAAAACCTCAAGCCGGCGGAAGGTCACTTGCTCGTCGATTCTTTCTTCCATGGCGGCGGCGATGTGTGGGTATCGATTCGATCATACCTTTTCGCGGCTGCCGGAATCTATTCACTGAAAAGGCGAATCGATTGGCGGCAACGGCGGGAGTGCCGCTGCGGCCAGGGCGCCTACGTCCTTGCCGACGCTAAAGATGCGCTCCGGCATTCGAAAGCCGCGCAGCTTGAGCAGCGCGAGCGGTCCCGCGCCGACCTGCGTGCGCATCACGTAGCGCAGCGGCGCCGCATTCGGCTCGTTCCACGTCAGCTCGTAACGCGTGCTGTCGAGCGGTTTGATTTGTGCCTGCGCGAGCAGTCGCAGGAAAGCCCAGTCGCCGGTTGCGTCGAACGCCTGACGCAATCCCGCGTTGACCATTTCCCACATCAAACCCGCGCGGCCATTCAGGCCGTTGCCGGGCCACGTCAGAGCGGTCCACGATTCCTTCTGGTTGAAGTAGACGATCGGCTTGCCGTCGACGCTCAATTCGGTACGCGTCACGCTAGCCGTCGGCAGCGCCATGATCTCGAAGTGATAACCGGCGTCCCCCTGTGCGTAGGCGAGTGCGCCGAGACCCGATAACTGGCGGATCGCCGCGAGAAACGCGAGATCGAAGCGCAGCGCCTGTGGCGCGAGTTCGTCCGGTCTCCACTGGTCGCCCTGACGTTTGAGCATGCCGGCCAGTTCGGTCGTCAAAAAGCGTGAGATCAGTCCGGTGTCAGGGCGCACATAGCGGCCCAGTTCAGCAAACGATGCATCGGCATTCGTATCGAAGAACGGATAGCGGCCGTCGAATGAAGTCTTGAACGGCATGGCGATGCTTGTGCGCCATGCCTCGTTCAGACTTGCTGCTGCCGGCTGCAGGATCGTTTGCCAGGCGGTGTCGAGCGGTCGGGCAAAGAGTGCGTCGCCGAAGCCGGACCACTGCGTGCCGAGGCTCGCAGCGGTTAGCGCCGCATCGTCGCGCGCCTGGGTGAGTTCGGAAAATTTGCCTTGGAATACGGCCTGCGCGAGCGAACGGGCCATGGCCTGCGCATCGGGACTCGCGGCAATCTGCTGGAGCTTCAGGCGCATGGTCGTGGTGACGGTCAGGTAGTGTGCGAGGCTCACGCCGCCTGCTGTGATTGGCGCGGCGCCCGCATGGTCGCCATTGTTTGCGTCTGTATTTGCACCGTTGTCTCCCATCAACGCGAGCAATGCGCCGAATGGTCGGTCGAGCGGGTTTGCGCCGGATGTTTGCGGGTTGATGCCGTTGCCGATCAGACTTTGCGCCTTGCGCACGAGGGTATCGCCAAGCGCCTGGGAAGGGCGACCCGCTTGCGCCTGATATTGGACAGACTTCATCAACGCGATAAGCGGCGACGTTTGTGCGTCGGCCAGTCGCGTGAGCTGGTCGATCGCGGCATTGACGTTCGCGGCTGGTTGCCACTGGATGCTGTTGAGCATGCGTTGCCATGCGGCGGTGTAGTCGGCGAAGTAGCGTGCGGTGAGGCGCTGTTTGAGCGCTTCGCTGGCGCGTTTCTTATCGGTTGCCGATGCAGTTGCTGGAGGCGGCAGCGCGGCTGCTTGCGTGGATGGTGCCGGTCTGTCGCCGCTCAGCACCCAGTCGCCGATCGTGCGTTGCTCACTGGCCGCTTGCTCGATCGCGTCGGCGATCTTGCCGTCCCACGCAGCACGCGTGTAGATGCCGGACACCGTTTGCGCGGTCGAGAAAAGGCCGCGTGCGTCGGCGCCGTTCAGCAGGGTGGCAAGCGAGGCATCGGCATACTTGCCGTTTGCATCGTCGAGAATGGAGCGGTACACGGTGTCGTCGTCGTTTGCGAGGCCGATCTGGTTGATGAGGGTGTTGCGCGACCTGGCGATGAGCGAATCGCGCGCATGGGTGCGCCATTCAGGGTGATCGTTCAAATGCGCGGCGTAGAACCGCGCCAGCTGCTCTGCAAGGTCGTCGCGCTCGCCGACGGACATGCCGGCCGGCAAGGGCCACGACGACACCAGCATCTTCGCGAGAAAAGTCGCATCGGCGCGCTGCGGATGCGAAAGCATCAGGTACGCCTTGAGCGTGTCGTAGCCGTTTTGTCTCGCGCGCTCGGTTTGCAGTGCATCGGCCCGCGTGCGGTTCATATCGTCGAGGCGGGCTTCTAGCGATGCGACGACAGGCTGCTGCAGGTTGCGTGCGGCGACAGCCGCGTACGGGCGCCACAGCGCTTCGAGCAATGCGTCGTTGCGGCTCAAGCCCGCGCGCAGATACCACGGCGCGCCGTGTTGTCGACGATATTCGAGTGTATCGATCTGCAGTTGCAGTGCCCGTTGCGCGCGCAGCGCGGCAGGTGTGGCGGGCGATGCGTCGAGTGCGGCGTTGGCTACGGCTTGCGCTTCGCGAGTCAATTGCCGGTTGCAGAGAAATGAAACGGTCATCGCGATACACGAGGCGATCGATGCGAGCATGACGCTCGCGGCCAAGGCGTTAGGCCAGTGAAATCCGATGCGCCGGCCGCTGCGATGACGCAAGCGGAGGCTGATTTCTTGCCATGTGGATTCGAGCGCGAGCGGTTCGCTGCGTGCCGCGACTGCGGTGCCGGGGTCTACTTCGACTGGCATTGGGGCGGAGTGCACGCCGCTATCGAAGACGGGCGCGAATATCAGGCCCGCGAGCGGCGCACGCAACCACCCGGACGAGACGAGCGAGCGCCAGTTTTCCACGATCTTTTCGCGTTGTTCTGTGATGTATTGCGACACCTGCGCGAGATAGAAGAGGCGCTGAGGCGAACAACATAGCGGGACGCCGGACAGGGCGGCCTCGATTTCGAGGTCGGCGAGATCGTTTGAAAGCGCATCTGCGGCGCGCTGCATCGCTTGACGTGTTCTGGCATGCCGGAATGTGCCGACCGGGTCGTACTGTGTCGGCTGCGTGCCTGTGGCTTTGACCGCATGCAAAAGCGTGATCGGAGCCGCCCAGCCGAGATCGGCGGCGATCGTTGCGAGCGTGCGAGGCGTTGTGGCGTCGCGCGGCTCGTCTTTTCCGAGGCGCGTGATGTGCACGAGGACGTCGATGGGACGGCGGCGACGAAGGCGTTTGATCTGGCGGCGCCAGTGGGCCGGATCGATGTCGTCGGGTGCTGCGTGAAGGAGCACGGTGCCGGCAACCAGCATGGCGCCGGACTGTTTGAGACCGGGCGCGACTTCGTCGATCTGTTTGTCGCTGCCGGTGAGCATGAGCCATGAGAGGCGGTAGCGCCAGCGTATGCCGTGGGTGTGGCGGAGTTCGTCGTGGAGGTGCTGGAGGCGGGGGTCGCGTCTTTGAGGCTGGGCGGTATGCGGTGTATCGCCGGTTTGGCGAAGAACGAATCGCGCGGCCATGTCGTACGCACCGAACGCCAAAGCGATAAAATAAGCCACTGCGGCGATGGCCAATGCGAAGCTGGTCCAGAGAATCGCCGATATGCGCGCATCCCTCGAGGGAAGGTCCAGCCAGTCCCCCTTCGACCAGATCAGTGCCGCCAGAAGCAGCGCGCTGCTCAGAGCGGCGAACGGAAAGCCCCATGCGGCGACAAGGCGTTGGCGTGCGGCAGCAGGTGTCTCTGATGTGGGCGTCGGCATGTTAGTCATGAGCGGCATGAGAGAAGACATGGAGGACCGCGGCCTGGTCGCGGTCGATAATGAGGTGAGGGCCTTCCTCGGCAGACTCGATCGCCGCTGCGATGGAAAGCCAGCCGTTGACTGCGCCGGCGTCGCCGACGATTCGGTCGGGGTGGCGACGCGCTTCCTGCCCTCCAACGCCTGATCGCGATGCTTCGCGAAGAGCGGCAAGCAATGTGTTGTCTTCTTTCGTAGTCAGACGCGTGATCCAGGCGCGCTTGATATCGGGGCCTGTGACTTTGCCCCATATCACAGCGTTTCCGAACAGGTCGCCCAGTGCCGCGCGTTGCCCTGCGACGGGACGGTGCAGCGTGCCGATCACCGGCACCGATGCTGGGAGCCGGTAAAAGCCAGGATCGAGGAGAATCGCAACGCAGCCCTCCGTGCTGCCGAAAGACGGATTGGCGTCATGCCACGCGGTGGCGACGACTAGTAGGGGGCGCCGCTCCTGCGCATCGAGCCATGCGTCGGCGACAAGCAGGCCGTCCGTGGAGGGAATGGCGTGGCATGCGAGTTCCGAGAGCCCGGCGATACGCAGTGCGTCGCAAACTTGCGTTTCAAGTAGCGTGGCGTCGCCGACGGCGGCAAGCACACGCACCTGCGGCCAATACGCGGATTCGTATAGCGTCAGCGCATGGAGGCTGGCGGCTAGCGGTTCGAGCGCCTTAGCGATTTTTAGTGCCAAGGGTGTGACGCTTTTGCGACTTACCGGTGGCGGCCCGGCTTGGACATCAACGTCAACGTTAGCGTCAACTTCGAGTGAAGAAATATCGGAGGGATCGTCTATAGGCGAGTTCGTTTCTGCAAAGCGGGCATGAACGACTATGCCCGAGCCTTTGCGCGGAGCCTGTGGTTTGGGGAGCGCTTTTCCGTCGGCGATGACAGCAGCAAGCGTTTGATTGCCGATGGGCAACGAGTAGCCGATGGCCAGTACCTTCAGCGGCCGCTGCGCTACGCGTAGCTTGTCCTGCAGCCATTTGTCCCGGAACTGGTTCCGATAGTGCGCTCGAAACCAGAATACCTCGTATGCGGAACGGTGGAGGCCGAGAACGACGGCAAATAGGAGGTTGGGAATCCCGAGCACGTATCCCCAAAATTCGAGGCCGTGGGTAGGCGAGCCTGCGGGCCAGAGCGTGATAACCAGCGGCGCACCCAGCATGTTGCATACGCATCCGATGCCCAGCCACGACCAGAAGCGGGGGCCGTGCGCGGGATAGACACTTGGTAGTCCGGCAGGAGAAAGATCGACCGGCATCACGCAATTCTGACGTTCGTTAGCGATGAGATCAGGCGGCAACCGCACGCGCACCGGTGATAGTGCATTGCGACCAGCTTGCCGTCCTGGTCCGGAAATCGTTCGTGGCCCTCACGGACGGTCGTTGAACCGTGTAGTGCGCAGGTGGCGGCGTCGCCCTGACGTGCTAAAGGGCGGTTCATGAAGACCATGAATGGAGAGCCGCCGGTTACCTGGCCGCCGTTTTCGAGCGTGTCGCCTTGTCGGATGGGAAGGGTCATTTTGGGTCTGGAGGACGAAATTGGGTGGATTGGGGAAACGGGAACCATGGGCGCGCATGCCGGTTACGAGATTTTCTGTGAGCCCACGGAAAAGCACACATATCGCGTCGAATCAGCATTTGCGTGAATGAAGCCGTCGCTAATGGACAAAGCGAACTTTTTGGACCATGGTTGCGCTAATTTTCGATGCTGATGTCGCGAACATGAAGCATCGGAATTCGCTCCAGCCAACGGGGATCGTACGAACTATGATCCGCAGGGGTGGCTGATAAAACGGTACCTCCCGGTGCTTTGTATGAGCCGATGCATGCTTCGAGCTTTGTTTGCCTCTCAGTGAACACATCGGCCGGCATTCGCGCCGTCATACCGCATGTTTCCAACAGCTCGCGTGACGGTTGAGCGTTCTTGGACTCGTTCCGTAAAACCTCCGAGTGGCCGCATACTGCGGATATCAGAATGACCAAAGCAAACAAAGGTTTCTTCATTAAAATGTCGACTCTCAACTAAAATGATTTTCTCTTTATTGAGTAGAAATTTGATTGAAAGCAGGAGAAAGAAAATATTGAAATATTTCCAACATGCCCGTTTTCTATAGTAAATCGCTACTCGTTGACGAAGCGCGCCGACAGCAGCATATCCATGAACAGGTCATAGCTGAATCCGTTTTCAACATTCATGTACTTTTTTCGCAAGAGGCAGACTCCCCAAAGCTGGGCCGTCATGGTGTCGTTGCCGAACATTACCTGGATGCAGCGATAACGGGACGTATATTCTTTATCCAGTTTGCAGTCTGGCCGATTTTTGCCAAAACTTCTCTCCGCGATCCACCCATGCCAGTTCACGCCTTGAATGCGCTTTATGCTGGTCATTGTTGATGGCCCGCAATTCGAATTTGCGTATGCGGCACCGGCCGATAGGATGGGCATGGTAATATCCGGTGTATTTCGAAATATGCTGCCTTTTCCAGAGCTGATCTTCTCATCTATGCCGACATTTTCAATTGTAAAGCTAATATGTTGGTTTCCCTCATAATGCTGACTTATATCATATTGGAAATCCATTGATAGAACGGCTCCGCCATCGGCCTTGTAAGCGCCCGTACAACCGAAGTCCAACGCCTGATCTGCTACGTTCCTTAGTGCCGGAATTCGCATCGTTATTCCGCACTGCCGCGCACTCGCTGGATTCATAGGGTTTGTCTCGTATGCCCCTGTGTTGTCTTTGGCATGCGCAATCATTATCAACGACGTGTACAAAGCTAATATTCGAGCAAGCATCTAGATGTCCTCACTTTGTCGTTCTAGTTTAAGTTCGGCGGGAAAATCTGGGCTGTCGCCCAGAATGAAATCAGCGTAGTGAAAAAATAGTGTTCTTTCGGCTAATCCACCGGCGCCGCCTACTTTTTTGAAACATTCTTTGACATCAATGTCACCTCTACCCCTATCGGCTTTTTTCATTATGTTGATTTTGATCCAGTAATATCCAGCCGAATCCGCTGCAGTTTCAGCGTCCGATTCGAGTTTTTCTGGATTGGGATCTGTCGTAAAATCGCGAGCACGAAATTTCGCGTAATCACCGTAACCATCGCGCCATGTGAGGTGAATTAATCCACGTCCTTTGAAGCGCGCGCCGTCTCCAGGGGAGATGTTTCCCCGCGAAACTGCTTTCTCGTGAACCTCCGCGGGGCGTTTCGCTATATATTCGGAGCGATTTCTGTTTTTAAGGTAGCCGAGCTTCTTTATCCAGTTATACTTGTTATCGAAATCGTAGGCCGCGTCGGATGGTGTGTAGTTTTCGTACATTTTCCGGAAGTATTCGGCATCGCCTTTCTCCTTCGCCGAAGTCAATGCGCCGGTTTCTTCAAACGCTTGCCCCACAAAATGAGCCTGTCGGAGACCGGTATTGAAGCCGTATTTCGCGAGCATGTGGTTTAATGCCAGCCCTATGCCAGGTGGCGCATGCTCGGTGCTTGTGGCATTGCCCTCAGTGAGCCTTCTCAGGCTTTCGTTCCACGAAATGACACCGCCCGCGGAAGATCTGTGCGGAAGCAGTTGGACTTGCTCGCGTAAGCTTAGCCATCCGCACTTTCGGAAATGCCGAATAAATCAGTTCTGGGAAAAAACCGACTTGCCGGCGGGGCAGAAGGTGTGCTTTTTTCATCCGCTTGCGAAACGACGTCAGCAGCTTGATGAACTCCGCATATCCCGTTTCATTACCGTGGTAAAACTCACCCTCGCCCTTGAGCTGCCGGTAGCGATTCTCGTTGTGCGTACTGTCCCATTCGCTCGGAGCCTCGCAAATGAATCCACGTAGCTGTTTGCACGCGGCAACATTCGATTTCATGTAGCGCGCGAGCGCGTCTTCCTTCTGATATTCCTTCTTTAGCGCAATCTCCTGCGGCGTTTGATGCTCAGCGGTATCTCTGACGATCTTCTTGAGCGCATCGATATCGCACAACCCATCTTCGTTAAACGGGTCATTGCCCTCGCTGATTTTTTGCCAGCCCATGAAGTACGGAAAATCCGCATCCGATAGCTTGAGTACGGCTGGATCGCTTATATCGATGTACCCTTCTTTCCCCTCTTCGAACGCGACGCGCATCCACGTCGCGCGTTGGCTCGATCGGGTGATGGATCGTGGATTGCCCTGTATCGCCGCATCGATTGGCGGAGGAGTACTAGCCGAAGCTGACGTAAGCGTTTCCGGCTTGGATAGGATCCGCCCGAAACGAAGCAATTCGTATCCGTCGCTTGGACACGCCGGATAGAGGTTGTCCGCGCGTTTGTACATGTCGTACTCGTATTCCGGCTCGCAGATCAGTTGTGGGGTAATCAGCTTTCTGCTGCCGTCCTGCGCCGCGCTCCACACATTCGTGTACTTGTTTCCTTTGTGGAAATACATCTCGACAAAAAGGGGCAGCGCGTTTTGCCCCGCTTGTAGCCTGTCGAATGCGACACCACGCAACTTGTTGTTGTCATCGACGTCACGCGGCAGCGAGCGAAATGAACTCATCTCTGGAATCTGGTAATAGCAGTGCCCCCAACAATCATTGCCTGTCGCTGAAGTCACCTCCGTTCGGCCAAGCTGCGTTTTCTTGAAGTAAGCATCGAAATCCGCCTTGGCCATGAAAATCTCGAAGTGCAGATGCGGTTGACCGTGACAGCCTCCTGTCCAACCGAGCACATCCTTGCGATAAACCCTGCGGCCTTCGCCTGGCTGTGCGGCCGGTATCGCCGAATCATCACCGGCAGCAGGCATACGCAAAAACTCAGGCAAAAGTTGCGCGTCCGCGCCAACAGACTGATAGCTGGCCAGGTCCAGCAGATGCATATAAAGCGAATAAAACGTCAGCGTGCGAGCATCGCCCGTCTCGGTCGTGTGACGCAGCAACACGAATCCGGCGCGACTATCCCGGGGCCCGCTTCCGCCGTCGTACGCGTGCTGGCAAACGCGATAAGCCACCACGACGCCGTCGGCGATTGCGTGAATCGCCTCGTTTTGCATCGACGGCATCAGATGCACGCCGCAATGCCACCTTCTGTCGAATGCGATCGGATAGACGCCGTGCGCGAGCTCGTATTTGTCTACGAGATCCATCATCAGGTCGACTTTCGCCGGATCCGTCGACGCGTCGATGGAGTTCAAACCTTCAACCGGCAGGTAGGGAGGGCTGATGATCATGGTGTTAGCGAGTAAAGGGATAATGGCCGCCGGGCTTGACATCGCTTTTAGGCAGAAATGGAAGCGGTATGCCCGTGTTCTCGGGACCTTCGAATACGAACGATGCAGCCTTGATGCGGAATTCGCCGGGGCAGCCGATTACCACGTTGCCGTTTTCGATCGTGATCGCCGCGCCACCGCTCATCAACACGACCTTTTCCTTCCCGGCTACGAGCACATTTGCTCCGGCGCTGGCTATATGCAGCTGCTTTTCGGCGAACAGATCGAGTGCATCGCTTTGCGCCTGAATTTCAACCTTGCCTTTTGCAGCAAAGAGTTTCAGTCCCAGCAAGTGTGAGCACAGTGAAATCAGTTTGCCGGCCGCGACGGTGAAGCGCCCCATCACGCTGATGTCTGCGTGCCGTCCGGCCGTTACGATCAGGTTCTTGCCGGCCGCGTGCGCGATCGACTTCGGGGTCACTAGCCCAATACCCGCAGGAGCACTGGCCAGCAATGTGGGCGCTTTCAGTTCATCTAGCGCGTCGGTGAGACTGGCCTGCGTGTCTTTGTCGGCCGGCGCGGCCTTGGCGCTTTGGGTCGCCTCTGCAAGCGAGGAGGTTCGCTGCAGTGAAGACTGCAATTCGCTGCGAGCCGCCGTCATCTCCGTTTGCGGCGCATCCTTGCTCGACAACGCATCAGCCGAAAAAAACAACCCCTTCGGCGCATGCACCGTACCGCACCCTTCGGTATGGATCTCAAACCCTTCGCCGCGCGGTTGCCGATTGCTGTCCACCAGATAACCAAGACTGACCGACGTCTGCATATAAACCGTCGAAGCCTTGAACCCTTCCTGGCCCTTCTCATCCTCAAGACGAACCTTTGCGCCCCGCAACGGGCTACGCCACATCGAGCGGGTATACCAACTCCGCAAACCGTGCACGACGTCCGGGTGCGCATAGTCATGCAGCGCACCTGCGATAAACAGACTATCGACATCGCCATCCGTTGCAACGAGCTGCACCTCTGTCTCCGACAACAGCGGCGAATGAAATCCGCCTTGATACGACGCCGACGGACGCAACAGCCGCAGCGACATCAAATGCGTGCCGCGCATGCCGCTCCGTCTGCTAAAGAGCGGCTCGACGTCATAGCGGCCATGCTCATCGATGGACGCATACGGTGCGTTGGAACCCGACTTGATCACGCCGGTCAGCGCCCCCGTCACTTTGCGCCAATGCGTTGCAGGATCGTATGGCGGGCGCCATGTAAGATGAGCGGGCGTTGCCTCGAACTCGTTGAACACGGGCATGCTGCGGCTGCCCTTTGTCTTGAGACGCGTGATCAGGAAACCGTAAGGCGCCTCCGCCAGCTTGCGATTGCTCAAACGCGCAACGAGTCCCGGCATCATGCCGATCGCGTTGCTCGTGCCGTACAACGTCTGTTGCCGCGAGACCAGTTCCTCGCGTCGTGCGTGAGCCAGCATCTCGCCGACATCGCTCGTGCGATGATGCTCATCGCTGCGATTGACGCGGCCGAACAGCGACTCGTCATCGTGAGCTACCACGGTGCTCGCCTTTAGCGAGTCTGCAGGCTCGCGGTAGTTGCGGTCCCATAGCTCGATCGCAGCCGGCGCCAGTTCGCGCACCGTGCCGATCGACAGCACGGCTTCGTGCCAATTGGCATTCAGTCCGGCGTCGGGCATCAACGGCAATTCGAGTGCACGGACATAGCCGCGCGGATTATTGCCGAACACCACGATGTCGCGCCAGGCTTTATCACCCTGCTTGAAGTAGTAGTAGATGCCCGCGCGCCGGCAATGGCGATCGATAAAGCCTTTGACGGTCTCCTCGTACATCACCGTCTGCTCGAATTTTTCTTCGACGCCCTCAAGATGAAACTCGATGTCGTGCGGATCGAACAGCTTGCGATCGACGATGCATTCCCTGATCAGATCACTCATGGTTTTGTTGCGGAATACGCCCGAATCGTGCACATGTGCAAGCAACGCGAAACGCGGTTCGATGCGCAGCGCGTAGGTCGTTTCATCGCGGCTCGACGATCGGCGCTCCCAGCGTGTCACGACCCCGTGTACGAGTCGCGCGGGTTCTATCACCGGCTCCATCACATCGACCAGCGACGGTACCGAGCCCTCTTCGATAATCGTGAAAGTCGCACGCCGCCCGACGCAGGCACCACCGTCCATTTCGTGATCGGACGAGGTGACGACGAGATCAAGCTTGTATGTCGTGTTCAGCGCTTCCTCGAGTTCGAAGCTGACGACAGACAAAGATTGCTTGACTGTGACAATCGATAAATCGAACTTTTGTCTTAAGCGTGCGCTTGGATACCGCAGAATTTCCTGGATCTTTCGCATAGAGGACGAGATTGCGATGCTCTTCTTAGGGAAATTGACGAGGCGTGCAAATATAAGCGACCGTGCACGGCTATTCACCCTGAAAAGCTAATGTCCAAATTACGCGGTGTCCATCCTCCTTGTCGATCTTTGACAAATCTTTTCAATCGAGTCTTGAGGAAAACTACGGATGGCTATTTCCTCGCGAGTTCAAGTTTTCCCAAAGACTCGCGTGGAAGTGCGGAAGGAGACGCGGGTGGTTGCGCTACGCGATCTGAATAGTAGTAAGCGAGAGGAACAGGGGTTAATCTGCTCTTTCCCTGTAAAAATTCATCGACTCTTCTTCCCGGCGGCGGAGCGCGCCCATGCGGTTCCTCGAGAAATTTCCGGTTCGGTCATCCATCAATGACCGATTCATAGTGGAACAAGAAAAGAGTTCACAAGTAATGGTTGCGCGATCACGCATCGGCCGGTAATCGAGGCCGGCTGACGATGCCTATAGCGCTGATGCAATGACTAAATAATTGCGTTAATTCCGGCCACAACGAAATTATTTCCCATCGCGCAGTGGCGGAAGCGAGCGGTTGCGATGCCGGGCACAAGGGATGCACCTTAACTCGTGCATCTCAACCTCATTCATGGGAGGACTACGATGAAGTCGATTAAACACGTTGCTGCAGTAGCCGCACTCGTCGCTACTCCGCTGGCCGCTTTCGCGCAGCAGACATATGCACCGGCGAACAATTCGCTAACGCGCGCGGAGGTGAGACAGGATCTGATCGACGTTCAGCGGGCCGGATACAACCAGTCGGTCGGCGACCAGACATCGTATCCGCGCGAAGCTCAGGCTGCCGAGGCACGCATTGGCGCGCAGCAGATACGCGCAGCTGAAGCGAGCAGCGGATATGGCGGGGTGATGCCTGGCTCTTCGGCATCCGGCGGATCGCAACAGCCGATGCAGCCGGCTAACACGCCAAGCGCAGACGGCGAACAGCCGGTCTATTACGGCAAGTAAGTCACGGCAAGTAAGTCGACAAACAGGCCGGCAAACGAGCCGGCCGAAGTCCGGTTTGACGGCGGTTTGATTCAGGACGCGGCACTGGCTCGACGAAATATCGATGCAGTGCCGCGTCTGCGCGTCTACGCGTCACCCCTTCTTCTTTGTGCTTCCCGGCGCATGCCACGCGGTAAGGTCTTTCTCCGGCCGGTCCACTGCGCATCCCCAATCGAGCATTTCATCCTGATCGAACCGCTTGCCTAACTGCCAGGCGATTTCCGCGCGCGCGAGTTGCACGCCCAGATAAAACGCGTGTCCACCATCGTGGTCCACGTCTAGCTGCGGATAAAACCCAAATGGATCGACGCCTGTCAAATGTCCATCGCGGTTATACACATGAATCCCATCGCTCGACACTTGCACGCGAAAATTGGGATCTCGCACACCGGCGGCAAATTCGGCAATTTCGTGAGCGTCATAGGGAAACGGCCGTTTCGAATGCAAGGCAGCGAGGTCGCCTGAAATACCTTTAGGCAGCACCTGCGCGCGTTCAGCCGCATGCATCACCCGCCGCGCGACATCCGCTTCGCGCACTGCGCGCCGCGCATGCAGGCTAACCGAAGTGGTCAGCACGGCGGAAACATGCAACTCAGCCGCGATGCCCATCAACACCGCATTAATCCCTGTGGTATCCGCTTCGGTCAACTCGGTCACGTTGCCGATCCCGAGCATGATCGCCACATCCGGATACCGCTCGCGCAATGCGACATAACGCGCTACAGAAGCCGCAAATCCAAATGGAATCGGATCGAGAATCGGATCGGCGAGAAACGGCTTGCCGCGCTCGAGCAATGCATCGATCGCCTGGTGCAGCGATGCCGTATCGCGCGGCTCGCGCGCAACGACAATCGGCGTCGCGGGCACCTCATCGGCGATCCACAGCGTATCGACGTTCAGACTCATCAGATAGTCGGCGCCGGCACACCCACCGCGCAGCAATTCATCGGTAACCATTGAATCGACGCTAACGCGGTAGCCTGCATCCTTCAGCATGCGCACAGCGTCTTCCAGATGAGGAAACGGCGTATCGGGCAAGCAGCCGACATCGATCACATCCGCGCCTTCATCCGCATAGCGTCTGGCGCGTGCGGCAATGCCATCGAGATCGAGGCGCGGCGCATCGACGATCTCCGCGAAGATCTCCGTCTCATAGCGCGATAGATCGAGCTTGCGCGCTGCCTGCCCGAAGAACTGCGGCAAGTCCTTGATCTCTTCCGGCCCGCGCTCAACCGGTACGCCGAAATGAGCGGTCAATGCGTTCATATCGCCACGACAACGTCCAGGCACGATCACCCGATCGGCGTTCACCGGCACGGCCAAGCGCCGCCGGATCATATCGGCCGTCATGAGCCCCGCGACCTGCAGCCCGATTTCGCGCACTTCCCACGTAAATGTCGGATTTGCGAAACCCTCGAGCACTTGCACGACGCTTTTTTCGGCGAGCCTGCCGGTCAGGAAGACGATGTGTTCCATGCGAGCCCGAGTATCGACAGTCGTTGCGTGAGCGCGGCGCGCAGTTCGTCGAGCGAGCGCGCGACGCTCGTGTGTTCGATCCGCGCAAGCCGCTCGACATTCTCGAACTCGATCGCGCGTGGACGCAATTCGACCCAGTCGTGCGGGCTCTGCGTAATCACGGTCGGCTCGGTGTCGCACGCGAAAACGATGCCGGGCACGCATTGCTTGCCCGCTTGCGCGTACAGATTCGTCGGCAAGGTGTCGGAGATGCCGAACGCGCACTTCGCAACCGTATTGCTCGTTGCGGGCGCAATCACTACCGTGTGGTAAAGGCCTTCATACAGCATGCCGACCGGCACGCTGCTCGCGCTGTTGTCGCGGATCACGCGGAAATGTTCACGCAGCTTCGCGACAGGCCAGCCATAAAGCGGCAACACTTCTTCGCCCGCTGCCGACAGAAACATATCGACGCCCGGCAATTGCAGCGCGAGGTCGACCGATTCCTCGATCATATGACCGGAGCCCGTCACGCACCATGCAAAGCGCGCGTCAGACCTGAATTCGCCGGGGCGGCGGGCGGGCGACGGCGCACTCATCGAACCTCACGCATCGTTAGGCGGCGGCGGTGTGTCGTGCGAAAGCCGGATATACAGTCTGTGCATCTTCCGGTACAAGGTGTTGCGGCTGATGCCGAGCGTCTTCGCGACATTGCTCACGTTCCAGCGGTGTTCGTCGAGCATCGCGAGCACCGTTTCGCGCTCCTTGATCTGTATTGCGTTCAGGCTCGACACATCGCAATCGTCCGGTAACGCGAGCATGTCGTTCATCGACGAAGGCGAAGCTTGCGCGGCGCGCGCCGCAATGGTTGCGACCGCAACGGTGCCCTGTGTGATTTCCGGCGGCAAGTGCGCGCAGCGAATCTCCGGTCCGTCGCACAGCGCGATCGCCATTTGCAGAACGTGCCGCAACTGGCGAATATTGCCGGGCCATGCATAGTTGAGCAGCGCCTGGCGCGCTTCGGCGCTAAGCGGCGGCGCATCGTCCGCTTCGCTATCCAGCAGATGCTGGATCAGTGCGCCGATGTCCGCGCGTTCGTGCAGCGCCGGCAGATTGATTTCAATGCCGCTAAGCCGGTAATACAAGTCTTCGCGGAACATCCCGCGCTGCACGAGATCGAGCAGATTACGGTGACTCGCGCTGATCAGCTGGAAGTCCACCTTCAAGGTGGTTTCGGTGCCGAGCGGCGTGACCTCGTGTTCCTCGAGCACGCGCAACAGGCGCGCTTGCAGCGCCATCGGCATATCGCCGATTTCGTCGAGAAATAGCGTGCCGTTATTGGCCTGCACGATCTTGCCGCGCCGTCCTTCGCGTTGCGCGCCCGTGAATGCGCCCGCGCGATAGCCGAACAGCTCGCTCTCGATCAGATTCTCCGGTAGCGACGCGCAATTCACCGCGACAAAGCTGCCGCCGCTATTCGGGCTGATGCTGTGCAGCGCATTCGCGAATACTTCCTTGCCGGTGCCCGTCTGGCCGCGCAGGATAATCGGAATCTTGCGTTGAATCGCACGCGCCGCGAGCTGAATCTGCGAGGCCATGCGCGGATCGCCGAATTCGAGCTGCGACAGCTTGTCGAGGCGTCCGCTTGCGGGTGCGCGCGCGGCTTCCTTCGCTTTGGCGGCGATGCGCCCACGCGTCGCCGTATCGCCAGAGCCGGCTGTGCCGGCGCGCGGCGCCGGCAATGTCGAGAACGCGCTCGCGAACGTCGTCGCATCGCGCGGCGTCTGCGCGACAAGGAAAAACCGGTTGTTCGTATGCGCGCCGTAGACCGTAACCGGATGGAACGAGCCGCGAATGCTGCGCGCGATCATATCCTCGAGGCTCGCGTTGAACGCCTCTTCGATGCGTTTGCCGCATAGCTGGTCCGGCGAACGCAGATCGAGCTGGAATAGCGCGCTGCGGCTCGCGGCGAGCACGATCCCTTCGTCGTCGACGGCGAGCTTGCCTGCGTGCAGCGTGCCGACGAATTCAGGCCGGCTATGAAAATGGATCATGTTGGCGCGCCGGTAGCGCGAATCGATAAGCCGGTTTTCGATCATCTGCCGCGACATGCCGACAAGCACCAGCGAATGCTGCTGCAGCAATCTCGATCGGCTCGTCACGTCGAGCACACCGGCGACAATGCCGCGGTCGTCGAAAATCGGCGCAGCCGAGCAGGTGAGGGACGTGTAGCGCGGATAGAAGTGTTCGTGCTGATAGACCGCAAGACATTCGCGTTCGGCAAGACAGGTGCCCATACCGTTCGTGCCCGCGGTGCGCTCGCTCCACACGGCGCCGACGCGCAGCCCGTCCGCCGCGACTGCTTCGCCGAACGGCACCGAGGACACCTGATGCACGATCACGCCGTCCGCATCGGTCAGCACGACTGCGAGGCTCGGATCCGCAAGCTGCTGGTAAAGCGTCGTCATTTCGAGCTTCGAGCATGCGATCAGGTCGGTCGCGGCTTCGCGGCGCGCGGCAAGTTCATGCTGCGTGAGCACCGGCGGCATGATGAAGCGGCCCGGGTCGAGACCGAACTCGTTCAGGCAGCGCGTCCACGACTGCGCGACCGAGTCGCTCGTCTGTCGAGTCGGCGACTGGTTGTGAACCGTGTTTAAAACATCACGAACATGCGAGTTGATGTCAGCGAGCGATGACATATTGGGGCGTCTCCATTGCGTTCGGCTTATCCGTACCGTTCGAGCGGCGCGCCGACGCCTTTTATAGGTGTACCTCTTCCCCTGCGCGCCGCGCGATTCTGCGTCGCGCATCCGCCAAGCCACAACAGACGATTGTAGGCACCTGCTTCATTGCCCGTCGCAAACACTCTACAACCGTTAGCGCGCGTCATCAATAAGTAGTCTTATAAGGCCCGCATTTTGCGCGCGCTTTTTGCTTAGCGTGACAGGCTTGCGATTTGCGTGTTTTCGTTCATAGGTGTTCGTTCATATGCATGGCGCAAATCCAAAGACCCGGATCACAGTCATTCCATTCCATCAAAAGCCGACAGGCGGCGGAGTTACTTTATGGAGCGTTTCGATGCAATTCGCGCGACCCGGCAACCGATCGACATACCGCCTGGCGCCATGAACGACCGGCTTGCGGCAGGCACTGCGATAACCGACGCGCCGGCGCGCGTTCCGCTGGACATCGTGTTTATCGAAGGCTTCACCGGCCAGACCGTTATCGGCATCGATGCGCCGGAACTGCATACCGCGCAGCCGGTGCGGCTCGACCTCGCCATCGGCGTTCCGTCGCTGCGCGCATGCCATACCGACCGCATCGGCGACACCGTCGACTACTCGGCCGTGCGAACCGCGCTGCACAAACTTCTTGCAACGCACAAAGTTCAGTTGCTCGAGGCGCTGGCCGAGCAGATCGCGCAACTGGCGATCGGCTCATTCGGCGCGCATTGGGTGCGCGTATCGCTGTCCAAGCCCGCGAAGTTCGACGACGTGTCCGCCGTCGGCGTGCTGATCGAACGCAGACGCAGCCAGACACGCAGTGCCTGGGGCGCATGCGGGTCGCTCGGAGAAGGGCTGATTCCCGATTGATCGCTCATGCGTAAAGGCGCGCTCGAATTCGAGCGCGCCTTTACGCTTTGGCGCACCATCCAACGCTATTTGGCCGCCGCAGACGTTGCGGGTTTACCCAACCCGCACTGATCGTACGCAGTCTGTTGCAACGCGCGGAATTTCTTCGTTTGTGCGCGCGCCTTGTCCATCCGGAATTCGGCGCCGCCTTCGCCGCCCATCGTCGCGTACTTCGAGAATGTCGACTGTTCGACGTATTCGTCGTACGGCAGCGCCGCCGCGATCTTGTCGATCGTGCACGAGCATTTATAGACGTTCGCGAAATCGTGTCCGTTTTCGTCCATGCAGCCGAGCACGTACTCGACTCTTCCCTCGGTCGGATAGCTATAACCTTGCGCGGACGCCGCCTTGCCTGGCGCAGCCGGTGCACTTTGCTGAGCCAGCGCGGCAGGCGGCAGACACGCGGCGAGCGCGATAGAGACGATCGCGAGCCGAGTGCGGCAACATGAAGTCATGCGAGACCTCTTATCGAAACACGATGATCATCTGCCGATGCAAGCCGCGCGCCGGGTCACCGCCCGCCGCGCGAATTTTCGCACCGGCATCCAGACATCGAAGTTCAGTTCGGCGCAAACGGGTGTGCGGCCGAACTCTTCTTCGATACCACTTCCGCCGCGCTGGGCTCGCCCGCTACCGCACGTTGCAACGCTTCGCGCGTCGCCTTGTAGTTGAACTCCTGAATCTTCTTGTCGTCATCGGCCTGCCAGTGAATGAACACACCGACGCAGATAAAGAGGTCGTCGGCTTCGTCCTTCGGAATCGTGCCGTCTTCGACAGAATCGGCGACCGCCAGCGCCACCGCGTGCTGTGCCGGGCCGAACATCTGAACCGCCTGTTTAGCGCCCTTGATGGTCACCTTGTTGAACAGGATGGTGTTCGGCTTCGCCATGAGGTTCGGCGCGACCACCGCGAGGAGCGACGTAAAGCCGTCCTTGTTGTTCGTCAGTGCATTGCAGAATGCGGTCTCGGCTGCCGAACCGCGCGGTCCGATGATCAGATCGATGTGAGCGACCTCGTTACCATCGCCGATTAGCGACTCGCCTACCAGGACGCGATTAATCTTGGCCATGCTGTTCCTCCGTTGAAGTTGGATCGGTCGACGCGGGGGTCGCTCGCGGCGCACGGCGAATTGCCGCGAGGGGCGAGCGGAGAAAGCACCATCGCCCTGTCTAACAGGAAGCGTGCCAATTCGAGGCCTTTTCAGGTGCGGGTCACGCTCTTCAGGTAACGCTGCGGCGCAAGACAGATCGCCGCAAACAATGTCGCGACCGTCAAATCAGCGCTCGTGCCCGGATTAATGCCGTCGTGCTTTAATTCGGCATCCCATGCATCGAGTCGAGCCGCCTGCGGGCCGAACGGCGCAAGACGCCATTGCGCGTGGCGCCTCGCAGCTTCGCGCGTGACACTTTGCGCCACCGTCACGCCCTGCTTGCGCACAATGTGCGAGTCGGGCCATGACGAGAGGTACGTGAGGAACACATCGAGGGTGATCGTCTCAGGAGCCGCATCCGGGTTTATCTGTAGCAGGTTCTCGATCGCGGCGAGACCGGTCGTGAAGATATCGGCGAAGCCGTTTTCGTACTGGCGCGCGATGCTGTCGCGCTTCGCGGCGAGTTGCATGGCGGCACGCAGTCCGATGGTCGGTTGCGCGTGCACCGATTGTTCGGATGCATCGCCGAGACCGCCCGGGTTCGCCGCGCGAATCGCCATATAAGCCGCTTGCGCGTCGTCGACGGAGAGGCGCGCGAGCACGCGTTCTGTCGCTTCGCGCCACTGCGCCGCGCCCAGCAGGCTGCCCGGTTCTTCGAGTGCGGCGGCAAGCGGCGCAATAAGCAGCACGATACCGAGATTCGTGTTGCAGCCGGCCGCCCGTTGCGTGCTCATCACCGCATCGAGAATGCGCGAGCCGACGGGCGTGGCATGCGCGAACAGCGCCGGGGCGCAGGCGGCGGCGCTTGCGATGAATTGTTGGGCATCCATCCGGTGACCGGCGCTGTGCACGCTGACGTTGCCGGGCTTCGGCGTCTCGACGTCGAGGCTGCATGCACGCAGGAAGGCGTGGCGTGCGAGTACGAGCGGGTCGTCAGACGCTGGCATGGCGCAGCGGAGTCGGTTCGACGGGCGTGGCGCCTGTCGCCGCGAGTTTTCGGTCGAGCAGGTCGTCGACGAGCGCTGCGGCGATATCGAACTGCGTCACCGATTGCAGCCCTCGCCATGCGGCGACGCCGTTGACTTCGAGCACGAGTGGACTGGCGGACGGATGCTCGGGCGATGGATCGGCGGACGGCGCAGGAATCAGGTCGACGCCCGCATAGTCAAGCCCAAGCGCGTGCGTCGCGCGCACGGCGATTTCAGCAAGCGTGTCGTCAAGCTCCGCGGACGCGCAATGGGCGCCACGAGCGACGTTGTGAATCCAGCCGCGGCCGCCGGTGCGCCGCATCGCCGCGACCGCGCGACCGCCGATCACGAGTACGCGCCAGTCGAATGCGGCTTCAGCACGATGCGCGCCGGCCCGCAGCCGCGTCCGTGCACCGTCGTCGCCTACAAAGCGCTGTAAATACGCGACCTGCTGATATTGCCTGAGCGGCGGCAGCGGCACGAGCGTGCCGTCGCGCCGCACGCTCGCGCCGAGCCGGCGTAAGCCTTTGCCCTGCGAACCAAATAGCGGTTTCAGCACGACCTGATGTCCCGCAGCGGTCTCACGCATCAGCACGCGCTGCGCGAATGCAGCCGATTCGCCTGCCCAGGTCGCCGGTGTCGGCACGCCGCTGCGGTGCAGCAGAAAACTCGTCATCGATTTATCGACGCTGCGCTCGATCGCACGCGCATCGTTATAGACGGGCACGCCGCATTCGCGCAGCGCATGCAGGATGCCGAGGCGCAGCGTCACCTGCTCGAACGTGCCGCCCGCGATGCCGCGCACGAACACGGCATCGGGCAGCGCGTGCGCAAAGCCGGGCAGCGCGAGGCCATACGGTTCCCATGTCGTGTCGATGCGGCAGGCGGCGAGGTCGATGCAGCGCGCGTCGACGCCGCGCGCCCGAAACGCTTTCTTGAGGCGCGAGGTGTGCCAGCCGGTTTCGTCGGTCATGATCGCGACGCGCAGGCCGGCACCGATCGGCGTGTCGATCATTGCGCACCTGTTCCGGTATGGCCTGTGTCGGACGATGCACCGAACGAACCCGAATGGAACGCCGACGCACCGGCCGCAAGCGGGTCTGCCGCGCCGTTCCACTGGCGATGCAGCAACGCACCGTCGAGCCGCCCGCCGTAGTAAGTCGCGCCGCTTTCGAGGCTTGCGACCCACACCTCTGCCGGCGCGAACAGCGCGGGGTCGATCTGATAGAAGTCGTGGTTGAACGACGCGAATACATCGGCGAACGGCCGGCCGTAATCGCGCGAATTCCACGACGGCAGTTCGGCTGCGAGTTTGCGTGCGAGCGTATCGCCGGTCACGGTCAGATGCACGCGGCCGCCGTAAAGGATGGCGTCGTTCGTGCGGCCCATTGCAGCGAGCGCATCGGGCGCGGGCGGCGGCAGGGGGGCGGTGCCGCTCGCTTCGACGATGTCGGGCAGATGCGTGCCGAGCACATGTGCTTTATGTAGCGCGACTTCGACGACGCGCGAAACGACCTGCACCGTCCCCGCGACAGACTGTGTCGGCGTGACGACGATCGTCAACCGCTCGGGCGCGAGGCCGCAATCGTCGAGTACCTTGTCGATCACCGCTTGCGGCGGCAACTGGTGCACTTCCATCACGAGCACGCCGCTGTCGTGGCGATCGCGATAGGCGAGTTCGTCGAAGAGCGGCTCCTTGCACGCGAGCGCGCGGGCCGGCCCCGAGCCGAGCGAAAAAAATTTCTTGCCGTTGTTCTGCTCTTTGGTGGCCGACAGGCTCCAGCCCGCGTACTGGCTGCCGAGACAGGCGATGACCGGCGTCGACGTATGCACTTCGATCATGGCGGGCCACAGCGGCTCGCGCTCGACGGCGACGCGCGGCGCGACCTGGCCGAGGCCGCCCATGCAGATGCGCGCGATTTGCACGCCCGCTTCGACGCTGCCGCGCACCGCAACGCCGGCATCGACGATCGTCGTGCCCGATGCGCTGCGGGACACGCCGATCCGCAGCCGTGCCGCATCGGCAATCAGCTGTGCAACGAGCGGTGCGGTGAGGCTGTTGACGCTGATCGCATCGTCATGCGTTTGGGAATGGTCAGCCGGTTCGTGTGTGGAGGTCATCGTGGGACTCCTGGCAGGTGTCGATCAGTTCGAGAAGGCGCGCCCGCTGCCGCTCCAGTTCGTCGCGCAGGCGGGCGGGAGCCGCAGCGGTTGCGATCAGCGTGCAGACTGGCTCGCCGGCCGCGATGCGTACGCCGGGCTGCGGGATATCGCGGCACCACGGCGCGGCGAAAAGCGTGTCGCTGAAGCGCTGCGTGACGGTGAAGCTGTGTGCGGAGAACGCGACGCGTTGGGCGGCGTAGCGTTGCGGCGCGGCTCCTGGCGCAGCGTTGAGCGACTGCGGCAAGCGGCCCTTCAGACACGCATCGATATGACAGGCGAGCAAACCATGCGGCCACATCGCAGGCGATGCGATTTCATAAAGCGCGGCGGTCGACGAAGGGCGCGCATTGATTTCGAGCACACTGGTCATGTCGTTGCCGTCAAGCAGGAAGTCGATGCTGTTCATGCCGACGAGGCCGGTCTTCGCGACGATTGCTTGCACGATCTCATCGATGCGCGACGCAACGGGCGGCGGCAGGTCGATTGGACCGAGCGAGCCGGTGTGGATGAACGGCAGCGCTCCGTGCGAGACCGTCAGCTGTTCGGCGAAGCCGACGATCACGGCTTTGCCGCCCGCGGCAACAAAGAGCGCGGACACCGAGCGGCCCGCAGCGAGACGCTGGAAGTAGACCGGCGGCGTCGCGGCGGCATCGGATGCACCCGATGGGAATTCACTTGCTGCCCGAATATGCGTACCGCCGCACCCGTCAGCCCGCTTCCCGAGCCAACCTCGTGCATCGACGGGCCGCGTAAGCGAAACTTCCGGATGCTCAACGCCCAGCTCGTCGAGCAACGCAAAGAAACGCGTCGGCTCACGCACCGCTTCGATCGCGTGCATATCGTTACCGATAAACCGTGGCATGTCCGCCCGCTCATGCAACTCGCGCGCGAACGGCTCGAGCCCGCTGCCCGCGATCAGGCCCTGCATCCTTGGCAGCCGTGCCACTCGCGCAAGCGCCTCGAACAGCTTGTCGCGATCGACTGACAAGCCCTCGCCACCGACATGGAGCCACACCTTCGCGCGCTTCCGCGTATCGCGATCGCCAAACAGATCGAGCGCGGCGACATTGAGCCGTGTCTGCGCTGCCGACTCGGTAAGAAGCCGCGCAGACAAACCCGCGATCGCGACGAACGGCACGCGGATATCGTACGTACGCGCATAGGGCCGTGCCGATACGCGCGCGGAAGAAGGTCGGGCAGGAAGCCTTGCCTGCATGACGTTCGGGCGGCCGTATCAGTCGCGGCCGGCGACGATCGCACGCGCCTCGTCGAACGCTTCTGCGAAACCGAGGTACACGGGCTTGCCGCCCATGCGCATTCGCAGAAACAGACGATGCTCGACCTGGTATTTGACGTTGCCGATCGCGAGCGCGCCGATGCCAACCGCGTCGGGCCGCGCGGCACCGGCCAGCGGCTTGCCGTTGTCCATCACGTTGACGCCCGCGATGCCTTCGGGTGGCACTGCATTGACGTCGGCGGCGACCCGCATCTGCTGCGCATGCGCAAGGTCCGCGTTCGCGACGACCTGCACGCCGGCCGCGGCGGAGCCGATCACGACATCTGCGTTCGCGAGCGCCGCATGCAGCGCATCGGGTGTGCCGGCGCCGATGCCTCGAGTCGCGATGCTGAACCGCTTGTTGACCTCGTCGCTGACGCGCTGCGCGCGCGCTGCGTCGGAGTGGCTCGCGATCGATACTTCCGCACCGAGCGATGCAAAGAGCGCGGCCGACACGCGCCCGACCGCGCCGGTGCCCCCGAGAATCAGCACCTGTTTGCCGCCGAGGTCTTCGCCGTGCTCGGATTTCAAGGTGCGTTCGACGAGCGCGACCAATGCGGCCGACGTCGTGTACGCACCGCTCGGGTCCGCGAATACCGACACCTCGAACGGCGGCACCATCGCCTGGCGCGCGAGATCGAGCATGTCGGCGGCGAGCATCACATCGCGCCCGCCGATAAAGATGCCGGTGCGCGATACGCCTTTCGGCCCGCGCGAAAAGATCGCGTCTTGCGTGAGCTGCACGACGTTGCTCGCGTCGACGTTGCTGTACGGCACGACGATCTGATAGCCCGCGTCGGCCGCCATGTTGACGTCGAACGGACTCATCTGCGGCGTGGCCGTGAACATATGCAGGATGTATGGCCTTTCGGTAGCTTCGGACATGGCAGTGGCTAATATCTAAGGATCAAGGACCGTTTCGGGAGTGCGGGGCGACGTGAGGCGGTGTCTGCAATGTCGGCTGCACGGCGATATCGGTATCGCGGCGGTGCGCGGTGAATGCACGCGCGTGCGACGCGCGTCATCCGACGTCGACTCTGCAGTTGCGCATGCGCTCGACGCTAAAGGTCGCGCCGCGATTGCGCCCGACCGTCACCGCGCACGTCACGGAGGCTTCGTCGCGGGTTGCCGCGCGGGCCGCCGCGAGCGCGCGTTCCGCGGCTTGCGCGCTGCGCACGAACGCAAAGCCGGTCGGCCCCCACGACGTCTGGCCGATACCGGCCTTCTGCTCGTCCGCGATCGCCTGCAGCGCGCGGCCGACCGCGGCGCTCGTGAAGATGCCGCCCTGGACGGGCGCGAAGTATTCGCCGATCGTTTGCTGCACTGCGCTGATGCTGTCCGCGAAGGCGTCGAAGTCCTGCTCGGCGATGCCGGGCAAGACACGCATCATCACGAGATGGCACAGGTGCGCGGCCAGCGACTGCGGAAACGGCGGCAGTGCGGCAAGGCTGCGCCGCTCCTCGTCGCCGTGCAGCCCTTCGAGATCGGCGTCGTCGATCAGCACGACGCGCCACGCATCGGGAAACGCCTGGCGAAACAGCAGCGGCGGCATACGAGCGTCTTGCGGCCGCGTACCGCGCGCAGGACCGCCATCGACAATCAGGCCGCCATGATCGAAACCGAGCGCGCCGATGCCGGAGCGCGCGCCGCGCCCGAGCAGCCGCGCGATTTCATCGCTCGAGGCGGGCACACCGGCGAGCCGCGCGAACGCGGTGCCGATCGCGAGTGCGAGCTGGGTGCCCGAGCCGAGCCCGCAATGCGCACGCGAGGCCTGATCGATATCGACGGCGATGGAAGGACCACCCCACGCATCGCGCAAGCGGTCGAGATACAGCGCGGCCCGCGCGCGCAGCGCATCGTTCGGCGCCCGCGCGATATGCGAGCGTTCCGCCCGCCGCGCGCTGACGCGCGTACCGCGTCCTTCGATCACGAGGCCGACGCTGCCGAACGCGCGCCCGAGCGACGCGCTCGGGTCGAGAAAGCCCAGATGCAAACGGGCCGGTGCGTCGACGGTGACCGCCGATAGCGGCGCGATGTGGTCAGAGTCAATCGGCATGGCAAGCGTGTCCTTGTCGCGTCGTGGTTCGGACCGGGCCGCGCGCCTGCACTGCGCGCGAGCCAGCAGATGCGAAACAGAAGCTGTAAGGCAAAAGCCATACCACGCACGCGAACCGATCGCGTGCCGCGTCTAGCTCTTCGGGGCGTCGTACTTCATATAGCGGAAACGCTGATCGTCGGCGGGCGTGCCTTCGAGCGGGCCGCCTTCCTTGGCCGGCTGCCACTGGATCACTTCCTCGATCTTGTTCGCAAGCGCGAAGTCTTTATCGGTGATCCCTTTGGCCGTGTGCGTTTTCAGCTTGACGATGACGAACGCATAAGACACGGTCAGATCCGGGTGATGCCACGCGGCTTCGGCGAGATGGCCGACCGTGTTGACCACCATCAGCGTGCCTTTCCAGCTTTCGGTTTTGTATTTGCGCCGGAGCCATCCATCTTCCAGATACCAGTGCTGCAACGCACCCACGAGACGCGCTTCGACTTCCTGATCTGAATACACTCGCTCGGCTTGTGCCATGACTGACCTCGATGAACATGAAGCGGACGCCTGCAATGTATCGCGTATTTGACACAGTATGTATCGTCATCCGAAGCGAATCGGCACACCTTGACGCCTGCATGCGCGGTACACCGACAAAGCTCGCGGTCGGCATGGAATATGCGATCAGCCTTCATACGCATGAGCCGGGCAAAGAATCCGGCTTGAATCTGGCTCGTTACCCGCATCCGGACGGCGCGGCTGGTGTAGCGCGGTAGCGTTTCATCGTGAGGTGGACGGTTTACCCATTCTGGAGGAGACACATGAACGTACGCACCGTGGTTCTAGGACTGGCGGTGGCTGCGGCAACGGCACTGAGTTCATTCTTCGCACACGCCGATCCGCAGCTCGATTCGCTGCTGAAGAACCCATCCAACTGGGCTGCACAGGCGGGCGACTATGCCAATCATCGCTATAGCCCGCTCAAGCAGATCAACGAGAACAACGTAGGCAAGCTGCAAGTCGCATGGACGATGTCGACCGGCGTGCTGCGCGGTCATGAAGGCTCTCCGCTCGTGATCGGCGACACGATGTATATCCATTCGCCATTCCCTAACAAGGTGATCGCGATCAACCTGAAGGACAAGACCTTCATCTGGCAATACGAGCCCAAGCAGGACACGCAGGTTATTTCCGTGATGTGTTGCGACACGGTGAATCGCGGTCTCGCGTATGGCGACGGCAAGATCTTCCTGCAGCAGGCCGACACGACGCTCGTCGCGCTCAATGCGAAGACCGGCGACGTTGTCTGGTCGGCGAAGAACGGCGATCCGAAGGCCGGCGAAACCAACACGAATGCGCCGCACGTATTCGGCGACAAGATACTGACCGGCATTTCGGGCGGCGAGTTCGGCGTACGCGGGCGTCTGATCGCGTATGACATCAAGACCGGCAAGGAGGTCTGGAAGGCGTACAGCACCGGTCCCGACAACGAGATGCTGCTCGACCCGGACAAGACCATGACGTGGACGGACGGCAAGATGCAGCCGGTCGGCGCGGATTCGTCGCTAAAGAGCTGGAAGGGGGATCAGTGGAAACTCGGCGGCGGTACCACATGGGGCTGGTACGCGTGGGATCCGAAACTGAACCTCGTCTACTACGGCACCGGCAACCCCGGCACATGGAATCCGACGCAGCGGCCAGGCGACAACAAGTGGTCGATGTCGATCTTCGCGCGTGATCTGAACACCGGCAAGGCGAAGTGGGTGTATCAGATGACGCCGCACGACGAGTGGGACTACGACGGCGTGAACGAGATGATCCTCGCGGACATCCCGATGAACGGCAAGACGGTTCCCGCAATCGTGCACTTCGACCGCAACGGCTTCGGGTATACGCTGAACCGCGAAACGGGCCAACTACTGGTCGCGAACAAGTACGACCCGGCGGTGAACTGGGCGGAAAGCGTCGACCTGAAGAGCGGCCTGCCGATTCGCAACGCGAGCTATTCGACGCAGAAGGCCGGTCCCGACCACAACGTGAAGGGCATCTGCCCGGCGGCGCTCGGCTCGAAAGACCAGCAGCCTGCCGCGTTCGATCCGAAGTCGAAGCTGTTCCTCGTGCCGACCAATCACGTCTGCATGGACTACGAACCGTTCGATGTCGACTACGTGTCGGGCCAGCCCTATGTCGGCGCGACGCTGTCGATGTTCCCGGGTCCGAACGAGAACGGCGCGATGGGCAATTTCATCGCGTGGGATGCGTCGAAGGGCAAGATCGTCTGGTCGAAGCCCGAGCGGTTCTCGGTATGGTCCGGCGCTCTCGCGACGGCCGGCGGCATCGTGTTCTACGGCACGCTCGAAGGCTACATCAAGGCGGTGCGGATCAGCGACGGCAAGGAGCTGTGGAAGTTCAAGACGCCGTCCGGAATCATCGGCAACGTGTTCACTTACACCTTTGACGGCAAACAGTACGTCGGCGTGTATTCGGGCATCGGCGGCTGGGCCGGCATCGGGATGGCCGCGGGCCTGCAGAAGTCGACCGAAGGTCTCGGCGCGGTCGGCGGTTATCGCGAACTCGCGAAGTACACGGCGCTCGGCGGCACGTTGTTCGTCTTCGCGATTCCGAGCTGATGGCACGCCTCGTATGAGCGAACAGGCGCAGGCTTTCTCGTCGAAACGAAAGCCTGCGCTTGACGAATAGCGATGCACGAGTAGCGCTGTACGAGTAGCGATGCGAAATATCGGGGGCGCGCATACCGCACTGCGAGGGCATGCGGTATGCGCGCCATCCGGCGGGCACGGCAGCTGGAACCGGGCTGGCCGGGAATGAAAGCGACAGTGTGGATGGGAGACGAACGCATGAAAGGCCGTTTGATGTTGTTGCCGTTTGCAGTGGCTGTATTTGCGTGGCCGGTCGCATATGGGCAGACCAATGCTACGCAGATGAAACCGGTTGCCTACAAGGTGGTAGACGGCAACAAGGTCGATGGCGATACCTACCTCGGCTGGAAAACGTGGCGCGCGCTAGCCTGCGAACGGTGTCACGGCGCAAAACAGGAGGGTCTCGTCGGCCCGTCGCTCATCGATGCATTCAAGACGCTCGACAAGAACGAATTCCATCGCACCGTATTCGGTGGACGCATCGACAAGGGTATGCCCGACTTCAGTTCGAGCCAGATGATGCAAAAGAATTGGGAAAACCTTTATTCGTATCTGAAAGGGCGTTCCGACGGAAAGATCAATCCGGGCGATCTGCAACCGATCGACAAATGACCTGATTGCGGACCGCCCCCGTCGGCCCTATCGGTTTCCCGATGTTTCCCGTTTCGGAGATAGTCATGTCCGCTCGCAGAACCCGATTTGCTTATATCTTGCGCGCCGCGCTCGCGCTTTCGTGCGCGAGCTGCGCGGTGCCGTTCGCGCAGGCGCAGAATGCGCCGTCGCTGCCGAATAACGACGGCGCCGACAAGGTGCTGCGCGTGTGCGCGGACCCGAACAACCTGCCGTTGTCGAACGACAAGGGCGAGGGCTACGAGAACAAGATCGCCGAAGCCATGGCGAGCGATTTCGGCTACAAGGTCGAATACACCTACTTTCCGCAGCGCATGGGTTTCGTGCGGCACACGCTGCGCGAAAAGGAGCCCAATACCGAGCGCTACAAGTGCGATCTGATTGTCGGCGTGCCGCGTGGTTACGACATGACGGCGACGACACGCCCGTATCTGCATTCGACTTACGCGATGGTCTTCAGTAAAAAGCCGGAGTTCGCGAACATCAACACGCCGAGCGATCTGTTGAAGCTGCCGCCCGATCAACTGAAGAAATTGCGCCTGGGCATTTTCGCGCAAACACCAGCGGTGGACTGGCTGCTCGCGAACAACCTGATCGACCAGGCCGTGTCGTATCAGGCGCAAAGCGGCGATCCGCAGGCGTTCCCGGGCGAGATGATCCAGCATGACCTGAAGCAGGGCAACGTCGACGTCGTGTTCGTCTGGGGGCCGATTGCCGGTTACTTCGTGAAGCGTTCGGGGGACACCGCGAAACTCGTGCCGTTTCCGCCGCAGCCCGGCATCCGTTTCGACTTCGAGATCGCGATGGGGACGCGCCACGGCGAAAAAGCGTGGCACGACAAGGTCGACCAGTGGATCGCGACGCATCAGGACAAGATCAATACGATTCTCACGAGCTATGACGTGCCGCTGCTGCCGATTGCCAGCGCGCCCGTCGCGTCGAATACGCCGCAATGATGGACACGCCTGCGAAGTTCATGCGGCGCGGAACCGCGTGGTGCGTCATGCGGCATGCGACGATGCGTCCGTCGTGGTGTGCGGTGAGCGCATTATGTGCGGCGGCGGCGTTGGTCTTGCCGCTGGCGTCGGTGCATGCGGCTACGCCAGCGGCGTCCGGTGCAGAGGCGGCGTCGCCGGCATCGGATGCGGCAAACGAGATCGCGCCGGCCGAGCGGCTGCTGTTCATGACGCCGCACTTGCGCGGCGTCGCGGCGCAAACCGAGCTCGACTACGCGATGACGCTATCGCATCCGCCTGAAAAGGCCAGCGACACCGTGCGAGTGCTCGTGAAAAGTGCGAACAATTCGGCTGACGATGCGAGCGTCAGCGATCGCACCGGCAAGGTCTCGGTGCCGTCGGGCGGGCTACCCTGCAACCCGGTGATCGTCTATTTTCTCGAGCGCGATATCGCCGAAATGGAACAGCTGACGGGCGGCCAGCGCCGCTATTTCCAGAAGCGCGTGCGGCTCGCGCTTGCCGCAAATCCGCCGATCACGCCGGTGACGAGCAACGCGAACGGCAAGACGGTAAAGGCGCGCAAGGTCGAGATCCAGCCCTATCTGAACGACCCGAACGCACAACGTTTTCCCGATTTCCTCGGCAAGCGCTATACGTTCGTGTTTGCGGACGACATACCCGGTGGCGTATCGCTGATTCGAACCGAAGTGCCTGGAGAGAAGAACGACTTCGCGCATCCGCGCCTCACGGAAACGCTGAGTTTCACGGGCGCCGTGCGCAAGCTCGTGCCGCCGCCGGCGCATGGCACGCCGGTGCCGCCGCCACCGCCGAACGGACCGCGCGCGAGCCGCTGAAAAGCGGGCGCGCGGGCCGCTAACGCAGTCCCTGAGGCAACCGGCGGGGGATCGCAGGCACGCTGCAACCGTCCGCGTGCGAGCCGCCCAGGACGGCCGGAAGCATTTTGCTCGGGAGGTAACGTGAACCTGATACGCGCGCTGACGCTGCGGCAATTGCAGATCTTCGTGATCGCGAGCCGTCTGCCGAGTTTCGCGCGCGCGGCCGAAGAGCTTCACCTGTCGCAGCCCGCGGTATCGATGCAGATCCGTCAGCTCGAAGAAGCGCTCGGCCTGCCCTTGTTCGAGCGCGTGTCGCGACGGCTCACGCTGACCGAAGCGGGCGAGCGCCTGTCGCACCACGCGAGCCGCATCATCGGCGAGATCAAGGACATCGAGGACACGATGACCTCCCTCGCGCAAGCCGACAGCGGCACGATCGCGGTCAGCATCGTCAGCTCGGCGACGCATTTCGCGCCGAAGCTGCTCGCGCTCTATTCGCGGCAATTCCCGAAGGTGAACGTGCATTTTTCCGTCGGCAATCGCGAGACGCTGCTGCGCCTGCTGCAGGACAACGCAACCGATCTTGCGATCATGGGACGCCCGCCGCCCGAACTCGGCACGACGGCCGAACCGCTTGCGCGGCATCCGCATGTGATCATCGCGCCGCTCGATCATCCGCTGCGCGAGGCACGGCGTTTCGACCTGCAGGAGCTGGCCGGCGATACGTTTTTATTGCGTGAACCCGGTTCGGGCACGCGCGCCGTGGCCGAGCATATGTTCAGGCAGCATTTGTTCACACCGTCGCGCTGCGTGACGCTCGGCAGCAACGAAACGATCAAGCAGGCCGTGATGGCCGGCATGGGCGTGAGCCTGTTGTCGCTGCATACCCTGTCGCTCGAATTGCGCGCGGGTGCGCTTGCGGTGCTCGACGTCAACGGCACGCCGCTCGAGCGGACCTGGCAGATCGTGCATTTGAGCTCGAAGCAGCTTTCGCCGACCTGCGTTGCGTTCCGGCGCTTCATGCTGGAACACGCGGCGCCGTTTCTCGAGCGCGAATATGCGGAGTTTTTGCGGCGCCTGTCGCCGGCCGCTGCGCGGCGCGCGGCGGCCACGGGTGCTGCGAACGCCGGTGACGATGACAGCGGTGCGCGCGATCGGACGGCGGCCCGGTAATGCAGCCGGTCCGCTTCGCGTTTTTTGCGTGTGTTGCGTACCTTGCGTCAGCAGCGTGCGGCGGTCCGGCCGCGGCCTGGGAGGCCACCCGGCCGCTTGCGGTCGTCCAGCTCGAACCCGGTCTTTATTTTCACCGAGGCCGGGATGACGTCGCGACGCGCGAAAACGGCGGCGATATCGCCAACATCGGTTTTATCGTCGGTTCGCGTTGCGTTGCAGTGATCGACACCGGCGGCACGGCAGCCGAAGGGCGCGCCTTGCGTGCGGCGATTCGCGCGGTCACGCCGTTGCCGGTCTGCTACGTCATCAACACGCACATGCATCCGGACCATATTTTCGGCAATGTCGCGTTTGCGGCCGATCATCCGCGATTCGTCGGCAGCGCGACGCTCGCCGAAGCGGAGGCGTCGCACGAAGAGAGCTATATGCGCGTGCTCAAGCGCGAACTCGGCGACCTCGCGGACGGCAGCGTCATCGTGCCGCCCTCGCTGACCGTGTCCGGCAGCATGAAGCTCGATCTGGGAAAACGCGTGCTGCGGCTGCGGACCTGGAAAACAGCCCATACGAACAACGATTTGACCGTCTACGATGAAGCTAGTGGCACGCTGATCGCAGGTGACCTGCTGTTCGCGGGATGCGTCCCCGTGATCGACGGCGCCGTGCTTGGCTGGCTCGACGATATTGCGGCGATGCGGGCCATGAATCCGCACCGCATCGTGCCGGGCCACGGCCCGCTCGACGCGCCGTGGCGCGAAGCACTCGCCGCCGAGGAGGCTTATCTGGCGCATCTCGTGCGCGATGTGCGCGCGGCGATCCGACAGGGCAGGACGATGCAGCAGGCGGTCGAGACGATTGGGCAGGAGGAACGCGGCAAGTGGCGGCTATTCGATATCTACCACCGCCGCAACGTGACGGCCGCATACGCGGAACTCGAGTGGGAGCAATGAAGCGGGTGCGCCCGCCCGCTGCTAACCGCTCATGCATCCGCTGTAGTTCAGAAGGGTGGAGGAGCTTGAAATGGACAACATGGCGAAAAGCGCAGTGACGGGTTTTGTCGCGGCATGTGTGGCGCTTGCCACGACGTTTGCGGCGCCATTTTCCGTTAGTGCCGCGTATGCGGAAGAACACCCGGAAGACAATCCGGACACGCCCGCGCGCTGGGTCGACTTCAGGGACGGCACGTTCAAGGGCCGGCCGATCGATACGCATGGCGACGCGGTAATCAAGCTCGACGCGCCGGCGCGTGCGGCGGACGGCGCCGTGGTGCCGATTGCGATTGCCGCGCAGTTCCCGCAGACGCCCGCGCGCTATATCAAGAAGGTGTATCTGTATATCGACGAGAATCCGGAACCCTATGCGGGCTCGTTTTCGTTCACGCCTGAGTCGGGCTTCGCGACAATCGAAACACGCGTGCGCGTCGAAGATTACACGTTTATGCGCGCGATCGCCGAAACCAGCGACGGCAAGCTGTATAGCGCCGTGCGTTTCGTGAAGGCGTCAGGCGGCTGCTCGGCGCCGGCGGGCAAGGACGATGCGGCAGCCGAGGCGAGCGCGGGTCAGGTGCGCCTCACGCTGCAAGGCCAGACAGTGGCGGGCAAGCCGCAACTCGCGCAGCTGATGGTCAGGCATCCGAATCGCACCGGCATGGCGATGAACCAGGTCACGCGCAACTATGCGACCGCGTATTTCGTGCGCAAGGTGACGATCACCTATGGCGGCAAGCCGGTGATGGTCGCGGATGTCAATTTCTCGATCAGCGAGAACCCGAACTTCCGTTTCTGGTTCGTGCCGCACGGCGACGGCGAACTGAAGGCGCATCTCGAGGATACGAAGAACAAGCAGTTCGAAGCCGAGGTCGCGGTGAGCCCGCAAGCGGGCGCGCAGCAGAATGCGTCGTCGAAGCTGTGATGCGGGCGGCACGAGATCGGCGTGCGTGCAGGGGCCGCCCTGATGTGCCGCGTGCGGCAGGCGCGGTGCGCGAGGTCTACGGCGTATCGATTGCGATGCTGGCGGGTGCGATGATCGTCGCGCTGGCGGCGGCTATGTTCGCACCGGCGGCACGCGCCGAACCGCAGTCGGCGTCGGCATTTCGTGCGCCCGTGCCGAACGAAATCGCGTCCGGCGTCTACGTCATGATGGGCAGCGGCGACGCGGTTACGCCTGCGAATCATGGAATCGTTGCGAACAATGGTTTTATCGTCGGGCCGAGTGGCGTGACGGTGATCGACACCGGCTCGTCGTATCGCTACGGTCGCGCCATGCTCGACGCGATCCAGAAGATTACGCCTTTACCCGTCCAGCTCGTGGTTATCACGCATCAAGGGCCTGAATTCGTGTTCGGCGCATCCGCGTTCCGCGATCGGGGCGCGCCGATTCTCTCTCAGCGACGCACCGCGGAACTGATTCGCGAACGCTGCGCGATTTGCCTGAAGAATCTGAATCGCACGCTGGGCGAAGACGAGATGGCCGGGTCGCGCGTCACGGTGCCGGATCGTACCGTCGACGGAAATACGCAGCTCGAAAGCGGCGGCCGCACGCTCCGGCTGCTGTATTTCGGGCCAGCCAGTACGCCGGGCGATCTCGCGGTGCTCGATACGTCGAGCGGTGTGCTGTTCGCGGGCGGGCTCGTCAGCGTCGGACGAATTCCCGAACTGCGCAACGAGCGCATTCCAGGCTGGCTCGATGCGCTCGACCAGATCAAAACGCTCGACGCGAAAGCGATCGTGCCGGCGTTCGGGCGCCTCGCGAAGCCGGCCGATCTCGATCTGCTTGCCGAATATCTGCGCGAACTCGATGCAGCGGTGCGGCGTGCGTTCGCGTCCGGCGTCGGGATCACGCAGGCAATGCACACGGTGCAAGTGCCGGCGTTTCGTCATGACAAGCTGTATGCGGTCGCACAGCCGCAGAACGTCGAACACCTGTATTTGCAGCTCGAGAAGGAAAAAGATCAGGCCGGGCAGTGACGCGTTCGGTTCAGGTGTGCGCAAGCTGCGTTTCAGCGACCGGTCGAAATCCATCGACGCGTGCCGACAGACCCGATGCGCCTGCGCGGTTACGCAAGATCAACACGATCCCGAGGCGCGTCGCGATGCGCGCGGCGATTGCCAGCCCAAGGCCGCTGCCTTGCACTTGCGTGCCGGTGCCGCGATAGAATCGATCGAATACACGGTTCAGTTCGTCGTCCGGAATGCCGGGGCCGGTATCGCGCACTTCGATGCCGATCCGCTCTCCGATGCGTTCGAGCAGCACGTCGACCGTGCCGCCTGCCGGCGTGTAGCGAATCGCGTTGTCGATCAGCGTCGAAAGCAGCAGAAACAGCGCATGCTGATCGGTCAGCGCGATATACGCGTCTGTCGCGCCGAGCGCGGCGCTCGTCTCGAGCCCAAGGTCGATCTGCTTCGCCTCGGCGAGCAGCGAAAACTCGCCGACGACCTGCTCCCCCAGGCGCCGCATGCTGACTGGCGCCAGCGGCGCTGCGGTGGCTGCATCTTCGCGCGCGAGCGTCAGCAGTTGCTGGACGAGGTGAATCAGCCGCTTCAAGCGCCCCTGAATGCGTTCGAGCGTGACCTCGGAGCCGGTCAGCGTGCCGTCGCGCGCAGCGGCTTGCAGTTGCAATTGCAGCGCGGCCAACGGCGAGCGCAACTCGTGCGCGGCGTCGGCGACGAACATGCGTTGCGCCTGCGAGGCGACATGCAGGCGCCTCAAAAGATCATTCAATGCAACGACGAGCGGTAGCACTTCGACAGGTGTGTGCGCATCGATCGTAAGCGGTTCCAACGCTTCGAGAGAACGGCTCGCCAGCGAACGCGACAATCCCCCGATCGGTGCAAGCCCGCGCGTGACGACGAGCAGCACGAGCGCGATCGCGGCAGGCACCATCAGCGCAAGCGGCCACAGCGTATGCAAAGCAAGCGTCAGCGCCAGATCGTTGCGCACCGACAGCGGCTGTGCGACCTGCACGAAGCGCGCGGCCTGCTGCACGCCGAAGACGCGCCAGTGCGTTTCATCTTCTTCGATGGTGCGCAGCCCCGCCGGGTAGCGGCCGAGCGTCTGCCTTTCCTGCGAGCGATAGGCGGGCTTGCCGGACGCATCCCAGATCTCGATGACGATACGGTCGTCGGCAATATCGCCGAGCATGGTGTTCGACTGCTGCGAGGTCATCGCCGCATGCAGGTTAGGCGGCAGCGATAACGCGACGGTGCGCAGTTCGTAGTCGAACAGTTCGCCGGCTTCCTCGCGCGCCGTGTGGAAGATGCCGTACGCGGCTGCGGCCGATGCCGCACCGAAACCGAAAATCAGCCATCTCAGCAGCTTGCGCCGGATGGACGTCATTCCAGTCTCTTCAAGCGGTAACCGACGCCCCGCACCGTGACGATCTGATCGGCGCCGAGCTTGCGCCGCAAACTATGCACGTGCACCTCGATCGTATTGCTGCCGACTTCCTCGCCCCAGCCATACAGCTTTTCCTCGAGCTCGGTACGCGTGAAGACGCGCTTCGGAACTTCGATCAGCGCATGCAGCAGCGCGAATTCGCGCGGAATCAGCGCAATCGCTTCTCCATCCTTCAGCACCTCGTGCGCGGCCGGATCGAGTCTCAACGCGCCGTGCGTGAAGACGGGCTGAGTGCGGCCCGCGCGGCGTCGCAGCAGCGCGCGCGCACGCGCGGCCAGTTCGTCGAGATCGAACGGCTTGACGAGATAGTCGTCGGCGCCGGCGTCGAGGCCGCGTACGCGGTCTTCCACCGCATCGCGCGCCGTCAGGATGATAACGGGCGCAGCGCCGCCCTCGTTGCGCCAGGCCTTCAGCAGGTCGATGCCGTCGCCCTTGGGCAGACTCAGATCGAGCAGCACGAGATCGTAGACATCGTTGCCAAGCGACAGCGCAGCGGCGCGGGCGTCGCGCGCCCAGTCGATGGCGTGGCCGGCACGGCGCATCGATTCGAGCACGGTCTCGCCGATCATGTCGTCGTCTTCGATCAACAACAGGCGCATCGGTCAACTCCGTTTGAAACTTGCGTCGATGTTATCGCAGCGGCGCGGCGTACCGGCCACGCGGGCGGGCATGGCGGCAACGATACCCCGGCACGTCTGTGCCATCGGTCAATGATGTCCGAAGGTCGGCTCCGTGAAGCCACCGTGATTCATCGGACGGCCGGACTGGTAAGTGCCGTTTGCGGGCGTGCCGTAATCGATGCCTGCGTCGCTTCGCTGGCTTTGCGAGTTCATGGCCGGCTGGTGTTGCCAGTTCTGCTGGTCCGCGCTGGACATGGCGGGCGCGTTCGGCGCGGCTCCGTTGTTCATGCCGTTCGCGGTTTGCGCGAACGAAGTCGCGGAGGCCAGCAATAAAAGTGCCGAAGCAATGGCGGTTGAAAGGGCCTTCATGTGGTTTCTCCTGTGGAGTTGAACGAGAGCGGCACGCAATGCACACTCATCAACAAGCTTAGTTCTCCCGCCTTGCGCAGCGCTTAAAAAAGCTTGCGAAACCGTCAGTCGGACCGATGGGGTCAAGGTATCGATCGCGATTCGATCGAGCCCGCGTCGACGTCATCGCGCCGATCTTGCAGCGACATCGCGCGTGCCGCGTCCGAGCCAATGCTGCAGCACGACCACCGCAGCCAGCATGCCCAGGATCGCAAGCGACGCTGGGATGCGCTCGAGCGCAAGGCCGCCTTCCGCGTGTGGCTTCGTCAGCGTATCGCCCAGCGTTGCGCCGAGCGGCCGCGTCAATACATAAGCGGCCCAGAACAGCACACTGACGGGAATTCGCGTGCCGATGCGCCATGCAGCCGCGATGGACACGAGCAGCCCCGCAAACACGAGCGAGCCGCGTTCGAAGCCAAGACCAAGGCTCGTTGCGGTGAAATCGCCGAGCGCGGTGCCGAGTGTGTTCGATACGAGAATCGTGAGCCAGTAGAACACCTCGTCGCGAGGCCGCACGATATGCTGGTATTCGATGCGGCCCGCCACGGCCCGCCAGCTCGCGAGAACGACCAGCACGGCGGCGAACAGCGAGGCGGACGATGCGATGTAGCCGAGTCCCGCGGTGCGGTCGAGAAAGTCGGACATCGTCGTGCCGACGGTGGTGGTCGCCACGACGACGGCCCAGTAGACGGCCGGGCGATAGCGGTCGCTGCGCACCTGCAGCGTCAGCGTAATGACAAAGAACGCAAGGAAGATAAGCGTGGCGACCGCATAGCCGAGGTTCAGCGTCATCGATAATGCATCGCCGCCCGTTTCGCCGACGGTCGTCGCAAGAATCTTCACGATCCAGAATACGGCGGTGGCTTGCGGCACCTTGCTGATCAGATTGTCTTCATTTGTGCTGTTGCGGTACGTCGATGCCGATCGCGTCACTTTGCCCTCCGGAAAGATGTCCCGCGCATGCGTATCGCTTGCGTTTATGCGGGGAATAGACGCGATGTTGCAGGACAGCAGCTTAAGACTCCCTTAGCTGCAGTGCACCAGAATCTGCGCGGGAGCGTGGGCGGCGCTATGCTACTGCTTTCGCTGCTCCTCCTCCCTCCTCTGTGACCAAGGACTTGTCATGAAAACGAACCCCGGATCGACGGTCGGCTTTCGCCGGCCTGACGGCAAAGACGTCAACGGCTATCTCGCGAAACCCGAAAATCCGCAGGGCGCCCCCGCAGTCGTCGTGCTGCAGGAATGGTGGGGCGTCAACGACCAGATTCGCGGCGTGGCCGACCGCCTCGCGCAATGCGGCTATCTCGCGCTGGTGCCCGATCTGTACCGCGGCAAGTCGACCGTCGAGGAAGAAGAGGCGCACCACCTGATGTCGGGGCTCGACTTCGGCGATGCCGCATCGCAGGACATTCGCGGCGCCGTTCAATATCTGAAGCAGCAGTCGCCGCGCGTGGCGGTGATCGGTTATTGCATGGGCGGCGCACTGGCGTGGCTTTCACTTTGTCAGACGCCGGAGCTTTCGGCCGGCGTGATCTGGTACGGCTACCCGCCGATCGAATATATCGATGCGTCGAAGATCAAGGTGCCGGTGCTCGCGCATTGGGCCACGCAGGACGCGTTTTTCGCGGAAGCAGGCGTCGATGCGCTCGCCGCGAAGCTCAAGGAAGCGAACGTCGACGCGCAATTCCATCGCTATCTTGCGCACCACGCGTTCACGAACGAAACGGCCGTCGGCCCGGGCCGCATTGCCGGCACGCAGTTCGACCCGGTGTGGTCGCAACTGTCGTGGGATCGCACGCTGACGTTCCTTGCGCGCAAGCTTTGGGTTTGAGGACCGCGAGCCGAAGGCGCATCGACCGGTTTAGCTGAAGGACAAGGGCGCGCGGTGTTCGCAACGCGCGCCCTTTTTGCTACCGCTTCATGCTGCGATAAAACGTTGCGAGATCAGCGATATCGGCCGCGACGCCGCATGCCCCGCGCCGGCTGCCGGTACACACGCAGTAGCGCCGCCGCGACTGCCGCGCACGTCATTTCGCTCCCGTGTACGAGATGCGGTAAATCGCGCCCGCGTAGTCGTCCGAAACGAGCAGCGAGCCGTCCTGCAACTGCTGCACGTCGACCGGGCGGCCCATGTATTCGCCGTTCGGCGTGAGCCATCCTTCGGCGAAGACTTCGGCGGCGCCGGCCGTGCCGTCATCCTTGATCGGGATGAACATGATGCGCGCGCCGATCGGCTTCGTGCGGTTCCACGAGCCATGCTCCGCATCGAAGATGCCGCCCTGGTACTTCGCGGGGAACATCTTGCCCTTGTAGAACGACATGCCGAGATCGGCCGCATGCGCGGCGAATTCGACCTGCGGAAACACGAGGCCCGCGGGCGGCGTGCTGTCCTTGTACTCCTCGGTGCGGACCTTGCCGCCGCCGTACCACGGGAAACCGAAGTTTTCGCCGGCCTTCGTCGCGTGGTCGAGTTCGCCCGGCGGGGTGTCGTCGCCCATGCCGTCGACCTGGTTGTCCGTGAACCACAACGTGCCGTCTTTCGGGTTGAAGTCGAGGCCAACCGAGTTGCGCACGCCGTGGGCGTAGACCTCGCGGTTCTTGCCATTCTGGTCCATGCGGATGATGCCTGCCAGGCCATTCTTGTCGAGCTCGCTCAACTTGTCCTTGGGCGGCACGTTCCAGGGCTGGCCGAGCGCGATGTAGAGCTTCTTGTCCGGCCCGACGCGGCACGCGCGTGCGCCGTGATTGAAGCTCTCGAACTGCGTCGGAATCAGCTTGCCCTGAGGAACGACGACGGCTGCGGCGACATCGGACCCGCCTTCGCCGAAGAACTGCGCGGCCGGAAAGGCGAGCACGCGGTTCTGCTCGACCACATACAGCACGCCGTCCGGCGAGAAGCACACGCCGTTCGGCACCTTGAACGTCACGGAACTCGCGAACGAGACGACGTCGTCGGCAACGCGATGTTTCGTGCGATCGGTGACCTGCCAGACGCGCGCCTTGCGTGTGCCGACGAAGACGACGCCCGTCGACGGCTCGACCGCCATGTGGCGCGCATCGGGCACCACCGCGTACAACTCGATCTTGAAGCCGGGGGGCAGCTTGATCTGCTTGAGGTTTTCGCGTAGCTCGTCGGCGCGCTGGCCCGTTTGCGGCACCGTTTCGGGCGGTGTCTTGTCGCCGGTTTGCTGGAAGTTGGATAGTGCGGTGACGTTATCTCCCGCTGCTTGCGCGGCCGGCAGTGTCGCGATGAGCGTCGCGACGGCGCACGGCAGAAGCTTGAGCGTTGCCTTCATTGCTGTGTCTCCTTGAGGTTCTGTTTTGGCGACTGCAACTGCTGGTTCGACTTCTCTTACTTCATGCGCAAATCAGTAGCGTTATAGGTGATTTCGCGTGGCGCCGCACAGGAAAATCCCCTGGTGCCCGTACAAGGCTCCACGATCCTCAGCTTGGAACGCTTATGTCGCTGCAAGCGACATCTCTTCGTAGACTTGACTTGACCTCCGGACCGCCGGGGAGCGCAATGGCATTCCCTGTTTTGAATCTGGCCAGGAAGGTCCGCAATGACTCGACCCAGCAAGCAATTTTCGATCGACCGGCGCAGCGACGCGTATTGGCGTGTGACCTTCAGCAATCCGCCCATCAACATGCTCGACCCCGACACCATCAAGGAACTGCAGGCGCTGCTCACGCAGATGGAAACGGACGAAACGCTGAAAGTGGTCGTGTTCGATAGCGCGGACCCGGACTTCTTTATCGCCCACTACGATGTATCGCGCGCAAAAGACGCATCGCGTGAACCGGGGCCGACCGGTCACGCGCCGTGGATCGACTTTACGCACCGGATTGGCAGTGTGCCGGTGTTGAGCATCGCGGCAGTGCGCGGCCGCGCGCGAGGGGTAGGCAGCGAGTTCGCGCTCGCGTGCGACATCTGCTTCGCGAGCCTCGAGAAGGCGGTGTTCGGCCAGCCGGAAGCCGGCGTGGGGCTGATTCCGGGCGGCGGTGCGCTCGAGCGGCTGCCGCTCGCGGTGGGCCGCAAACGCGCGCTCGAAATCGTGCTTGGCGCCGACGATTTCGATGCCGCGACCGCGGAACGCTATGGCTGGATCAATCGTGCGGTGCCCGATGCGCAGTTCGATGCGTTCGTCGAACAGTTCGCACAGCGCATCGCGCGGTTCGAGCGCAATGCATTGCGTACATGCAAGCAACTCATCAATCGGACGACGCTCGCGTCGGCGGAGCATCAGAACGAATCGGCGCTGGCCTTCAGAGGCGCGTTTGCGTGGCCCGGCACACAGCGTATTGTAGCGGCGCTCATGCAGCAGGGCTTCGGCACGCGTGGCGAGCTTGAACTCGATTTCGGCGAGTTTCTGACGAAGCTTTGAAACCGGCCTTTTTGCCGGCGTAAAAAAGCCGCGACGGCCAACCGGCCGCGCGGCTTTCATTCATGCAGCAGTTCAGCGATGCGGCAATCCTTCGCCTTATTGCGCGAAGTCGATATGCTTCACGAACACGATCTTGCCGTTGTCGTTCTTCACGATGTTGTAGCCATGCAGGCCGTCGCCGTTCGCATCGAACGTGTACGTGCCTTCCACGCCCTTATAGCCCTTGATCGCGTGCAGCGCCTTGGCGATATCGTCTGGCTTCGTGCTGTTCGCATTCCTGATCGCGAGCGCGAGCAGCTTCACCGAATCGTAGGCCCACGCGGAATAGAAATCCGGCTCGACCTTGTACGCGGCGCGATATTGCTGCGCATACGCTTTCGCTTCGGGGCTCGAATCCGGCGCGAAATCGGCGATCGAATACGAGCCGTACAGCGCGTCGCCGGCCAGTTGCATCGCGGTCGCGGTCGAGACCGACGGCGAGCCGATCCATGCCGCCTTCACGCCGAGTTGACGCAGTTGCTTGCCGAAAATCGCGACGTCGGTCGAGTTCGCGATATAGGTCGCGACGATATCGGCGCCGGAGTTTTTCACGGCCAGCACGATCGGCGTGAAGTCCTGCGAATTGCTCGTGAAGCCCTGGACGACCACCGGCGTGATGCCCGCTGCCTTCAGCGCGTCGGTCAGATTGTTCTTGCCGCCGTTGCCGAACGCGTCGGTCGAGTGCACGATTGCCCATTTCTTCAGCTTCAGCGTGTTCACGCCGTAATCGGCGATCACTTTCGCCGAGTAGCCGTCGTTCGGCCGCGCGCGGAAAATCCACGGGTTATTCGCGTGCGTGAGGCCGACGTCGGTGCCGCCGACCAGAATCGGCAGCTTTGCGCGCATTACGGTCGGCGAAATTGCCTGGATCTGCGTGCTGCGCACCGTCGCGATCAGCGCCGACAGATTGCCCGCGCTCGTCAGCTTCGAAATCGCGAGCACCGAGCCCGGGTTCGTGCTCTGGTTATCCTCGTTGCGCACTTCGAGCTGGCGGCCCAGCACGCCGCCGGCTTTGTTGATTTCGTCGATTGCAAGCTTCGCGCCGTTCGCCTGATAGATGCCGGCTTCGGAGCTCGGGCCCGTGCTCTCGGTCATCATGCCGAACGTGATCGGATCGGCGGCGAATGCGGTTGACGTTGCAAGCGCGAGAGAGGCGGCAGCAGCCGTGGTGGCCGTGATCGCGGCCAGCCATGACGATGTTCTTTTCATTTGGATGTCTCCGTACGTTCCGGGCCGAATGGCCCGGTGTGATGGTCAAGCGTTCAACTTCACAACTTCCCCAACTTCAGGCTTCACTCGTTTGAACGTTCATTCGTTAGCCGCGCCGCGCTTGTGGACGACGAGGTTCATCAAACGCCCGTCGCGCCATGCCGAACGCGCGGGGCGCTTGTCGGCCGGCAGTTCGGCGAGGCGTTCCTGCTCGAGCTTGCCAATCAGCGCGTCGTTCCATTTGCGCGGTGTCGCTTGCGTTGCGATGTCGAAATACAGCGGACCGTAGCGGCCGCAGTAATCGCGAATGCCGCCCGGCGCGTTCAGATCGATCGTTTCCATCGGGCCCATGAACGACCAGCGCAGGCCAAGCCCATCCTTGACAGCCTTGTCGATATCGCCGCCGGTCACATAGCCGTCTTCCACGAGCCGGAATGCTTCGGCGAGCAGCGCGCCTTGCAGGCGGTTCACGATAAAGCCCTGAATTTCACGGTTCACGACAATCGGCACCTGGCCCACGCGCGCATAGAGCGTGCGGGCACGTTCGATCACGGCGGGATCGGTCCACGGCGCCGGCACGAGTTCGACGAGCGGCACGACCGAAGGCGGATTGATCGGGTGGCCGACGAAGCAGCGTGCGCGGCACGCGAGTTCTTCGGTGAAGGCGGATGCCGGAATACCCGACGTCGAGCTCGCGATCAGCGTGTTCGGGCCGACGAGCCGGTCGAGCTTCGCGTACACCTCTTTTTTTGCATCAACCGTTTCGCGCACATTCTCCTGTACGAAATCGGCGCCCCGCAGCGCGTCTTCGAGCGAAGCCGTCGCGCTCACGCGCGCGATCACGACGTCCGGTTCTTCGCTGATCAGACCGACCGCGCGCTGTTTGACGAGCCCGGCTTTGACCGTGTCGCGCGCGGTTTCGACGGCCTTCGCATCGATGTCGAACAGCGTGACCGTGTGACCGGCGCGCGCGAACACCGACGCCCATGCACAACCGATCAACCCGGCGCCGATGACTGCGATTTTTTCCATCTTCGACTCTCCTGTGTGTTCCGCAAACGGAACGAAAAACCATCAATGCGAAGCGTCGCGGCGGCGCAACCGGCAGTGGCCGCGGCGGCGTCTGCGTATGTGAGCTCAGCCGGCCGCCGGCGCGGGCGCCTTGCCGCCGCCGAGATAGGCCGCGCGTACTTCTTCGTTATTGAGCAGTGCGCTCGGCGTGCCCTCGACGATCACGCGGCCCGTCGACAGCACATAGCCGCGATCGGCCACCGACAGCGCCATATTCGCGTTCTGCTCGACGAGCAGCACCGTGGTGCCGCGCTCGCGAATCATGCGGATCGTCGCGAACAGTTGCTGAACGATGATCGGCGCGAGGCCGAGCGACGGTTCGTCGAGCAGAATCAGCTTCGGCTTCGACATCAGGCCGCGCGCAACCGCGAGCATCTGCTGCTGGCCGCCCGAGAGGCTCCAGCCGAGCGCGTTCGACAGGCGCTTGAGGTCCGGGAAGATCGCGTACATCTCTTCGACTTCCGCTTCGAGCGCGCGCTTTGCGACATGGCCGCGAGGCGACGAGCCGATCATGATGTTTTCCTTGACCGTGAGCCCCGGGAAAATGCGGCGCCCTTCGGGCACGTGCGCGATGCCCATCTTCACGATCTTTTCCGGCGATGCGCGCTCGATCGATTCGCCGTTGAAGCGGATCTGCCCGCGCGTGGCCGGCACGAGGCCCGAGATATTGCGCAGCGTCGTCGTTTTGCCCGCGCCGTTGGCGCCGAGCAGCGTGACGATTTCGCCTTGCTCGACGTGCAGCGACACGTCGTTCAAAGCCTGCACGTGGCCGTAGTGGCTTTCGATATTCGACAGTTCAAGCAGCGGCATGCGCGTTCTCCCCGAGATAGGCGGCAACCACGTCCGGATGGCGCATCACGTAGTCGGGCTCGCCTTCGGCGATCTTCTTGCCGAAGTTCAGCACCGTGATCGTGTCGGACACCTGCTCGATCAGGCTGATGTCGTGTTCGATCAGGAAAATCGTCATGCCGTGGCCTTTCAGGCGCTTCAACAGTTCGCCGAGGTTTTTCTTTTCGGTCAGGTTCAAACCGGCCGCCGGTTCGTCGAGCAGCAGGAAGCTCGGATGGCCTGCCAGCGCGCGCGCGATTTCGACGAGGCGCTGATGCCCGTACGGCAGGTTCTTCACCGTCATATGCATCTGTTCCGCCATGCCGACGAATTTGAGCGCGGACATCGCACGCTCGGTCAGCGCGGCGCGGCTCGTGCCGATCGGGTTGTTCGCGCGTTGCGCGCCGACCATCACGTTCTCGATGACCGACATCGACGCGAACAGGCGAATGTTCTGGAAGGTGCGGCCGATGCCGAAGCCCGCGCGCTGGTGCGGCGACATTGCGGTGATATCGGTGCCGTCGAACAGAATGCGGCCGCTCGTCGCCTTGTAGATGCCGTTCAGCACATTGAGCGTGGTGGTCTTGCCGGAACCGTTCGGGCCGATCAGCGTATGGACGGTGCCGCGCGCGACTTCGATCGAGATGCCGTCCACCGCCTTCACGCCGCCGAAATGCTTCGCGACGTTTTCGAGCTGCAGAATCGGCGCGGGGTTCGAGATCGGCACATCGAGTTCGAGCGGTCGGATGCTGTCGAGATTCACCGTCGGCGCCTTCCTGAAGCGGTCGAAGCGGCCGCGCACGATGCCCCAGATACCGGCCGGCAGGAACACCATGATGAGGATCACCGCGAGGCCGTAGACCGCGAGGTAGATGTCCTTCAGGAACCGCAGCCATTCGGGCAGCACGATCAGCAGGCCCGTGCCGAACACGCCGCCGAATGCGGAATCGGCGCCGCCCAACAGCGTCATCGTCAGGAATTCGATCGAGCGCGCGAAGTTGAAGTTGTCGGGGCTGATGTACGCGAAGCCCGATGCATAGAATGCGCCGCCGACGCCTGCGAGCGCCGCGCTCATCGTGAATGCGGTGACTTTCACGCGCAGGGTGTCGACGCCGGTCACTTCCGCTGCGAGTTCGTTTTCGCGCACGGCGCGCATCGCGCGGCCGATGCGCGTATGCGGCAACCACCAGACGAGCGCGACAGCCGCGTACAGAAACACGAGGCACAGCACGACGTAGAAGCGGTCGTCGGCAAACAGGAAGCCGAAGATCGACGGCCGCTGGATGCCCGCGACGCCGTCCGGCCCTTGCGTGACGCTGGCCCAGTTCACCATCACGAGATCGAAGATCTGCTGGAAGCTGATCGTGATCATCGCTAGGTAGTGGCCGCCGAGACGCAGCGTGGTGAGGCCGAGCACGAAGCCTGCAATCGTCGCGAGGCCGATGCCGAGCAGCAGCGTCATCCAGAAGTTCAGGCCGAGCACAACGGTGCCGAGGCCGACCGCATAGGCGCCGAGGCCGAAGAACGTCGCCTGCGCGAGATTGATCTGCCCGGTGTAGCCGAGCACGACGGTCATGCCGAGCACGGCGATCGCATAGGTCGCCGCCTGCATGAAGATGTTCAGCACATACGGCGTGAGCGGAAACACAAACGGCACGAGTGCGACTGCAATCGCGGCGACGATCGCCACGACGCCGCCGAACGAAATCCGTGCGGCGCGCGTGCCGGGCGCCGGTCCGGTGGAGGCGGGTGCCTGACTCATGCTTTCTCCGAAATCTTTTCGCCGAAGATGCCTTGCGGACGCAGCATCAGGAACAGGAACAGCAGCAGGAACGCGAACGCGTCCTTATAGGCGACCGAGATGTACTGCGCGCCGAAGCTCTCGACGACGCCAAGCAGCAGGCCGCCGATAATCGCGCCCGTGATGTCGCCGAAGCCGCCGATAATGGCGGCCGCGAACGCTTTGAGCGCAATGATCGAACCCATGCCGATCGACACGAACAGGATCGGCGACACGAGCGCGCCGGCAAGGCCGCCGAGCACCGCGCTATAGAAGAACGTGAACGCGATCATCGCCGCGACCGGGATGCCGACGAGGCGCGCCATGTCCTTGTCCTGCGACGTGGCCTGCAGCTTCTTGCCGAGCATCGTGCGTTCGAACAGCACGTACTGGAACGTCACCGCAATCGCGGTGAAACCGAGAATAGCGAGGTATTGGGTGTCCATGAACACGCCGCCGACGTCGATGCCCGGCGTGTCGAACAGGCGCTTCATCGCGCGCGGCTGCGGACCGAAAATATAGAGCGCGCCGTTCTGCATGAAGATCGACGCGCCGAGCGTGCTGATGATCACCGGCAGATACGAGCGATGGCGCAACGGGTAATACACGCCGAGCGCGAAGATCACGCCGAAGATGCCGAGCACGACGAGTGCGAGTACGAACGCGAGCCAGTAGGGCAGGCCGCTGCTCAGAAACGCGACCATCGCGAACCCGCCCACCATCGCAAAGTCGCCTTGCGCGAAATTGACGACGTTGGTGGCTCTGACGATCAGCACGAAGCCGAGCGCGACCAATGCATAGATCGAACCCAGCGCAAGTCCGGCGAACAGCACCTGAACGTTGTTGACCACGAAGCTCATCGCTTCTCTCCTCTCTTGGGCGGCGCGGCATGACTGCGTTGCGCCGCCGACGTTGCAGCCGGCTTGCAACCTTATGCCGGTTGCAAACCGTGTCTCCCCGGGGTGATGGATTTAAACGACTACATGTATAAAATCTGTCTGCGGATGGTATAAAGCTGTTCCAAGGCTGTCAACAGAAATCCGATTTGCGTACAATGACCGGATGGTCAAAGACTTCGAAGGATGGGAAGAATGAGCCCGGCGACCCCACGCGTTGCGGCCGAGACAGACGAAACGGGCGGCACCTCAGGTAGCACCGCGGGCAGCACCTCGGGCAGCACCTCAGGCGGCACATTCGATGCCGGCACGCTGGGCGAACGCGTGGCCGAAAAGCTGCTGTCGAAAATTCGCGGCGACGGTCTTGCGCCGGGCACACGGCTGCCTTCCGAACATGCGATGGCGCAGCACTTCGGCGTGAGCCGCACGGTAATGCGCGAAGCGATCGCGCTGCTGAAAGCCGACGGGTTGCTGACCACCCGCAAGGGGAGCGGCGCGTTTATCAGTCAGACGGCGTTTCCGCACGCGGCCAAGGGCGATCCGCTGACCGAGCAGTCGGTGCAGTCGTTGTTGAACCTCACGGAAGTGCGGCGCGGGCTCGAGGCGGAGATCGCGTCGCTCGCGGCCGTGCGGCGCACGCCGGGGCAGCTCGCGGAAATCGAGCACGCGCTGCGGCGCGTCGAAGATGCGATGCGCGCGGGCGGCGATGGCGTCGAAGAAGATGTGCAGTTTCATCTGCGCATCGCGGAGGCGACGGGCAACCCGTATTGGGTGCGCTTCATCGAGATGTTCGCGCAGCAGATCCGGCTGGCCGTGAAGGTCACGCGCGCGAACGAAGCGCGCCGGATGGATTTCGTGAACCAGGTGAAAGAAGAGCACGATCGCATCGTCGCGGCGATTGTTGCCGGCGACCCCGAAGAGGCGCGCATCGCGGCCGGCGATCACATGCTGTGCGTGGCGGAGCGCGTACGGCTTGCGGACCGCGACTTCTGGGCGGGCAGCGGCGGTAAGCTCGCGCGCGATCTGGTGAAGGACTTCGGCGTTTGATAAGGCAAACCCGCGTGCAAATCCGCGCGCAGCCCCGTATGCAAACGCGTGCGGGGCCGCGGTCAGCTTAGCCGAGCCACTTCTTCGCCCAACCGAGGCCGGCCGACGTCGGGCCCTTCGGAATGTATTCGCAACCGATCCAGCCGTCGTAGCCGAGTTCGTCGATGAGGTCGAACAGGTACGGGTAGTTCACTTCGCCGAGGTCCGGCTCGTGACGGTCCGGCACGCCCGCGATCTGCAGATGGCCGATATCGTCTTTCATCATCTGCTTCAGCTTGACGGCGAGATCGCCTTCCATGATCTGGCAGTGATAGAGATCGAACTGAACTTTCAGATTCGCCGCGCCGACTTCGCCGCAGATCTTTTTCGCATCGCCCTGCAGGTTCAGGAAGTAGCCGGGCATGTCGCGCGTGTTGATCGGCTCGATCACGACCATCAAACCATGTTGTGCCGCTTGCGATGCCGCATACGCGACATTGCGCACATAGACGTCGCGATGCCGTGCGCGGTCCGCGCCGGCGGGGATGAGTCCCGCCATGAAGTGAAGCTTGCGATTGCCGAGCACGTGCGCGTATTGCAGTGCGGTGTCGACGCTGCGCTTGAACTCGTCCTCGCGGCCCGGCAGCGCGGCGATGCCGCGCTCGCCGTTGGCCCAATCGCCGGGCGGCGCATTGAACAACGCCTGCTCGAGATTGTGCTTCTTGAGCAGCGCGGCGAGGTCTTCGGCCGGATAGTCGTACGGAAACAGATATTCGACGGCTTGAAAGCCGTCTGCCGCGGCCGCGCCGAAACGGTCGAGGAACGCGTGCTCGCGGTACATCATCGTCAGGTTGGCGGCAAAGCGGGGCATGGTCGTCGTCTCTATGTTAGGGATAGGGGGTGGGAAGCGCGTTCGCGGCGCATGTTACCAGCGCGCGCCGAACGTCGAGCGCAGCTCGTCGATTTGCGCGTCCGTCAGCGGCGCGGGGCGCGGGTCGGTCATGAGCCACAGCTGCGCGGTTTCCTCGAGTTCTTCCAGCGCCCATGCGGCTTGCGATACGCTTGCCCCCCACACTACGGGACCAAGCCGTTCGAGCAGCACGCCGCGTACGTCGTTCGCGAGCGTGCGCACGCGTTCCGCAACGCTCGGGTCGCCGGGCCGGCAGTACGGAATCAGCGGAATGTGGCCGACTTTCATCACGTAGTACGGCGTGATCGGCGGCAGCACGTCGCTCTGCTTCCAGACACCGGCGAGCGTCAACGCGACGAGATTCGTCGAATGTGTGTGCACGACGCCGTGCATCTCGGGGTTCGTGTCGTAGACGCCGCGATGCAGCGCGAGCGTTTTCGACGGCTTGTCGCCGCTCACCCATTCGCCGTCGCGGCCGACCTTCGCGATCTTCGCCGGATCGAGATGGCCGAGGCACGCGTCGGTCGGCGTGATGAGCCAGCCGTCTTCGAGCCGCGCGCTGATATTGCCCGCGGAGCCGACCGTATAGCGGCGCGAATACAGATCGGCGCCGATGCGCGCGATCTCTTCGCGCGCGCGGCTTTCGGCTGCTGCTGCCGAAGTAACCGTTGCGCTCATGGCTGCGCTCCCAGCGTGTCGAACAGAGCCAGCGTCTTGCTGAAGAAATCGACGGTGCCGAAGTTGCCGGACTTCAATGCGAGCGCGAGCGGCGTTGCGCCGATCGAAACCGTGGCCGGCACGCCCGGATCGATTTGAGGCCCGATTTGCAGGGCTTTGACGTCGAGCGCATTGACGACCGCGCCCGACGTTTCTCCGCCCGCCACGACGAAGCGGCGCACGCCTGCCTGATGCATGCGCTGGGCGATGGCCGCGAGCGCCTGTTCGACGAGCTCGCCCGACGCCGCCGTGCCGAGCTGCTTCTGCACGGCGCTGACTTCTTCCGGCGCACTCGTTGCGTAGATCAGCACCGGGCCTTTCGCGAGCAGCGGTTCGGCGAACGCCATCGCTTCGTCGGCCACCTTGTCGCCGCGCGCGAGTGCGAGCGGATCGACGCGGAACGCGGGGCGTCCGCTGTCGCGCCAATCCGCGACCTGCGCTTGCGTCGCGCGCGAGCAGCTGCCGGACAGCACGGCGGACAGGCCCTTGACGCCGGGCACGCGCTCGCTGTTCTTCGCGGCGGGCAGCAGGCCTGCACGTTCGAAATTGCGCGGCAGCCCGAGAGCGAGACCGGAGCCGCCGGTCAGCAGCAGATCGTTTGCACAGGCTTCGCCGAGCGTGTAGAGGTCGTCGTCCGAAATCGCATCGGCGATGGCGAGCGCCGCGCCGTCGCGCTGCAATGCCGCGCGCGCTTCGTTGACGGCCGCGGCGCCGCGCTGCACGGTGTCGTAACGCAGCAGGCCGACTTTGGTCTGCGTTTGCCGCTGCAGCACGCGCACGAGGTTCGCGTCGGTCATCGGCGTCAGCGGATGGTTCTGCATGCCCGATTCGTTGAGCAGCAGGTCGCCGACAAACAGATTGCCGCGATAGACGGTACGGCCATTTTCCGGAAACGCCGGGCACGCGATCGCGAACGGCGCGTTCAGCGCCTTCATCAAGGCATCGGCAACGGGGCCGATATTGCCGGCGTCGGTCGAATCGAACGTCGAGCAATACTTGAAGTAGAACTGCTTGCAGCCGAGCTTTTGCAGCCACTCGAGCGCGGCCAGCGATTCGGCGACGGCCTGTTCGCGCGGCGCCGTGCGCGATTTCAGCGCGACTACGATCGCTTCGGCCGGCGTATCGAGCGGGCCGCTCGGCACGCCGATGGTTTGAACGGTGCGCATGCCGCCGCGCACGAGCATGTTCGCGAGGTCGGTCGCGCCCGTGAAGTCGTCGGCGATGCAGCCGAGCAGGGCAGTGGATGAAGTCATGGTGGCGGGCCTATTGTGCGGCGTTGTCGCGAATGAAAGCATGCACGACGCTGTCGAAATCGGCGTCGAATACAAAGCCGAGCGAGCGCGCGTAGTCGGCCGAGAAATTGCCCGGCCACGAATTGACGATGCGCTCGATGGCCGGGTCGCGCTCCATCTTCACGCGGTTCGCGACTGCATCGCCGGCAATGCGCCGCAGCGATGCAAGCATGTCGTTCACCGACACCGACAGGCCCGGCATATTGATCACACGCCCTTGCGTGAGCTTGTCCTTGGGCAGTTCGAAGCCGTGCAGCAGATTCTCGATTGCGCGATCGGGCGACATCAGCCACAGGATGGTTTCCGGCGCGACGGGGCATACCGCGTCGACGCCGTTGATCGGCTCGCGAATGATGCCGCTCGCGAAGCTCGATGCCGCACGGTTCGGCTTGCCGGGCCGCACGACGATGGTCGGCATGCGCAGGCTGCGGCCGTCGATGTAGCCGCGCCGGCTATAGTCGGCAAGCATCAGGTCGGACAGCGCTTTTTGCGTGCCGTACGAACTTTGCGGCGACCATACCTGCGAGTCGGGCACCGTGGCCGGCATCGCGCCGCCGAAGACGGCGACCGAACTGGTCATCACGAAGCGCGCCTGCGTGCCGAGCGTGCGGATGCGTTCGAACAGCGTGCGCGTCGCGTCGAAGTTGATGCGCATGCCGAGCTCGAATTCCTGTTCGGCCTGCCCCGATACGATGGCGGCCAGGTGAAATACCGCGTGGGTATCGGCGTCGACGAGCCGCTCGATCTGCGCCGGATCGGCGATATCGCCGGTGACCGGATGCACGCGCGGGTCGTCGATGCCTTCGAGCGGCACCACGTCGAACGCATCGATGCGCTCGATCGCAACCGGTTTGCCGGCCGGGCCGGTCAGTTCGCCGCGCGCCAGCAGCGCGCGAATCAGACGGCGGCCGAGGAAGCCCGCCGCACCCGTTACCAGCACTTTCATATGTGTCTCCATACAGGTCGCGCAACATTGCGCGCGGCGAACGAGCAAGGGTCGCCGCCGAGTCCATGTCAAAGTTGTATGATGATGTTATCTTAGGACGGCGGGCGTGGCAAACTTCATGGTGCGTTCGGGTGTCGGTAAGTGCTCGCGCGGCGAGTTTTCTAGCTGCGCGTGCGACTGCGAGCGCTTTTGCCGGAGCCGCCGGGCGAGTCATCGAGTGTCCCCTTACGGGCCGCTTTCTTTTCCTCGTTGATCAAGGGCCGCGCGGCTGCGCTGCCGACGTCTTCCCAGAATGCCGAGTCGGCCTCCTGAATCCGCGCGCCGGCGTTGTCGATATGCGTAATGGCGGCCTGCCGTGCGGCTTCCGCGTCCTGCGCCGAAATCGCATCGAACAGCGCGCGGTGTTCGTTGCGCACCTGGGTCGAGAAATCGTCGCGGCGTGCTTCGTTCGTGCGCGTCACGAGAATCGCCGCATGCGTGAACTGGCTGATGAATTCGAGCAGCGACGGATAGAGCGGATTGCCGGTCGCGCGCGAAATCGCCATATGGAACGCGAGGTCTTCGTCGACGCCGTCGCGCTTTTCCTTCGCGGCCGCGTCGATGGCGGCAAGTGCCCGCCTGATGTCGGCCAGTTGCGCGCGAGTGCGGCGCTGCGCGGCGAGCGCGGCCGCTTCCGCTTCGATGCCGCGGCGTAGTTCGGTGACGCGCAGCACCGCATCGACCGAATCTTTCGGATCGATGTCGAGCCGGAAGGCGGTGGTGCGGTTCGGTTCGCGCACGACGGTTCCGCTGCCCTGACGCACCTCGACAAGGCCGTCGGACTTCAGCCGCGAGATGGCTTCGCGCACGACGGTGCGGCTCACGCCGAACCGCTCGGAGATCACCTGTTCGGTCGGCAGCCGCGTGCCGGCCGGAAATTCGCCGCCCTTGATCTTTTCGAGCAGGACGGCCGTGACGCGGTCGGCGAGCGTGCCGACATTCGTGATGACGGGCGCCTCGAAGGTGACGGAGGAGCGGGGCGTAGAGGTGGAGGTGGCCATGTCGTGTTTTACGAAAGACTTCGGAGACGTTCAGTTGTCTTTATAGGCGATGCGTTGACACGGTACCACTTTCTACCTATGATCGGAACCGCATAGATAACACATATGGTTATCATACAAATTCGGCCGTACGGATCGATGTAAGGAGACAAACCGGTGCAAACCGAGTCGATAGAAGTGGTAACACGCGGCGACGCGCAGGCATTCGAAGCGCGCACCTACGCAAAAGTGACCTGGCGCATCGTGCCGTTCCTGATGTTCTGCTATCTGGTCGCTTATCTCGACCGCGTGAACGTCGGTTTCGCGAAGCTGCAAATGTCGTCGGACCTGCATTTTTCCGACACCGTCTACGGCCTTGGCGCGGGTATCTTTTTTATCGCGTACTTCCTCGTCGAAATTCCCAGCAACATCATTCTCCACCGTGTCGGCGCGCGCCTATGGATGGCGCGCATCATGATCACCTGGGGCGTGATTTCGTCGGGCATGGCGTTCGTGACGACGCCGACCGCGTTTTACGTCATGCGCTTTCTGCTCGGTCTTGCCGAAGCGGGCTTTTATCCCGGCGTCATTCTCTACCTGTCGTACTGGTATCCGTCGAATCGGCGCGGCAAGATGTTTGCGGCGTTCGCCGCCGCCGTGCCGCTTTCGGGGTTGATCGGCGGTCCGCTGTCGGGTTACCTGCTGCATGCGCTGACCGGCGCGATGAACTTCGCGGGTTGGCAGTGGCTGTTCTTTGTCGAAGGCTTGCCGTCGATCGTGGCCGGCATCGCGGCGATTTTCGTGCTGACCGACGGAATCACGAAAGCGAAATGGCTGACCGCTGAAGAACGCGCGCTGCTGACGATGAACATCCGCGAAGATTCGGCGCACAAGGCGGAACATTCGGTGCTCGAAGTGTTCACGAATGGGCGCGTGTGGTTGCTCACCGCGATTTATTTTTGCCTGATTTGCGGCTTCTACACGGTTGGTTTCTGGCTGCCTACGTTGATCTCATCGACCGGCGTCAAGGATCCGCTGCAAATCGGTCTGCTGACTGCGATTCCATATGGCGCCGCCGCCGTGACGATGATGCTCGTCTCGCGCAGCGCCGACCGCCGCCGCGAACGGCGCTGGCACCTCGCATTCACGGCCGTGCTGGGCGGCGTCGGTCTCATCATGTCGGCGGCGTTTGGCTCACAGCCGGTGCTCGCGATGATCGGCCTCACGCTTGCGGCGATGGGCGGCCTGAGCACGCTGCCGATGTTCTGGAGCCTGCCGACGGCGTTTCTCGGCGGTTCGGCCGCGGCCGCGGGCATTGCGCTGATCAATTCGTGGGGCAATCTGGCGGGCTTCGTGAGCCCGTATCTGATCGGTTTCATCAAGGACACCACGCATAGCGCCAACCTGGGTTTGTACGCGATGGCAGGGGCGCTCTTCGTCGGCACACTGTTGACGTTCATCATGCCGGGCAAGGTGGTTAACCGTTAGACATCCGGCGCCGAGGAGGGGGCAATGCAAACAGTCGAAGTACTCGCAGTTGCACTCACCGGTACGGCACAAACCGAATCCGAGCCGGTACGTCTTGCCGCGGGCCCGCTTTCCGTCGAGTTCGATGGCGGCGGCCTGCGTTATGTTTGCTACGGGGAAGTGGAAGTCATCCGGGCGATCTCGTTTCTCGCTCGCGACGAGAACTGGGGAACGCACGCGCTGAAGCTCGACGACGTTCAGATCGAGCAGCGCGACGACGCGTTCGAGGTGCAGTTTCGGGGCACATGCGGGCCGGGCGGTGCGGAGTTGCAGCTCACTGCATCGATTGTGGGCAACGCCAACGGCCAGCTCGAATTCAACGCGAATGCGACGCTGGCGGGCGATCTGCCGACCAACCGCACCGGCTTTGTCGTGCTGCATCCGCTCGACGTGTCGGGCAAACCCGTAGTAGTCGAGACTGTCGACGGTCAGCGCAAGTCGACGCATTTTCCGCAAAAAATCGATCCGTTCCAGCCGTTTCGCGACATCCGTGCGCTGACGACGCAGCACAGTGAGGCATTGAGCGTCGAAGTGCGGATGGAAGGCGACACGTTCGAAATGGAGGATCAGCGCAACTGGTCCGACGCCTCGTTCAAGACGTATGTGCGGCCGCTTGCGTTGCCGTGGCCCTATACGCTCGCGAAAGGTTCGGCGCTGGCGCAGGCCGTGAAAGTGACCGTGCAGGCGGCGCAGCCTGCAACTGCAAGCGGTGCGGCACAGGATACGCGGGCCGCGCCCGCGCGTGTCCGGCTCGATGCCGATGGCGGCGAGCCACGCCCTGTGCCGCAACCTGGTATCGGCGTGCGCGCCGAGGATCTCGATACGGCGTTGCAGCATGCCGATGCACTGCACGCGTTGAGTCCCGCGTACTTCATCGCGCATCTGGACTTGCGTCACGACGACCCCGCTCATGCGATGCCGCATTTCGCGCAACTTGCCGATACGGCGCGCGTGCCGTACGTGCTCGAAATCGTGCTGACCGGCGACGGCGGTCCAGCCGATGAAATGCGCCGTGTGGCCGCCGCCGCGAGCGGATGTACGATGCCTGTTGCGCTGCAGGTCTCGCCCGCGCCGGATCTGAAAGCCGTGTTGCCGGGGAGCCCGTGGCCGCCGTGCCCGTCGTTCGACGATGTATTCGGGGCTGCGCGTGCGGCGTTTCCCGATACGCCGCTTGGCGGCGGCACGTTTGCCTATTTCACCGAACTCAATCGCAAACGGCCGCCGTTCGACAAGCTCGACTACGTGACGTTCACGACATGCCCGATCGTGCATGCGGCCGACGACCGTTCAGTGATGGAAACGCTTGCGACGCTGCCGTTCATCGCGAACAGCGTCACCGCGCTTGCCGGCAAGACGCCGTTCCGGGTTGGGCCCAGCACGATTGCTGCGCGCGACAATCCGTATGGGGCGTCGACATTGGCGAACGAAACCGGGCGCGGCGCGAAGCGGATCTGCCTGACCGATGACGATCCACGGCAGCGCGCGTTGTACGGCGCCGCCTGGAACCTCGGTTACTTCGCGGCGTTCGCCGCGGGTGGAGCGACGCATATCGCGCTCTCCGAACTGACCGGGCCACGCGGCCTTTTCGATAGCGGGAAGCCGACGCCGCTGTTTCGCTTGCTTGCATCGCTTGCCCAGGCGCGGGGCGCGCAGATCGCGAACCTGACCGTGGAGCCTGGCCGCGTGCCGCTTGCCGCATTCGCGGCGAAGCGTGCATCGGCGACGACGCTGTGGATTGCCAACCTTTCCGCGCAAACGAACCGGGTCGAGCTCGATGGCGGCGTGACGAACAACGGCGCCACCATCGCGCGGTGGCTGCCCGGTGTCGATTTCGCCGATGCATCGCCGCAGCACTCGCCACTGATAGCCGGGACGCTGACGCTCGAGCCCTACGAAACCGCTGAAATCCACTTATTCGCGTCAACGCCTTGACGATGAACACCGAAGCCGCCGCAACTGCCGGCACGGCCGGCGCCGAGGCACCTCGCGAGATTCTGCGCGCTGAGCACGTGACGAAGCTGTTCGGCCCGGTGCGCGCGCTCAAGGACGGCTCGCTCACGCTGCGTGCCGGCGAAGTGCATGCGCTGGTCGGTGTGAACGGCGCGGGCAAATCGACGCTCTCGCGCATTATCAGCGGCCACTTGCGCCGATCGGAAGGGCTGCTGCGCTACAAGGACCAGGATGTCGACTTCGCGATGCCGCGCGACGCGATGCGCGCAGGCATTTCGCTCGTCTTGCAGGAAACGAGCATCGCGCCCGATCTCTCGGTGATGGAGAACCTGTGTCTCACGAATTTCGGCCAGCGCGAGCGCCTCGACTGGAAGGCGCTCAAGCGCAAGGCCGAAGCGGTGCTCGAAGAACTGCATCAGGCCGAGCATTTGCCGCTGCACACACGGGCCGGCGATCTGTCCATGGCGCAACGGCAAATTATCGAAATCGGCCGTGCGCTGCAGCAGGACTCGGACCTCATCATCTTCGACGAGCCGACCGCGTCGTTTTCGCCCACCGAAGTCGCAAGCCTGTTCGAAGTCATGCGCTTGCTGCGTTCGCGCGGCAAGGCGCTCGCGTTCGTCTCGCATCGGCTCGAAGAAATCTTCGAGATAACCGATTGCGTGACGGTGATGCGCGACGGCCGCACCGTCGCCGCCGACGTCGCGACGCCCGAACTCACGCCGGCGGCGCTAATCCAGCTGATGGTCGGCCGCACTATCGAAAATCTCTATGAGCGCAGCAGCGCGCCGCCCGCGCAGGCACGCGTCGCCGACGCGCCATTGCTCGAGGTGAGTCATCTCGCGTCGGGTTCGATGGTGCGCGACGTGTCGTTCACGTTGCATGCGGGCGAGATTCTCGGACTCGCGGGTCTAGTCGGCGCGGGCCGCTCGGAGACGATCGAAGCGATCTTCGGGCTGCGCAAGCGCGATAGCGGCACGGTCCGGTTGAAAGGCGAGCCATTTACGGCTGCGTCGCCGCGCGATGCGATTGCGCGCGGCGTCGGCCTGATCGGCGAAGACCGCCGGCGCCAGGGCATCGTGCCGGATTTCTCGGTGACCGAGAATCTGCTGCTCGCGCATCTGGGCCGCGACCGCAGCATTCATCGAAACTACGAACGGCACTTCGCCGAGATCGACCGTCTGATGACTGAGCTCGACATGCCCGAGCATATCCTGACTGCGCCGATGCTCGGCTTGAGCGGCGGGCAGCAGCAGAAGGTCATTTTCGCGCGCTGGCTGTTGCTGAATCCGACTGTGCTGCTGCTCGACGAACCGACGCGCGGCGTCGACATCGGCACGCGCAACACGATCTACCAGATCATCCGCAGGATTGCGGCGCGCGGCATCGGCGTGGTGGTCGTGTCGTCGGATTTCGACGAGGTGCTCGGCTTGTCGGATCGCGTCGTCGTGCTCAGCGACGGCGTATCGGTCGCGCAGGCGACGAGCGATCTGCTCGACGCCGAGATACTTGCGACTTATGCGGCGCCGCGCTCGTCCGCGCAGGGCGTGCACGATGCGCTTGCCGATCTGTCCGCGCAATTCGGTGCGACGAGCTACTGGCTGCAGGTCGAGCGCGGCCGCGTGTTCTGCTTCGACGTCGTAGCGCACGCGAATGCGCCGGTCGGCATCGCGGCGGAACGCTTTCCGCTGATCGGCGAAACGGCGATACCGCTGGCGCTCGATACGCAAAAGGCGGGTACGGTGATCGACGACGGCGCACTGCATTCGGTACTGTTCAGGCTCGTGAACCAGAGCGGCCACTCGTTCGGATATGTCGGCGTGAGTGTGCCGTCTGCGGCGATGCTCGATCCGCAAGCGCTGCGCAAGCAGATGACGCAGAACATGAGCCGTCACGGCGTGGGGCAGCTTCTCGTCGCGGCGCAAGGGGAGGAGACAGCGGTATGAGCAGCAACGATCTGAAAGCGCACGGCGCCAGTCGCAGCGGCGCCGGCCATGACATGCAAACTCCAGGCGCGCAAAGCGACGCCGACGGCGGCGCGGTGGCAGCCGCAGCGATGCCGGCCGCGCCCGTCGCGCGCCGCCGCCATGCGGGATTCGTGCATCGCTTCGCGCTCGAAATACGCATGCTCGTCGTGTTGGTCGTGCTGTCGATTGCGCTCTCGCTGATCTCGTCGCACTTCTTCTCGCTTGGCAACCTGTTCAACCTGATGGACCAGTCGGTCGTGACCGGCATCGCGGCGATCGGGCAGACGTTCGTGATTCTGGTGGCCGGCATCGATCTGTCGGTCGGCGCGTTGACGGGCGTAGCCGGCATCGTGCTCGGCCTCGCGCTGACATCGGCCGGTTTGCCGGTGCCGGTTGCAATCGGCGCGGCGATCGTGTTCGGCGGCTTGATGGGGCTCGTCAACGGGTTGCTCGTCACGTTTGGCCGCATCGCGCCGTTTATCGTCACGCTCGGCATGATGTCGGTCGCGCGTTCGCTCGCGTACGTGATCAGCGACGGCAATTCGATTTCGTCGCTGCCGCAAGGGCTTTCCTATATCGGCTCGGCCGACGTGTTCGGGATACCCGCGAACTTTCTGTTCGTCGTGCTGCTGTTCGTGCTCGCCTGGTACTACCTGACCTTTACCAAAGGCGGCCGCACGATCTATGCGATCGGCTCGAATATCGAAGCGGCGCGCGCATCGGGTCTCAAGGTGACGTATTACACGACGCTCGCCTATGTGCTGTCCGGAGCGCTGTCGGCGCTCGCCGCGGTGATGCTCGCATCGCGGCTGCTGTCGATCGACCCGATCGCCGGCAACGGGCTCGAGCTCGATTCCATCGCGGCTGTCGTGATCGGCGGCGCAAGTCTCTTCGGCGGACGCGGGTCGATGATCGGCACGTTTTTCGGCGTGCTGATCATGGGCCTGATCCGCAACGGTCTGAACCTGCTGAACGTGGGACCTTACTGGCAGGGCAGTGCGATCGGCGCCATCATCATCATCGCCGTGCTTGCCGAACGCATCGTGACCACGCGCATCAACCGGCGCGGTCAATGACGTACGTATCGCCGTCCAACAAATCATTCAAGGAGACATCGGTATGAACCACATGCACAAGCGGGCTTTTCTCGCGCGCACCGCGAAGGCGTTCGGCGCATTGGTGCTCGGCGCGGCATTGAGCGCGTCGTTCGCAAGCGGCGCGTATGCGCAGCAAAGCGTGTCGGGCAAGCGCTTCGCGTATCTGACGCCTGGACTCGATCTGCCGTTCTGGCGCATCGTCGGCAAAGGGGTGACCGATACGATCAAGGCGCAGGGCGGCACGGTGACGATCTACGATTCGCACAACGATGCCGCCACGCAACTGAAGAACGCACAGGACGCGGTCGCGCAAGGCGTGGCCGGTATCGTGATCTCGCCGACCGATTCGTCGACGGCGCCGAGCGTGCTGCAGGTCGCCGCGCGTGCGAAGGTGCCGGTCGTGATCGCCGATATCGGTACGAACTCGGGCGATTACGTGTCGTTCATCAGTTCGGAGAACGAGAAAGGCGCCTACGAAACCGGCAAGAAGCTCGCTGAAGTGATGAAGCAGAAAGGCTGGGACAAGGGTGGTTACGGCATTTCGTCGATTTCGCTCGCGCGGCAGAACGGCAAGCTTCGCACCGAAGGTTTCCGCCGTGCGATGAAGGAAGCGGGCATTCCCGAAGTCGCGCTGAACCAGATGCAGCGCTACACGGCGGACGAGACGTTCCGCTTCGTGCAGGACATGATCACTGCGCATCCCGATATGCATGGTGTGTTCGTGCAGACCGATGCGCCGACGCTCGGCGCGGCGCGTGCGATCCAGGTCGCGCACAAGCAGTCTGATGTCGCGCTCGTCGCGTTCGACGGCATTCCGCAATTCGTCGATATGATCAAGGACGGCACGCTGACAGCTTCTGGCATGCAGCAGCCGTATCTGATGGGGCAGAAGGCGGCGGGCGCGATGCTCGATCATCTGGCGGGCAAGGAACCGCCGAAGAGCATCGTCGTGCCGGTCGTGGTGGTATCGAAGGATAATCTCGACCAGGAACTGCCGGTGATCAAGCAGACGGTATTCGGTGGCGAGATGAAGTGAAGCCCGCGAGCATGCGCGGGGCGTGCAAGGTGGAATAAAGCATGGCCGCCAGACGTTCGATGTGAGTCAGGCGCCATGCGTTTATGCTTCTGCTTCGGTGAATGACTGCCTGGCATGCGCAGGGGCCGTTATTCGCTCATATCCACCACCCTTGATGACTGCCCGCTCACGATGACCGTTCCGACTCGCCGCAATGCTTTTCGACGTTGTGCGCTCGCCATTGCGGCGAGCGCTTCATTGACCGTTTTTCCGTCCGTTTTTCAGGTTACATACGCCGCGGATTCGATGTCGCTTGCGGATGCGATTGCAGGCCCGCAGCGCAGCGATGCGAACCGCGCTCGCGACGTTTACCGTCATCCCGCGCAAACACTGACGTTTTTCGGCCTGACCGACCGTCAAACGGTAATCGAAATCGCGCCGGGAGCGGGCTGGTACACGGAGATTCTCGCGCCGTATCTGCATGCGCACGGCAAGCTGTATGAAGCGCCGTACATCGAGTCTGACGCGACGAGCGCCGCGCATCTTGCGCCGATGATCGATCGCTTCAGGCAGAAGCTCGCGAACGATCCGGCGGACTACAGCGGCGTAACGGTCGGGGCACTGCAAGCGGGCCGCCTGACCGGAGTCGGCGCGCCGGGTACCGCGGACATGGTGCTGACGTTCCGCAATATCCACAACTGGATCAAGGACGGCGATCTCGATGCGAATTTAAAGGCCTTCTACAAGGCATTGAAGCCGGGTGGCGTGCTCGGCGTGGAAGAACATCGCGCGAAGCCGGGCACCTCCCTCGCACAAACGATCGTGTCGGGCTACGTAACCGAAGATTTCGTGATCGAGCATGCACGCGCGGCCGGATTCGAACTGGCCGGCCGCAGCGAGATCAACAGCAATTCGCGCGATACGAAGGACTATCCGAAGGGCGTATGGACGTTGCCGCCGACGTACGCGGAGGGCGCCACCGATCGCGCACGCTATGCGGCTATCGGCGAATCCGACCGGATGACGCTGCGCTTCGTGAAGCCAGCGGCCGCGCATTGAGCCGCTATTGCTTCATCGAACCGCTCGAGCCTTGCGTCCCGTTTCCTTGCGGCGACATTCCTTGTTCGCGCTTTTGCATCAACGTGTCCTGCGGCGACGAAGCGCCGCTTTGCGGACTGCCTAGCTGATTCATGTTCTCGCCGGCCTTGCCCGGTTCGATGCCCTGCTTCGCGCCCGGCGCAACGCCTTGCGCGGGCCCTTGTGTCGAACCGGCGCCCGTCGCATTGGCGCCGCCCTGGTTTTGAGCCATCGCGTTAGCGCCGGCAAGCAACGCGAGCGCACATGCCATCGTAATGATGCTTTTCATGATCCACCTCCCATTTAGTGCCGGCTTTTTTGCGCTGGCCGGTTTTTTCGATCGCGCATACCGTGTGCCATCGAAGATCCGGGATATCGCGATCAGGCTTCGTCTGAAATCGATAATGGCCTTCGGTTACGCGGTCGAACGGCAACGATGCCGGGCTCGTATGAAGAAGCCGTGGCCGCGCGCTCACCGGGAACACATCGAGGGCGTCGCTTTGCGGTGCACGTGGATTGAAGAGCCGGAAAGCGAATTCGGCTGGACGCCGGGGGGGAAGCGGACGATAAGGCCGAAGGCAAGGCGAACGAGGCCACCGAACCCGATGCGAGCTTGGGCTCGAGCTAGCGCTACGTATCGGCGCGCGGCGCCAGCTTGACGGTCGACATCGTCCGCTCGGCGAGCACCGCGTCGCGTTTCGACAGCAAATGCGCGCGAAGGATCGTGCCCATTTTCTTGCCGTTGCGCGACTCGAGTGCCTCGATCATCTCTTCGTGATCCTGAATCGCGCTATCCCACTTGTTCGTCTGGAAGTTCGAACGGAACCGCAGCGCCTGCAGGCGCCGGTTGATCGACAGATAGGTCTGCCGCAATGCTGAATTGCGCGCGGCTTCGTTGATCTTGTCGTGAATCTTCTGATTGCGGCTGTAATAGCCCGACAGGTCGTTCTGCGCGCGGCACGCGAGCATCGCGTAATGGAGCGCCTTGATCTCCGCCAGTTCGGCAGGCGTAATCCGCTCGCACGCGAGCTCGCCCGAAAACGCCTCGAGCCCGCTCATCAATTCGAACGTCTCGCGAATCTCGGCGTCGGTCATCTGGGAGACCGTCGCGCCCTTGTTCGGCGAAATATCGATCAGGCCTTCGGCGGCCAGCACCTTCAGTGCTTCGCGCAGCGGCGTGCGCGAAATGCCGAGCGTCTCGCAGAGCTGACGCTCGTTGAGCTTCACGCCGGGCGCGAGCAACCCCTCGACGATGAAATTGCGCAGATGGTCGACCACCGTGTCGTGCAGACGCTGCCGTTCGACCTTCGGCAATGACGGCGGCAGCATTGCCTCCGGCATGTCAGCATTTTGCATGCAAAGACCTCATGAATGGGTTCGTCGGCATTTTATCGCAGGTCGGCACACCGTAAGGCGTGCGGGTTTATACCTGGCGAATCTGCGCGAATTTCGCTTCCCGCAGCTGGATCCGTGCGTTAGAGTATTTTGCATGCAAAATTCAAACGCAAGGTTTCCAATAAAAGGACCGCACATGCTGAAACTCGACTTCCACCCGGCCGGCCGTCACTTTCTGCAGATTCCGGGGCCAAGCCCCGTGCCCGATCGCATCTTGCGGGCGATGAGCTATCCGACCATCGACCACCGCGGTCCCGAGTTCGGCGCGCTGGGGTTGAAGGTGCTCGACGGCATCAAGAAGATCTTCAAGACGTCCCAGCCGGTTGTCATCTATCCGGCGTCGGGCACGGGCGCCTGGGAAGCCGCGCTTTGCAACACGTTGAGCGCGGGCGACACGGTGCTGATGTACGAGACCGGCCACTTCGCGACGCTGTGGAAAAAGATGGCCGAGAACCTCGGCCTGAAACCGGAGTTCCTCGGTTTGCCCGGTGTCGAAGGCTGGCGCCGCGGCGTGCAGGCTGACATGATCGAAGCGCGTCTGCGTGCCGATGCAGGTCATGTCATCAAGGCCGTATGCGTCGTGCACAACGAGACGTCGACGGGCGTGACCTCCGATATCGCGGCCGTGCGCCGTGCGATCGATGCGGCGGGCCACCCGGCGCTGCTGATGGTCGATACGATTTCAGGCCTCGCGTCGGCCGATTATCGGCATGACGAATGGGGTGTCGACGTAACGGTGTCGGGCTCGCAGAAGGGCCTCATGCTGCCGCCGGGCATCAGCTTCAACGCGATTTCGCCGAAGGCGATGAAGGCCCATGAACGCGCAAAGCTGCCGCGCGCGTTCTGGGACTGGGCCGATATCGTCGAGATGAACAAGCAGGGTTACTGGCCGTACACGCCGAACACGAACCTGCTGTATGGGCTCTCCGAATCGCTCGAGATGATTCTCGGCGAAGGCCTCGACAACGTGTTCGCGCGCCATCAGCGGCTCGCGGCGGCGTGCCGCGCGGCGGTCACGGCGTGGGGTCTCGAGGTGCAGTGTGCGGACCCCGCTGTCTATTCGCCGGTGCTGACGGGCGTGATCATGCCGGAAGGCGTCGATGCGGACGCGGTGCGCAAGCTTATCTACGAACACTTCGACATGTCGCTCGGCACAGGCCTCGGCAAGGTGAAGGGCCGCATGTTCCGCATCGGCCATCTCGGCGAATGCAACGACCTTACGCTCATGGCGACGCTGTCCGGCTGCGAAATGGGCCTGAAGCTCGCGGGCGTGCCGCTCAGGTCGAGCGGCGTCACGGCAGCAATGGAGTATCTGACGAGCCACGTCGCGAAGCCGTCGTTGAAGGCGGCTGCATGACGGCGCGCGAACCGCAGCTCGAAGCTGCCGTCGGCTCGGCGCACGATTCGCGTGAGGCGCTGGCGGCCTTGCTGGTCGACGCGGGTACGCGGCGCGCGTGGCTCGATGCGCTGCCGCAAGACGTTCAACCGGCGAACGCAGAGGATGCCTACGCAGTCCAGCACGCAACGCTCGATGCGATGCGCGATTCGATCGGCGGCTGGAAAGTCGGAGCGAAAACGCCGACCGGCGGCCCGATTCAAGGATCGCCGCTGCCCGCTGCGTGCGTGCATCGCAGCGGCGCCGGTTTGCCGCGCGGTTCGTTCAACCAGGTAGGGCTCGAACTCGAAGTTGCATTTGCGCTTGGGCGCCGTTTCGAGCCGGCCGGCGGCCCTTATACCGACGAACAGGTGCTCGATGCGATCGAATCGCTGCACGCGACGATCGAGATCGTGACGAGCCGCTTCGGCGCGTGGCCTGACATCGACAAGCTGTGGCAGCTCGCCGATCTGCAGAACCACGGTGCGCTGATCGTGGGCGAAGCGGTGCCGTACGACGGCGAGTTTCCGTTTCTCGCGCCGTCGGCAAGCTTCATGATCGACGGCGCGCCGCTGTTCGAAGGCACACCTGCAAATCCGGCCGGCGATCCGCGCAGGTTGCTCGGCTGGCTCGTCAATCACGGCGTGTCGCGCGGGCTGACGTTCGAGCCCGGTACCGTGCTGACTTGCGGCTCGTATACGGGCATGGCGTTTCCGGAGAAGAACGGCGTCGTGCGCGGTGTGATCGATGGCCTGCCGCCGGTGCAATTCACGCTTGTTTGAGGTTCGGATAAAGCGCCACCATGCCGGTCCGCTTTTCTTGAGCGAACGCCCATCCATTTGAATCTTTGCGACGTCCATGCTGAATTCCCGTCCCCAGGCACTTGTTCAGCCGATCCACCTGATGCCCGCGACGGCGCGTGCGAAGCTCGCGCCGCTTGCTGCACGCCTTGCGGCCGAACTGAAAGGCGATGTGCTGTTCGACCGCGCCGCGCGCGGCCGCTATGCGACCGATGCGTCGATCTATCAGATCATGCCGCTTGGCGTTGTCGTGCCGAAGGATCAGGCGGACCTGAAGCTCGCGCTCGACATCGCGCGCGACAGCAAGGCGCCTGTGCTTGCGCGCGGCGCGGGTACGAGCCAATGCGGGCAGACGATCGGCGAAGCGCTGGTGATCGATACGAGCAAGTGGCTCAACAACGTCGTTCACTTCGATAAAGAAGCGCGCACGGTTACCGTCGAGCCTGGCGTCGTGCTCGATCATCTGAACGCGTGGCTCAAGCCGCACGGGCTGTGGTTTCCAGTCGACGTATCGACAAGCGCGCAATGCACGATCGGCGGCATGGCCGGCAATAATTCGTGCGGCTCGCGTTCGATGGAATACGGGATCATGGTGCACAACGTCGACGCGATCGATGCGGTGCTGGCCGACGGATACGAAACACGTTTTACACACCTGTCGAAGATGACGAGCGATGCGCGCACGCGTGCGCTCGTCGAAGAAGTGCGCACGATCGCGCAGCGCGAGCGCGACGAAATGCGCGAGCAGATTCCGAAGGTGCTGCGGCGCGTGGCCGGCTACAACCTCGATCTGTTCGAATGTCAGAGCCCCCTGCCGTTTTCCGCCGACGGAGAGCCGAATCTCGCGCATCTGCTGGTCGGCTCGGAAGGCACGCTTGCGTTCAGCCGCACGCTTACGTTGAAGCTTTCGCCGTTGCCGGCGCACAAGACGCTCGGCGTCGTGAACTTCCCGACGTTCTATTCGGCGATGGACATGACGCAGCATATCGTGAAGCTCGGTCCCGTCGCGGTCGAACTCGTCGATCGCACGATGATCGATCTCGCGATGTCGAACCCGGCGTTTCGTCCCGTCGTCGAAAAGGCGCTGGTGGGCGAGCCGCAAGCGGTGCTGCTCGTCGAATTCGCCGGCGCCGACAAAGATACGCAACTCAAGAAGCTTGCTCAGCTCGTCGAAATGATGGGCGATCTCGGTTTGCCGGGTTCGGTTGTCGAGATGCCGGATGCCGCCGCGCAAAAGGCGCTGTGGGATGTGCGCAAGGCCGGTCTCAACATCATGATGAGCATGAAGGGCGACGGCAAGCCGGTGTCGTTTATCGAAGACTGCGCGGTGCCGCTCGAACATCTGGCCGACTATACGGCCCGCCTCACCGAGGTGTTCCACAAGAACGGCACCGAAGGCACGTGGTACGCGCACGCGAGCGTCGGCACGCTGCACGTGCGGCCGATCCTCGACATGCGCCGCGACGGCGCGCAGAAAATGCGCGCGATTGCCGAAGAGGCGGCCGCGATGGTGCGCGAGTACAAGGGCGCGTATTCGGGCGAACACGGCGACGGCCTGTGCCGCGGCGAATGGGTGGCCTGGCAGTACGGTCCGCGCATCAACGAGGCGTTTCGCGACATCAAGAAGCTGTTCGATCCGGACAACCGGTTGAGCCCCGACCGTATCGTCAATCCGCCGAAGATGGACGACGCAACCAACTTCCGCTTCCCGCCCACATACCGGGAGCGCGAGTGGAAACCGGCGCTCGACTGGTCTGCATGGAACGTCACGCGCGATCCGCTAACCGGCGTCGAAGGCGCGTTGGGCTCGGGCGGCGATCGCGCGAACGGTCTCGCGAAAGCGATCGAGATGTGCAACAACAACGGCCACTGCCGCAAATTCGATGCGGGCACGATGTGCCCGAGTTACCGCATAACCAAGGACGAGCAGCATGTCACGCGCGGCCGCGCGAACACGCTGCGCCTTGCGATCTCGGGCCAGCTTGGCGAAGACGGTCTGGCGGGTCGCGATGTCAAGGAAGTGCTCGACCTGTGTGTGTCGTGCAAGGGCTGCAAGCGCGATTGCCCGACCGGCGTCGATATGGCGCGCATCAAGATCGAAGCGCGCGCGGCATGGAATGCGCGGCACGGCACGACGCTGCGCGAGCGCCTGATTGCCTACCTGCCGCGCTATGCGCGTTATGCGAGCCGCATGCCGGCGCTGGCCGGTTCGCTCGAACGCATGCCGTTCGCGCGCTGGATGAAATCGCGCATCGGGCTTGCGGCAGAACGCTCTTTCCCACGATTTGCGAAACCGTTCCTTCCGGCCGTGCAGCCGCGCGTGAATATCGAAGCAGGCGCTAAAGAAGTTCTGCTATTTGTCGATACCTTCAACAACTACATGGAGCCCGATAACGCGCGTGCCGCACAGCGCGTACTCGAAGCGGCGGGCTACACGGTGCACTTCAACGTGAAGGATGGCGAACGGCCGCTGTGCTGCGGCCGGACGTTCCTGTCCGCGGGTCTCGTCGACGAGGCGAAGGCCGAGGCGCGCCGTGCGCTCGATGCGCTGCTGCCGTATGTCGAGCGTGGCGTATCGATCGTCGGTCTCGAGCCGTCGTGCCTGCTGTCGCTGCGCGACGAGTTTCTCGGTTACGGGTATGGCGATGCGGCGCAGCGCCTCGCGAAGTCGTCGTTCCTGTTCGAAGAGTTTCTGGTGCGCGAGCAGGCGGCGGGTCGTTTCAGGGTGTCGCTCAAGCCGCTCGGTACCGCGAAGGCGCTGTTGCATGGCCACTGCCATCAGAAGGCATTCGATGCGGTGCGCCCGGTGCAAACCGTGCTCGGCTGGATACCGGGGCTCGAGGTCGAAGCGATCGAATCGTCATGCTGCGGCATGGCGGGCAGCTTCGGATACGAGGCCGAGCATTACGACGCGTCGAAGGCGATGGCGGAGCTGTCGCTGTTGCCCGCGATCAGAAAGGCAGGCGACGCGTTGATCGTCGCCGACGGCACGAGCTGCCGTCATCAGATTGCGGACGGAACGCAGGCCGAGGCGCTGCATGTCGCAAGAGTGCTCGCTGCGGCGCTCGCGTAATAGAGGATCACTGAACGATAGACGGAGAGGGAAAACCAGAGGAAGCAGAGACGTAGTAACGCATCGCGGAAATCCATGGAGTCCGTGATCGGCGAACAGTAAGAGCAAGTACTACCAGAAAGGAGACAAAGCCATGACACGACTGTGCAATTTTCATCCCGGCCGCATGCCGGGCCGAATCCGAATCCGGTAACCGCAGTAGTCAAGGCGGGCGCACGCTACCGCCACGCTTTCGATGTTCGCTTTGCGATGCCTTCGGTATGCGACAGCGCGCTGGGGCCGATCGCACACAACTATAGGAGAGGATGATGTTCCGTCGAGCCACGACGCGCGTTCTACTGCTTCTCTGCGCAATGTATTTCATCACGTATATCGACCGGGTCAACGTCAGCACCGCCGCCAGCGCATTCGGCGCGGAACTGGGTTTGAACCACACCGAGGTCGGTTTCGTATTTTCCGCGTTCGCTTATCCGTACCTGATCTTCCAGATCATCGGCGGATGGGTGGGCGACCGTTTCGGGCCGCGCCGCACACTCGGCATCTGTGCGGTGATCTGGGCGGGCGCGACCGTGCTGACGGGTCTCGCAGGCGGCTTCGCGTCGATGATTTTCGCGCGCGTGCTGCTCGGTCTCGGCGAAGGCGCGACGTTCCCGACCGCGACGCGCGCCATGTCGAACTGGATGCGTTCCGATCAGCGCGGCTTCGCGCAGGGCATCACGCACGCGGCATCGCGCATCGGCAATGCCGTTGCGCCGCCGCTGATCGTCTGGCTCATGGTCGCGACAAGCTGGCGCGGTGCATTTATCGTGACCGGTATCGTGAGCTTCCTGTGGGCGCTCGCGTGGATCTGGTACTTCCGCGACAATCCGCGCGACCATCCGCGTATCACGGACAGCGAATGCGCGACCCTCTCGGCGTATAGCGGTGCGAAGCAGCGCACGCCGGTGCCGTGGCGCCCGTTGCTTGGCCGCATGGCGCCCGTGACGGCCGTGTATTTCTGCTATGGCTGGGTGCTGTGGCTGTTTCTCGGCTGGATTCCGCAGTACTTCCTGCACAACTATCACATGGATCTCAAGAAGTCCGCGCTGTTCGCATCGAGCGTGTTCTTTGCCGGGGTGATCGGCGACTGGCTCGGCGGCTCGGTGACGGACCGCATCCTGCGCAAGAGCGGGAACATCCGCCTCGCGCGTAACGTGATGGTCGGCGTCTGCATGTTTTTGACGCTGCTGTCGCTCGCGCCGATCATGTTCGTGTCGAACATCTCGATCACGATGGCCGCGTTGTGTCTTGCCGGCGGCTTCTTCTTCAACGAGATGACGATCGGACCGATGTGGGCCGTGCCGATGGATATCGCACCGAAGCATGCGGGTACCGCGAGCGGCATCATGAATACCGGGTCCGCGCTGGCGGCGATCATCAGCCCCGTGGTCGGAGGCTGGCTCATCGACCTGACCGGTAACTGGAATCTGCCGTTCATCGTATCGATGGCGCTGATGGCACTTGGCATTCTGCTGTCCTTCACGATGCGCCCGGACCGTGTGCTTGGTGCCGACGACGTCGAACAGCCTGCCGGCGAAGTCCGCAAGTTCGTCTAGGGCCGGGCGCCCCCGCGCCAGCGTGCCGCACGCAGCCCCGTGCGGCACGCGCCGGCGGCGGGCCGCCTGCCGCGACCACGATCGCGGTGGCCTCGACAGGCCGATTCGCCAATTCAAATCCGAGGGAGACGACATGACAGAACCTTCGATTTCGATCGAACGCGAAGGAACGATCGCCACGGTTACGATCGACCGTGAAGCGAAGCTCAACGCAATGACGAAAGACTTGTGGCGCACGCTCGGCGAGCGCATCGACGAATTGTCGGCGGACGACGCGCTGCGTTGCATCGTGCTGCGCGGCGCCGGAGAAAAGGCGTTTTCGCCGGGCAACGATATCGGCGAATTCGCTACCGACCGCGCGAACGTCGAACAGGCGCGCGCCTACGGCGCGATCATGCATCGGACGCTCGAGTCGATCAAAGCGTGCAGGCATCCGCTCGTTGCGATGATTCACGGCATTTGCGTCGGCGGCGGACTCGAAATCGCGGCAATGTGCGATTTGCGCATCTGCGGCACGTCGAGCCGCTTCGGCGTGCCGATCAAGAATCTCGGTCTCGTGATGGCGCATGCGGAACTCGAAGGGCTCGTGCGTCTCGCGGGTCCCGCGGTTGCGCTGGAAATTCTGCTCGAAGGGCGTATCTTCGATGCACAGGAAGCCTTGGCGAAGGGACTCGTCACGCGCGTGGTGCCCGATGCGGACGTCACCTCGCACACCTATGAAACCGCGCAACGGATTGCCGACGGCGCGCCGCTCGTCGCGCGCTGGCATAAACAGTTCGTGCGGCGTGCGATGGACGCGGCGCCGTTGACGGCAGCCGAACGCGACGAAGGCTTCGCATGCTTCGGCACGGAAGATTTCCGCATCGGCTATCGCGCGTTTCTCGACAAGGTCAAACCGGATTTCAAGGGGCGTTGACATGACGAATACGACGAAGACGAACACGGAGCACGCGGCCGGTTCGGGCCCGCTTGCCGGTATGCGTGTGATCGAACTCGCGCACATCATGTCGGGACCGATCTGCGGCATGATGCTCGCGGATATGGGCGCGGATGTGATCAAGGTCGAAAAGATTCCGGGTGGCGACGATTGCCGGCGTTTTGCGCCGATCATCGATGGCGGCGAATCGGCGTCGTTCATGATCGTCAATCGCAACAAGCGCGGCATTGCGTTGAACCTGAAGACCGACGGCGGCAAGGAAGTGCTGCGCAAGATGCTGGCGAGCGCCGACGTCGTGACCGAGAACTATCGCGGCGGCACGATGGAAAAACTCGGCATGGGTTACGAGACGCTGAAGCTCGCGAATCCAGGCCTGATTTACTGCGCGATTTCAGGTTTCGGGCGCAGCGGCCCGTATGCGGAAAAAGGCGGCTTCGATCTGATCGCGCAAGGCATGAGCGGCCTGATGAGCATGACGGGCGAACCGGGACAGGCTCCGATCAAAGCCGGTTCACCGGTTACCGATATCAATGCGGGCATTCTGGCCGCGCTCGGCATCAGCGCGGCTTATGCGAACAAACAGCGCACGGGTCTCGGCCAGATGGTGGACACGTCGCTGTTCGAAGCGGGACTGCAGCAGATGTACTGGGCGTTCGCAAACTACTTCGCGGATGGCACTGTGCTGCCGAAGGCCGGCTCGGCCAATCCGACGAGCGCGCCGTATCAGGCGTTTCGCACGCGCGATGGCTGGATCAATATCGGCGCCGCGAACCAGAGTAACTATGAGCGGCTCGTCGGTGTGCTGAAAATCCCAGATCTTGAGCGCGACGAACGCTTCGCGACGAATGCGGGGCGTTTGAAGCATCGCGAAGCGCTGGTCGAGATTCTGACTGCGCGTCTCGTCGAGCGGACCACAGCAGACTGGCTTGCGGCGTTCGACACAATCGGCCTGCCGTCGGGGCCCGTGCTCGAAGTACCGGACGCGGTTGCGCACGAGCAGGCGCTGGCACGCGGCATGATCGTCGAGACGCAGCATCCGGTGGCCGGAAAAACGCGCGGCATCGGCTTGCCGATTCACTTTTCCGATGGCTGCACGCGCGAATCGCGGCCCGCGCCGCTATTTGGCCAGCATACGGCCGAAGTGCTGCGCGAATACGGCTTCGACGGTGCGCGCATTCGTGCGTTGAAAAACGAAGGCGCTGTGATCGAAATGGAAGTCGCCGCATAAAAACAGAGGCTATTGCGGCGTCGGCGTGCCGCGTAACGGGGACCTGACACGGTAGCCATCCGATGCTGGCCGTCGGCACACGCGGCCTAAAGTTTTGTAAGCCGCGTGCCGATGACCAATATGAAGTGCCGCGAAGGAGACTTAAACATTTGCGGCGTCCGTCTGCTTACGCCGGATAATCATGAAAAAAAATCTTTCGATTCGATCCTGCCTGACCTTGATGGTAGTTGCGTTCGCAATCACATTGGTAACGGGTGCTGCCATCGGGCTTTTCGCACTGCGCTCGGAAAACCACGCGCTCCAACAGACGTATACCGTCGATACACCGGCCATCGCGAACCTGGAAAACAGCGCCGGACAACTATTGCGGCTGCGTCTTGCGCTTGCCACCTACGCATCGCTGACCGACCTTCACGATGCAAAGGGCGCGGAGGCGGTGCTCAAGCGCTCGGACAATTATCTTGAGATTTCGAATGACAAGCTGAAGAAATTTCTCGGCGCGGCTGTCGATAGCGACGACGCGCGAAATCGGATTCAGCTGATGCAGACCGCGCGCGATACGTTGCTGAAGGAAGGCGTCGAGCCCGGTCTCGCCGCATTGCGTGCGGGCGATCGCGACGCGTTCCTGCAGATTCAGGCGTACAAGCTCCCGAAGCTCTATAGCGCGTTCGAAAAGGCAATGCTCTCGGTCGAAAAAGTGCAACTCGACCAGGGCGAGGATCGTTACCGCAAGGCGCAGGATCAGTTCCAGCTCGTGATGACGCTCGTCGCGGTCGGGCTGGCGGCCGCGCTTGCGCTGGGGTGGCTCATGCGCCTCATGCTGCTGAGGGCAATCGTTAAACCCGCCGATGCGGCGGTCGCACACTTCGAGCGGATTTCGGCGGGCGATCTGGGCGGCGACATCGTCGTCGAGAGTACCAACGAGATGGGCGTTTTGACAGCCGCTTTAAAGCGTATGCAGGAGTCGCTGATCTCGACGGTCGGCGATGTGCGCAGCGGCGTGCAATCGATTCACACTGGCGTGAGCGAAATCGCGGCGGGCAATTCGAATTTGTCGCAGCGCACCGAACAGCAGGCCGCTTCGCTCGAAGAGACCGTTGCGAGCATCGAGGAACTTGCCGCGACGCTCAAACAGACGGCCGACAACGCAAAGGTCGCGAGCTCGCTTGCGACGGGGGCATCGTCGCTTGCGAGCCAGGGCGGCGACCTCACGCGCGATGTGGTCGGCGCGATGGAAAACATTGTCAGCGATTCGCACAAGATCGGCGACATCGTCGGGGTGATCGAAGGCATTGCGTTCCAGACGAATATTCTCGCGCTCAACGCGGCCGTCGAAGCGGCGCGGGCCGGTGAAAACGGCCGCGGTTTTGCGGTCGTTGCGAGCGAAGTGCGGTCGCTTGCACAGCGCAGCGCGTCGGCGGCGAAAGAAATCAAGGATCTGATCGTCGAATCGACGGGACGCATCGAATCGGGCGCGACTCTGGTGACACGCTCGGGCGATACGATGCGCGAGATTCTCGAATCGATCACGCGCGTGAGCGCCATCATGAGCGAGATCGAAACCGCGTCGTCGGAGCAAAGCGCGGGCATCGGGCAGATCAATATCGCGATCGCGCAGATGGATCAGGTCACGCAGCAGAATGCGGCTTTGGTTGAAGAGGCCGCGGCTGCTGCGGGGGCGCTTGAAGACCAGGCGAACCGGTTGAATGCGGCGGTGGCGATATTTGAGTTGGGCGGGGCGGCGGCGGGCGCGGTACATCGCTAGCCATAGTCGCGCGCCGGCTTTCTTGCCGGCGCGCGAGCATCCGGATCAGCGCAAGGCAGCAAATCGCTGCCGTTGCGCCACGCGTTGCGTCGCGATGCTACTCGTCATCGGACGCAGTCGTCTTGAACGAAAACTCGACTTCGCCCACATAAGGCTCGGCGTTCTTTTCGCACTTGTACGCGCGTCCTGCCGCGATCACCGCCTGATTGAACACGGAGGTCGGCGGCGTGACCCGCACGATCTTCACGTCGCCGACGCTACCATCCGTATTGATCGCCAGATGCGCGATCACATCGGCCGAAATGCCTTCCTGAAGGGCCTTTTGCGGAATCTGCGGCTGCACCGACTGGCAGTGACCCCGACCGTCGACGACACCATGCAGGGCCGGCGCCGGGGCAGGCGTCGCCGGAGCGGCGGCGGCAGTCGGCGTGGACGGAGCCGACGTTGCAGGCGCTGTCGCGAGCGCAGGAGCGTTCTGCGTGGGGTTGGCGGCTGCCGGAATCATCGCTTCCTTCGGTGCCGGCGCGGGCTTCGCGGGAGGCGGCTTGGGCGTCGGTAACGGCTTTGGCTGCACAGTCTTCGGCACGGGCTTCTGCGGTTCAGGAGGAGCGGGCGGTGGCTCCAGCTTCTTGACTTCGGGCGGTGGCGGCGGCGCGATCTGCACACGCATTTCCTTCGGCGGCGGCGGAGGTTCCTGCTGGAACTTCACGTGCGACAGACCTATGACGAGCAGCACTTCGACGAGCAGCGCAACGCCGACGGCGGTCTTCATCGAGAGACCGTGATGACGCGTGGGCGCGGACGATGCCCAGAGTGCGCCGTTCAAAGGCCGTTGCGGATCGTTCATATCGAGGGCCGGCGAGTTCATGTGGTCGGATTCGTTGCCAACGCAACCGAACTGATGCCCACCGCACGCACCAGGTCCATCACCTTGACGATGTTCTTGTAGCTCGTGCCTTCATCGCCCGCGATTGCGACGTCGACCTTCTTCGCATCGTGCACAAGCTCTTGCAAATGCGCGGTGAGCTCTTCCGGCGTAATTTCCTTTGCATCGAGATAAAGCTGATCTGTCTTCGTGACGCCGATCGATACCTTTACGGTCTGTTGCAATTGCTCGGCTGTGCTCGATTGCGGCAGATCGAGCTTGATGCCCGCACCCTGGATCATCTTCAGCGTCGCGAGCATGAAGAACACGAGCAGGAACATCATGATGTCGATCATCGGAATGATCTCGATGCGGGCCTTCTCTTCGCCGCCGAGATAGTGACTGCGATGGTTACGCATGATTCTGTCCTCCGGCGTCGGTCAGGCGGCGAAACGCGAGACCAGCAACGACTTGATCAGGTCGAACTGATTGACCGTCATGCGGATGCGCTTGTTGAAGTAGTTGAGGAAGACGACGCAGATAATCGCGATCGTCAGCCCGCAGGCCGTCGCAGTAAGGGCGTGGCCAATGCCGCCCGTTACGCCGTTCGGGTTCGCCGTGCCGCTCGTGCCGAGCACATTGAACGATTCGACCATGCCGACGATCGTGCCGAGCAGGCCGAGCAGCGGCCCGAGCGTGACAGCGGTGTCGAGAATCCACAGATTGCGGTCGAGGCGCGGTAGCTGGAACATGATCGTCTCTTCGATCTCGCGTTCGACCAGCGCTTCGCTTTTACCCTTCGCTTTCATCGCGGATCTGACGAGTTCGGCCTGTACGGTCCGGCTGTAGTGGTCTGCAACCTTGGCAGCATCGTCAAGATTGTTCGCATCGACGAGCTTCAGATCGTGTTCGAGCGTGTGGCCGGCGCGCACCGTTCGCGAAAAGAACACGAAGCGTTCGATGATGATGGCGATGCCAATCAGAAAGATGAAGGCGAGAAGGGGGATCAGACCCATCGACTGGATCGAGTAGGTGATAAGCGTGTTCAGCACTGCGGACTCCTGTTGGAACAAATCGGCCGTTGCATGACGGCGGGGTTTCTCGTTGTCGGTTCCCTTTTGGGTGGCCGGCTCAAAAGCGTCGCGAGCAATGCAAGGGGCGTACCAGCGAGGCGCGGCGGCGATGAGCCGGGACGTGCGAGACGGCTTCGCGTGACAGGCGCAAGCACGCAGCCATGGGCCTTGGCGAACGATCTGAATGCGGAAAGCATCGCTTTAAAGCGCTCTCTCGCAAACCGGAATGACACATCGAACGGAGGTGATGAATCCGGTGAGAATAGCGTTTAGTGACTCGATGTGCATGATTTAACCGATTCACGGTACTGACTTGGTGCCAACGTATAAAACTGCAATCGTGTGGTGCAAATCCCTCTATTTAAGTAGACAAGTTTCTTACAATTATTTTAATGAGAAAGCTTGCTAAAATGACGGTGAGAATTCGGGAAATCGTTGATGGATATGGCTAAACAACGATGTATGACAAAATGTTTACAAACGTTTCTTTCAGAGTATTTCTGCTCGTTTTCGGTGAATTAATGCATTCCCGGTTATTTGCGAATCGATGCACCGCTTTGAAATTATTCGCATTTGTCAGGTGCGGATAACGCACCATTGCGTGAAATAGACTAAACGCTCTAACGCCCGGTTTTCTCATCACCTTTATCGCGTCTTGTGTTAAACGCGCGAGCGTGAGTCGGCGCTTTATCGACTTCGCTGCGAATCGCGCATTAAAGCGCGATCAATCAATCACTTGCGTGCAAATCGATAGTTCGCGACGGGGTCGTTGCGCGTGCAACTATTTTCACTTGGCATGCGTCCTGCTTCCGCTGCGCTCGCTTTAAAAGCCAGGACGCGCCCGACACGATCGGCAAGGCGTTCTGGACGGGACGTGCGAGACCAGGGATAGGTACCGGCGGCGACGAACTCGCCGATCACATCGGACATCGCACGGCCGCGCAGCGCGCGACTCGCGCGCTGCGCGGATCGTTCAATGAAGGTGGCCTCTACGATAAGCAGGAGAGCAAGTGAAAAAGAAGAAACTGGTCTCGGCCATGACGAGAATCATAGGTGCCGAGCTCATGTTGTCCGCGGTGTGCATCCCGGCAGCGTATGCGCAAAGCCAGCCGGATACCGCGGCCGCTCCCGCAGCAGCGGCAAGCGGCACACCGGCCGCAACGGCGCCGGTCAGCAAACTGGAAAAGGTGGAAGTAACCGGCTCGCTGATCCGCACGTCCGACAAGGTCGGGAATATCGAAGTACAGACCATCACGCCCAAGGAAATCGAGCAAAGCGGCTATACGACGGTGGCTGACTTCCTGCGCGGTATGGCGGCGAACTCGGCGAGCAGCTGGTCGCAATCGACGATGAACAGCACCGCGCCCGGTGGCGCCGGCATTGCGTTGCGGGGTTTGAGCGAGAAATACACGCTCGTGCTCGTTGACGGTCAGCGCGTTGCGAACTACGCGGTGCCGGTGAACTTCACGGATACGTTCTTCGACGTCAATGCGATTCCGCTCAACATTGTCGACCATATCGAAGTGGTCAAGACGGGTGCGGTGTCGGAGTATGGCTCGGACGCGATCGCGGGTGTCGTGAACATCATCACGAAGAAGAATTTTCAGGGGCTCGAGATTAGCGGCCAGGCGGGCAAGACGCAGCACCCGGGCGATGGCCAGGGTCAGCTCAGTGTGCTCGGAGGCTTCGGTGATCTGAACGCAGACCGGTACAACATCACTGCGGCCGCTAGCTGGTATCGCGATTCCGGTTCGACGCTCGGCGATCGTTCGATGACCGCAAATCAGGATTTCTCACAGTTTCCGGGTGGCCACGCGGGTCCACTCGGTCCTAACCAGCAGTCGAACTGGCAACTCGCCGACGGCAGCACGGTGCCGATCAATCCGTGTCCGCCGGGCACCAACTCCAACGGCGAAGTATGCGTGCACAACCCGGCGTCGCAGACCTCGCTGATTCCGGCGACGACGCGCTGGAACGCGAAAGTGCACGGCACGTTCAAGGTCGACGACAACACGCAGGCGTATGGTGACCTGTGGTTCAGTCGCGACGAGACGATCCAGCTGCAAGGCCCGGCTGCGATCAGCAGCCTGTCGAACGTATTCAATCCGGCAACGGGCTCGGTGTCGCCGCTCGACCGAACGGTCGCGGCGACCAATCCGTTCAACCCGTTTGGCGTGCCGACCGCGATCAACTATACGTTCCCGGACCATACGATCGTCGCCGACACCGTATCGACGTTCTGGAAGGCATCGACCGGTGTGAAAGGCTCGTTCACGACGCCGAAGGTCGGCGACTGGGACTGGCAGGTCGACTATGGACATTCGCAGAGCACGGTCGATACGAGTTACGCGAATGAACTCAATGTGGCCGGTGTGCAGAACATCCTCGCCAACGGCATCTTCAATTTCGCGAATCCGGCTGCGACGCCGAACGGCACGGCGGGGCTCTTCTCGCAGGACGACCAGCAGGCGATCTCGAAGCTCGACGACGTTACCGCGAAGATGTCGACGGGCAACCTGTTCACGCTGCCTACCGGCAATATCGGACTTGGCCTCGGCACCGAATTCCGCCACGAAAGCTCGGTGATCAACCCGCGCACGCTGTCTTCGCAAGGCATCGTGACGCCGGCGCAGGTGCAGACGGTCGACGGTTCGCGCAATGTTGCGGCTGTCTACTACCAGGTCGAAATTCCGATCTTGCACAACCTGACGTTTACGCAGTCAGGCCGCTATGACCACTATAGCGATTTCGGCGGTGCGTTCTCGCCGAACTTCGCGTTGCGCTTCCAGCCGGTCCAGGCGTTCACGACCTACGCGTCGTATAGCCGCGGCTTCCGTGCGCCGACGCTGGTCGAGAACTCGCAGGCAGCCTATCTCGCTCACCAGAACCTCAGTGATCCGAATGATCCGAGCGGAACGCCGACGACGCACTTCACAACCGAGCGAATCAACGGCAACCCCGATCTGCAGCCCGAGCGCACGAAGAACTACAACATCGGCTTCGAACTGTCACCCGATCGGTCGACCGATATCGGCGCGGCGTTCTACAAGATTCACATCGACGGCGTGATCGGCACGAACGATCCGAACGCGATATTGCAGGCGAACGATCCGTCAGTGGTGGTCCGCAATCCGGACGGGACGATCAGCTTCATCAACCAGCAATACGTGAACCTCGGTTCGCTCGATACCGACGGCTTCGATTTCAACTTCCGCAAGTCGCTCGGCACGAAGTACGGCACGTTCACGCTTGCAGGCGATTGGGCTTACGTGTGGCACTTCAAGCTCAATTCGCCGGGCCAGCCGACACAGGATTTCGCCGGCAACAACTTCGCGTTCCTGCAGCCGTTCGGCGCGAGCAACCCGCGCTGGAAGGGTAATACGAGTCTGAGCTGGGACTACCGGAAGTTTACGACCACGCTCACGTGGCAGTACACGGGCCCGTATACGAACGCGGTGGCAGAGGAGTTCGGCGACGGCGGCACGCTGTCGGTCGCGTCGTATAGCCAGTTCAACCTGATCGCTCAGTACACGGGCTTCAAGCATTGGACGATCTACGGCGGCATCACGAACCTGTTCGACCGCTCGCCGCCGTTCGACGTCGAATGGCAGTCGTATCCGGACATTACCGGCTACGACCAGTCGCTGTACACCGATATGGGCCGGACTTTCCAGATCGGTGCGACGTATCGCTTCTGAACATAGCGTTTCGAATCGCCGGCATGCAGTGCGCCGGTGGCAGTGCCGCTGTGATGTAGATGGTGATGTGGTCTCCTCTCGTTCCTTCTGCTTCTGCTTCGAATGAAGGGGCTTGGCGGCGGTGCTGCGCGCACCGCCGGTTTTTTTGTTCGATGTGACCGGATCGACGTGGGCGCGCAGCATGGTCCGTTTGTGGAGTTCCCGTTGAAATCGCCAAAGAATCTGCAGCTATTGCTTGCGACGGCGCTCGGCGCCCTCGTCGTTTCGTTCGCCGGCCGTGCGCCGGCTGCCACCGTACCCGCCGGTGTGACGCTCGCGGCACAGCAGGAAATGACGCGCGATGCGCAATCGGAGGTCGAGTCGCTCGATCCCGCGCATATCGAGACCGTCATTGCCAATACGATCGGTTGCGATCTGTTCGAAGGTTTGACGCGCGTCGACGCGGCGGGCAATGTCGTGCCCGGCGTCGCGCAATCGTGGACGCGCACCGCGCCCGATACCTGGGTCTTCAAACTGCGTCACGATGCACGCTGGAGCAACGGCCAGCCTGTCACGGCGGCCGACTTTATCTATGGGTGGCAGCGCAATGCCGATCCGAAGACCGGCTCGAAATACACGATTCTCGTTGAGTTCGTGAAGAACGCGAAGGCGATTGTGGCAGGCAAGGCAGCGCCGTCCACGCTCGGCGTGCGCGCGCCCGACCCGTATACGCTCGAAGTGAAGACCGAAACGCCCGTGTCGTTCTTTCCCGATGTGGTTGCGAAGTCGAATATGGTGCCGGTCAATCGCGATGTCGTAGCGAAATTCGGCGATGCCTGGACGCGCCCCGGCAATATGGTGAGCAATGGCGCGTACGTGCTCTCGGACTGGCAGCCGAACAACCACATAAGTCGGAGGCCAAGCGGTCTTAGGAAGACAAAACATTCTACCAACTCCTTGGCTCACAGAACGACATGGCTACGATCCGACTTTGTATCAGGCGGGGCAGTTCGACTTCACGTACTCGATTCCGTCGGGCGTTTATCCTCAGCTCAGCAAGCAGTTTGGCAGCGAACTGAAGCCCGGACTCGCGCTCGGCACCTATTACTACAATCTGAACAACAAGGATCCGGCATTGCGCGACAAGCGCGTGCGGCAGGCCTTGTCGATGGTGATCGACCGCGAGTTGCTGACCTCGAAGCTCATACAGTCGGGCGAACTGCCCGCATACGGTCTTGTCGTGAAAGGCACGAAGGGCGCCGAGCCATTCAAGCCCGACTGGGCGTCCTGGCCGATGCAAAAGCGCGTTGACTATGCACGCGGCCTGATGAAGGACGCGGGCTACGGCGACGCAAAGCCGCTGACGCTTACGCTCACGTACAACACGAACGATCGGCACAAGAAGATTGCGCTATTCGTTTCGTCCGAATGGCGCACGAAGCTTGGCGTCAACGTGAAGCTGGAAAACGTCGAATACAAGGTTCTGCTCAAGATGCGTCATGACGGCAAGACGCAGGTTGCCCGCAATGGCTGGTTCCTCGATTACAACGATGCGATATCGTTCCTCGACCTCGTTCGTTGCAATAGTCCCCAGAACGATGAAAATTACTGCAATCCCCAGGTGGATGCGCTGATCGAGCAAGGCAACGAGCAGATCGACGATGCGAAACGCACCGCGCTCCTCACCCAGGCTCACGCGCTTGCGATGAGCGACTATCCGGTCATTCCGCTGTACCAGTACACGACGAACCGGCTGGTCAAGTCTTATGTGGGCGGCTATACGTCGACGAACTACATCGACCAGCGCGTGACGCAGGACATGTACATCGTCAAACACTAGACGACGAGGTGCACTGATGCTCGCTTATACGCTGCGCCGTACCCTTTGGGCGATCCCGACCATACTGGCTGTGATTACCGTCTGCTATCTGCTGCTGCATCTGACGCCGGGCGGTCCGTTCGACGCCGAACGCAAGCTGTCCGCGGCCGTGATGCAAAACCTGAACGCGAAGTATCACCTCGACGAGCCGCTATGGCGCCAGTATTTGCGCTATCTCGGCGCGCTCCTGCACGGTGACCTCGGGCCATCGTTCCGTTACAGCGACTGGAGCGTCAACGATCTCGTCCGCAAGGCGCTGCCCGTGAGTCTCGGCATCGGCGGCATCTCGGTGCCGATCGCGCTCGTACTTGGCGTGGGTTTCGGCACGCTGGCCGCAGTGCGGCGCGACAGCGCGGTCGATCATGGCGTGATGATGCTCGGCAATATCGGCAACGTCGTGCCTTCGTTCGTGCTGGGGCCGGTGCTCATCTGGGTGTTCGCGATTCTGTTGCATACCGCGAGTGGACGAGGCTGGCTGCCGGCCGGCGGTTGGGGCGACGGCGCGTGGCGATACCGCGTGCTCCCCGTGGCGCTGCTCACGCTGATCAACGTAGCGACGATAGCGCGTGTGATGCGCGGCAGCATGATCGAAGTGCTGAGCGGCAACTTCATTCGCACCGCGCGTGCGAAAGGTTTGCCGACCCGGACGATCGTGTTGCGGCATGCGATGAAACCCGCACTGATGCCGGTCGTTTCGCTGATGGGCTCGGTATGCATCTCATCGATCACTGCCGCGATCGTCACCGAATCGGTGTTCGCCTTGCCGGGGCTCGGCCAACTCGTCGTGAACGGCGCGATCAATCGCGACTACACGCTCGTGCTGGGCCTCGTCGTGCTGACGACGGTTGTGGCCGTCCTGTTCAATCTGCTTGTCGACCTTGCCTATGCATGGCTCGACCCGCGTATCCGGTACTAACCTCATGAGCCGCTCATCCTTCGTTAGTGGTGTGGCTGCGTCGTCGCCATCACCGTCTTCCGCGCAGCCGCGCTCGCGCAGCCCGCTCGCGACGGCATGCGCGCGTTTCATGCGCAATCGCGCTGCTGTCGTTGCGCTTGCAACGTTGCTGGTGGTCGTGCTTGCGTGCTTCGTCGGTCCGCTGCTGCTGCCCAACAACGCGATCGACAACGACTGGTCGGCGATCAGCCTGCCGCCCACGTTGCAGGGCATGCACTGGTTCGGCACGGACGAAGTCGGCCGCGACCTGCTCGTGCGCACGCTCGAAGGCGGCCGCGTGTCGCTCGAGGTCGGCCTGCTCGGCACGTTCGTATCGGGATTCATCGGCGTGGCGTACGGCGCGATTGCCGGTTACGTCGGCGGCCGGACCGATTCGGCGATGATGCGTGTCGTCGACATGATGTACGCGATTCCGTACATGCTGATCGCGATTCTGATGATGACGTTGTTCGGTCGTTCGTTTTACCTCGTGGTGCTGACGATCAGCGCGTTTTCGTGGCTCGACATGGCGCGTGTGGTACGCGGCCAGACACTGACATTACGCACGCGCGAATTCGTCGACGCGGCGCGTGCGACCGGCGTCAAGCCGCTCGCCATCATTGCGCGGCACATCGTTCCGAACCTGATCGGGGTGGTCGTCGTCTATGCGAGCATAACGGTGCCGGGCATCGTGCTGACCGAGTCGGTGCTGTCGTTTCTCGGTCTTGGCGTGCAGGAACCGATGACGAGCTGGGGCGTGCTCGTCGAAGACGGCGCGCAGAAGCTCGAAGCGATGCCCTGGCTGCTGCTATGCCCGGCAACGATGCTGTGTGTGACGCTCTATTGCGTGAGCTTTGTCGGTGACGGATTGCGCGACGCGTTCGATCCGAAGGAGCGTTGACATGGCGTTGCTGGAAGTGAGGAACCTTGGCGTGCGCTTTGCGCGTCATGACGGCGCGCCGGTCGATGCGGTACAGGAGGTGTCGTTTTCGCTGGACAGCGGCCGCACGCTCGGCATCGTCGGCGAATCGGGGTCGGGCAAGAGCCAGACGGTGATGGCGCTGCTTGGCCTGATCGCGTCGAACGGCGCGGTATCGGGCGAGGCGTCGTTTCGCGGGCAGAACCTGTTGAACCTGAATGCGCGGGATCTGAACCGCATTCGCGGCGATCGCATTGCGATGATTTTCCAGGACCCGATGACGTCGCTCAATCCGTTTCTGACCGTCGAGCGGCAGATGACCGAGGCATTGCAACTGCATCGACAGATGTCCCGACGCAAGGCGCGTGGTCTTGCAATCGAAGCGCTCGAGCGCGTACGCATTCCCGATGCGGCACGCCGCGTCGGCATGTATCCGCACGAGTTCTCCGGGGGAATGCGCCAGCGCGTGATGATCGCGATGGCGTTGCTGTGCGAGCCCGATATTCTGATTGCCGATGAGCCGACCACGGCGCTCGACGTGACCGTGCAGGCGCAGATCATCGAATTGCTGCGCGAGCTCAATCAGGAGCGCGGCACCGCGATTGTCCTGATCACGCACGACATGGGCGTCGTGGCGGGCCTTTGCGACGACGTCATGGTGATGTATGCGGGCCGCACCGTCGAGCACGCGAGTGCGCGCGCATTGTTCGAGAGTCCGAGTCATCCGTACACGGTGGGACTGCTCAACGCATTGCCGCGATTGACCGATGAAGGCGACGCGCCGCTGCGCACGATTCCCGGCAACCCGCCGCTGCCGGGCCTCGCCTGCGTCGGCTGCGCGTTTGCGCCGCGCTGTCCACATGCGGGCGACGTGTGCCGCGCCGAGCGGCCGGAATTGGTGACGTTCGAACGCGGATGGCGCGCGTGCCATAGAACGGTCGCTGAAATCGAGGGCTTACGGATGGGAGTGCAGTCATGATGCGTCGTCATCAGGCGGAGTTCGAAGATAGCGACGCACCGTTGCTGAACGTCGAAGATCTGACGGTCCATTTCAGTGTCGCGCGAGCGGGTCGCCGCGCGCTGCCGTGGTCGAAGCGGGCGACGGTGCACGCCGTCGAACGCGTGACGTTCGACGTCAGGCGCGGCGAGACGGTCGGCCTCGTCGGCGAATCGGGCTGCGGGAAATCGACGCTCGCGCGCGCGTTGATCGGCCTCGTGCCGGTCACGGGCGGCAGCGTTCGCTGGCGCGGCGACGAGACCGTATTCGGCGCGCGGCGCGAGATCGCCCAGTTGCGGCGCGAGGTTCAGATGATCTTCCAGGATCCGCTCGCATCGCTCGACCCGCGCATGACGATCGAACAGATCGTCGCCGAACCGCTGAAAACGCAGCGTCCCGATATCGGCCGCGCCGAATTGCGCGCGCGCGTGCAGGCGATGCTCGAACGCGTCGGCCTCAACGCGTACCATTTGCAGCGCTATCCGCATGAGTTTTCGGGTGGGCAATGCCAACGGGTCGGTATTGCGCGGGCACTGATCGGCGAGCCGCGGCTCGTGATTTGCGACGAGCCGGTATCGGCGCTGGACGTGTCTATCCAGGCGCAGATCGTCAATTTGCTGCGCGATCTGCAGCGGGAGCTTTCGCTATCGTTATTGTTCGTTGCGCACGATCTCGCGGTGGTCAAGGCGATCAGCCATCGCGTGCTCGTGATGTACCTCGGGCGCGTGATGGAGTTCAGTACGAAAGAGGCGGTTTACGGCGCGCCGATGCACCCTTACACCCGCGCGCTGTTATCCGCGGTGCCGACGCCGGACCCCGCTGTCGAACGGACACGCGGCCAGGCGCTGTTGCGTGGCGAAATTCCGTCTCCGTTCGATCCGCCGTCCGGTTGCGTATTTCGCACTCGCTGTCCGCGGTCGACCGATGCGTGTGCCAGGGAAGTGCCCGCTGCGCGTGCGTGGCCGCCCCGGCCTGGCAAGGTCGCCTGCATTCGCGTGGACGAGGCCTAGCTTCGCATCGTTGCACGCCATTTGCGCCGATTTCGCTTGTCGGTGCCGTAAAGGAATATCCGCGTAGCAAGCCTGTTCTCCCTTATGAATTTCCTGGCGGCGACGTCCGCCTGATTCTGCGCGAGGAGCGATCAGTGGCCTACCCCGGATATCAGTACGTGCGCGACGACCCCCCGCGCGAGCGGCCCACGGCCGGCATTGCGCGCGTGAAGCCATTCGATGCACCCGCGTTCGAGAAGGCCGTGACGGCGTTGCTGACGGCAGCGGGCGTCGACATGGAAAGCGAGCACGTGCGTATGTCCGCGCAGACGGTGCGCGCGCTGTGGCAGCAGCGTTTGCTCGATGGCTACGATGTCGAGCCCGCCGACGCACTCGGCGCCGGTTTCGCCGATGCGCGCCGCGATGTCGTGATCATGCGCAGCATTGCCGTGCATGGCATGTGTCCGCATCATCTGCTGCCGTTTCGCGGCGTTGCGCATATCGCGTATCTGCCGGGCGGGCGCCTTTATGGCTTTGGCGGCCTGACGCGGCTCGTCGATGCTGTGTGTCATCGGCTCGTCTACCAGGAGTGGGCAACCGATGCGATCTCAAACGCGCTGGTCACGCATGGCCATGCGCGCGGCGCGGCCTGTGTCATCGAAGCTGAACAGCTGTGTCAATTAATCGGCGAAGTGCGGCGCGGAGAGGAGCGGGTCGTGACGCAGTCGTTTGCCGGCGAATTTGCTAGCGATAGCGCTGCGCGCGCTGAATTTCTGCGCACGATCGGCGCACGCGCGGCGTAGCGTGCCTGCCTGGTCGCGCGGCCTCGACGTGCTCAGCCCTTGAAAAACAGCTGAAAGGCCCCGCATGTGCGAACCCGTTTATCTGGAGCCATGCCATGGGAAGCCGTCCCCGTTTTATCGACGATCTGTCGGGCGCGCCCGAGGCCGGGCTTGAACCGGCCACCCATCAACCAGCCGGCCCCGAGCCGGCCTCAACGATTCTTTCCGCGTCGTCGGACGATGCGTTACTCGACGCCTACTCGCGCACTGTGATCGGCGCGCTCGACCGCGTGCGCCCGGCCGTGGTATTTATCGCCGTTGACCGGCGTCTGCCCGATGGACGCACGGCGCGCGCCGGCACCGGCTCGGGTTTTCTGTTTACGCCGGACGGTTATCTGCTCACGAACAGCCACGTCGTGCACGGCGCGGCGCGTATTCACGTGACGCTAGCCGATGGGTCGCAGTTCGACGCCGATCTCGTCGGCGACGATCCGCACACCGATCTCGCGGTGCTGCGTATCGGCTCCGCTGAACCGTTGCCGCACGTCGAACTCGGCGATTCCGGCAAGCTGCGCGTCGGTCAGATTGCGATTGCTGTCGGTAATCCGCTCGGGCTCGAGCAGACTGTCACGACCGGCGTGGTTTCCGCGCTCGGCCGCTCTTTGCGTGCGAATTCGGGCCGGATGATCTACGACGTCATTCAAACCGACGCCGCATTAAACCCCGGCAATTCAGGTGGTCCGCTGATCAATTCGGCGGGGCAGGTGATCGGCGTGAACACCGCGATCATTCCAGGCGCGCAGGCGATTTGCTTTTCGACCGCGATCGATACCGCGAAGTGGGTAATCATGCAGATCTTCGCGCACGGCCGCGTGCGACGCGCTTATATCGGCGTGGCCGGCACGACGGTCGCGCTGCCGCGCCGCATGCAGCGCTATTTCGGTTTGACGTCCGACAGCGCGGTGCATGTGATGGAAGTCGTCAAGGGCAGCCCCGCCGCGTTGGCGGGCCTTAGGACCGATGACAGGATTGTGTCGATCGATGCGTTGCCCGTGGATGGGGTCGACACGCTGCAGCGAGTACTCGACGCCTCGCGGATCGACCGCGCGGTAAGCATGACGGTATTGCGCGGCGCACAGCGGCTCGAGCTGACCGTGACGCCGGTCGAGCAAACGGGCTGACGCATTGCGGTGCGGATGGAGTGGCCATCACAGTACCGCTTCGCGGTCGAGCAGCGTATCGAGGCGGCCCGATGCGTCGAGCGCCTGCAAATCGTCGTAGCCGCCGACGTGATACGTGCCGATATAGATCTGCGGCACCGTGCGGTGCACGTCGCGTTGCCATAATGCAACCGTCGACCCGTGCGTGCCGGCCACGCTGATTTCGTGAAGGCGCACGCCTTTGCGTTTCAAAAGTGCTTTGGCGGCCGTGCAGTATTCGCAGTCTGGCCGCGTGTAAATCGTGATCGAGTTCATGGCGTTCATCATCCGGTCGAGCAAACGCGCGTTACCGCGAGTGAGTGGGTGCCGTCACGTGGGTGGCGGCTTGACTTCACTTTAGGCGCGCGCTGTATTCGCGTGAACCGCGTAACGGCTCATTTGCATGCTCGATCGGATCAATGCGCCCGGCGGCGTCGTATCGGCGCCGCGATCATGACCCCTCCATCACGACTCGGCGCTGTCCATCTCCGCTTCATCGTCCTGTTTCGCCTGCGCGTTGCCGCCCGATGTGCGCCAACGTGCTGGCGTAATGCCCGTGTGCCGCTTGAAGATACGCTGGAATGCGGCGTCCGATTGATAACCGACTGTCTCGCCGATTTCCGCCACGGGCCGGGTCGTCTGCATCAGCAGACGACCCGCGACCGTCATGCGGACTTCGGTCAGGACGTCGGTTGCCGAGCGGCCGATCGCTTCCTGAAACTGCCGCACGAAAGTCGCACGCGACATATTGCAGAGCGCGGCAAACTGATCGAGCGTCCATGGTTCGCCAGGTTTGTCAAACATCGCGATAATCGCCGGCTGCAGGCGCGGGCGGCCCGCGAGCGCGAGCAGTCCGTGCGGCGGCGCCGATGCTTCGGTGGCGAAACGCAGTGTGAGGCCGAATAGCGCGGCCGACAGATGGTTGACGAGCGTCTCGCTGCCCGGGCCCTGGTCCGTGGCTTCTTCGCGCATGAGCTCGATGAGCCTCGTCAGTCGCGTGCCGGCGGTCGGTGACGCGCCGTCAGGATTCGCATTGCCTTGCGCGCCTGCATGTTGCGGTGTGCTATGGACGATGAGCCGTCCAGGCAAGTGATCGCGCAGCAGACGGTCCGGCACTGCGCCGACCAGAAAACGTCCGCATAGCAGATCCGCGGTGACGTCCGGATCTCCGCTTTCGACGATCAGCAGCGATTCGTTTCGCCTTTCGATGGCCGGCTTCGGCGATTTGCCGCTACCGTCATGAATGCGATGCGCGCTGCCCGTGGGAAACAGCACGATATCGCCGGCGCTGATGCGCTCGGGCGGCCCGTTGCCGTCCTCGACGATCGCCGTACCCGAGAGCAGCACGTGATACGGAATCTCGCGCATGCCGGCGGTTTCTTCCTCGATGGCCCACGGTGCGCCGAAGTGGCAGCGTATTTCGAGGCGGCCGCTGACTGGCATCAGCGAAAGAAGACGGCTTAACAAATCCATAGGGGCCGCGTCTGTTCGGTTGTAGTGGTTCGGGAGTATGCACGCAATGCGGCGGACGCTGCGCCGGACGTGCTGTACGCGGGCGCCCGCTCAAAACGCGGCGTTGGGCGATGTGGTCCGATTCTACTGGAACGGATGACGGCGCGCAGCAAGGGGGCTGCGCGCAAGGCTGCGGACGAGGCGACTACTCGTCGCTATCCGACGGTTTGCCGCGGCGTGCAGCAGTGTGCCAATGTCGCCGCGCGTGGGATCGCGACGCGGGTACTGCCGTCCCGCTTGCTGCATTGGCTGTTTCATGCGCGATCGACGATGTTTCGGTGGCCCAACCGCCATTGACGATGGCTCGCTGCAGCAATGACTGAGCCTCCGTATTGCCTTCCTGGATTGCGAGCACGCCACTTGCGGCGTCAAGCACGCAACTCCAGTGCGATGAAGCCGCGCACGCGCGCGCACGAGCCAACGATGCATCGACGGTGGCGGCGGGCATCGCGGCGCTCCGCGTTGCGATCGGCATTGCGACGGCCGGTGCGCCGCTCGCCGCCGCGTCGTTGCTGCTGCCTGCATGCGGTTCGCGCATCTCCTGCGCGGCGGTTTGCTGCGCGGCATCGTCGCGATCCGCCTGTCTGGGGCCGGTATGCTGGAAACCGATGACAGCGCCAAGAATCGCGACGAAGCACACGATACTGAGTGCCGCGCTGCTGCCCGGTCCCCACGAAATCCAGCGTAAACCCGCTTTCTGCTGCGATGCCGGTGCGCTCGCGGCGGCGGCAGCCGTTGCCGCTTTGGGCCCGGCTTGCACGTTGCCTAGTGTCGGCGTGTCTGATGAAAGTCTGTCGGTACTCACGATGTTGCTCCGGCAGGCTAGCGCATCACGGCGGCAACGATGGCAGTTTGCCCCGGCTACGCCGGGACAACGCCGTTGCTTCTTCTTGTGGACGGATGCGCGTACGACCTGTAAACGAGAGGCGGAATTCCCTGTGCGACGACGGGGGCGCACAAACGACACCATCGGTGCACAGGGCGCGAATTACCACTTGATCTGCGTATCAAACGTTCCTGTTTCGACAATTTCGAACTTCATTTCACCATGATAGGTGCCTTCAATACGATAGCTTGCCGAAGGCACCGAGAACAGGCAGCGTGGCCCGCCCGCGACGAAATCCATCAGTACCCTGCCATGCCGTCGCAGACGAACCGCTACGTCCGAAAGCGGTGCGCCGTTCTGTTGCGCAACGAACGTGATACCAAGGTTGAATGGATGCCTTGGATCAGGCGAAGTAACGGTTTTTTCAAAGCCCGCCTGCCCGCACACGTAGTACAGCATTTCTTGTGCTTCGGAGTTCGAGCCCGATGCGCTACCCGCTTCCGGCGACGCCGCGGCGCTAGTGGATGCAGCCGGCATGGATGCAGCAGGCGTGGGCGCATCCTGCGCGACCGCAAAAGATGAGCTGCATAACGCAAAAGCAATGATGGCTAGCGAGTACACCCGTCTCGCCGCCGTTGAACCTTGGTCTTTACTTGTATTTATCACAACGCGCATGACGACCTCCTGGGATCGTGGAAAGGAAAGCATAACGAACAGGGACTACAGAATGCAATCGAAAAGCGCCGGAAAAACAGTTCTATCGATACTAAGTGATGCATATCATCTTTCTGAAACGGAAAGCTGCTCTTCCTGTTTCGTTGTAACGAAAGGTTTCTGCTTTGCGCGGATGAAACGATTTGCGCGCGCGCTTCGACATCGGAACGCAAACATGAATCAAAAATGAAACATCTTCGACACGTCTGAGAAAGCACGGGGAGCTTGCCGGCAGTGACGTGACCGGTGATGTTCAAGCGCGTCAAAGATAGTACGTTTGTGGGCCTTTGGCAGCGGAACGCTCGTCGTAGCGTGCGCTCCACCTCATAGGACGATGGTCAGTAACATGCTCGACATAGGCGAGTCTGTGCGCTACTTCCGAATCGTCCGTATCAACGCATTTTCATGCGGGACCATTCATCGCCAAGCCGGATCGCGTATCTCGGGGTTGTATCGCAAATGAAACGCAAGCATCGCGAAATGACTGCCAATCCCATTTCGTCTCGCGCATCGCGTGATGGTTACGCAATGGCACAGATGTCGCTTAACGTGCACGGTCTCAACTCCTTCAAGAAGCAGTCCTTTAGAACAATGTATTCAACGTTAAGGACATACTGTGAACGCTCAAAAAAAGCGTCTTTATGCAGTGCTTGCTCAGCCGAAGCGGTCTCATCCGGCAAACTGCATTTCGTTAGCGACGTGTGCGCCCGTTATGCTCTTGTTCCTGTCGTCGATGTGTTCCGCGGTGGAAGCGGAGAATGGAGGTGCACGCGAGCCTAACGACGTCGCGGAAGCGCAGGCCATTACGCACACGTCGACAATCGCGCAATCGGTTCAGCAAGCTCAGCAAGCACCTGAACAAATGTCCGAGCCGAAATCGCAACAACCGATGGAGCCAGCGTCCGCTCCCAGCACTTCGGTTCAACAGGAACCCGCTGCTCAAGCGCCTGCGCCGGCATCTCCGCCGGCGCCCGTAACGACGCCTCCTTCCGCCAATACAGGCGGGCCGCAATCGGCGAGCGCGTTGCGCACGGAAGTATTCGGACTTGCTACGGGAGGCGGTGCTATTCAAGCGCTTGAGGAAGCCAAAGCGCGGCCCGATATCTTCACGCCAGTAGATATTGCACAGCTTGAAGAACTTTCTATTCGTCAGCAGGTTCGAGGCGGCCGCGATAAGGCGCGCGCCATGACGAGCCCCGATCGATTCGATGGAATCGACACGGCGCTCAAGGCCGCGGACAACCTCGACGCCAGTCTGCCGAATACGCCTGAGTATCAGCAGATACGGTATGCACTCGCAGGTGATCGTACGGTAGCCTATGCAGGCCGAGGCGAGATGGAAAAAGCCATATCGTCATATGAGTCGATTCCGGCGAATCAACCTGTATCGGTCGAAACGCTTGCTTCGGCGGGCGAGGCGTATAGCTACCTGAACGAACCAGCCAAGGCGGAAGTCGCGTATCTCAAAGCCATTCAGCAGGAGACCGCGGCGAGCGCGGATCCGGCCACACGCGGCTATCAATACGGAACGCGCACACGCCCGATCGATTTGCGCGAGGGGCTGTTCTATGCGTACACAGATCAGAACAAATACGTCCAGGCCGGCAAGGTGCTCGACGATATCGCCGCTTCGTTGCCGCCGCCCGACCAGGTAAGACCTTGGGACCTTGCCAATGACGATTACCTGAGGCTCAATCGGTTGCGTGCGCAGTATCTGATTTATGTTGGTCAGACAGATGCAGGCCTCGCTGAACTGAATCGTCTCAAGCAGCAAGTGCCGTTTAGCGCGGAAGTGCGTAACGCCGAGGCCGACGCGGAACTCGGCAAGGGCCGCAACCGTCTTGCGAAGGATATGTACGTTGCCGCCCTCAACGATCATCCGGACAACATCGAGGCCTTGGCAGGCCTCGGCCGTACGTCGCTCAACACCGGCGACTATCGGAACGCAACGCAGATCAACGCTGCCTTCGACGACACGTTTCCTGAGAACGGCTCGGTCAGAAATTTCAAGCGCGATTACAACGCGTGGCGTGCACCGACGTTTTCGACAACGTTGAACGCCGAGCACGGTGCGGCTGCGATTGCCGATGAAGAATTCGGCGCAGATACGTACGTCTATTCACCGCCGATCTACGATTTCTGGCGTATCTTCGCTCACAACTACTATCTGTGGGCGCTAACGGACCTGGGCAGGCTGCAACGTATCCGCAATGGTGTCGGCGGCGATTTCCGTCAGGGACCGCTGACCGTGCAGGCCGAAGTGTCGCGCTCGACGGGCCCCGACGGCCGAACCGGGGGCAACGGAGAGGTCGAATATGCGTTCAACGACTTCTTCAAGGCCACGGCCAACTTCGATAGCGATTCGAACGAATTGCCGTCGAAGGCTTATGTCAGTCATATCTTTGGGCGCACGGGGCAGGTCGGATTCAGCTACACCGACGGCGACAGGCGTACCGCGGATATCGGCTATACGGTTGGCCGCTACAGCGACGAAAATTTTCACCAGGAGATAACGGCCGGTGGATCGCAACGCCTCTGGACGCTGCCGAATCAGCAGATCAATGGGACGCTGCGTATCGGCACGAGCAGCAACACGCTCACGAATACGCCGTACTTCAGCCCGTCGCGAGATTATTCGGGCGAGCTTGGAATCGTGCATCAATGGTCTGTGTGGAGAAGCGGGGAGCGTTCATTGCTGCAACGTTTTTACATCTCGGGAGGCGCTTATAACCAGAGGGGGTTCGGAACGAGCGGCTTTTGGGCCGCGCGCATCGAACATGCGTGGACGTTTAGCCACGACATCACCTTGACCTATGGCATCGGCGTTGGCCGCCATGCCTATGACGGAGAACAGGAACTATCAGAAACCGCATACGCATTGGTCACCGTACCGTTCTAATGTTTTTCTTGTGAGGGGTTCGACAATGCAGTCGCGCAGACGTTTTATCTGTGGTTGTCTCGGAGCGATAGCAGGCTGTTCAATATTTCCCAGGCTGGTACCAGCCAAACTGATTGACCTTCTTCCGCCCTCGGATCCGGCCGACGGCAAGACTTTTAGAGTGATCTGTTTTCATGATGTTCGCGACAACCTGCTGTCTTCGTTCAACTCGCAGAACATGATCGACCCGTTCGCGGTCGATACGGGAACATTGACGTCGATATTTTCGTGGCTTCAGAACAATGGCTACCATCCGATCACGGTAAAGGACGTCGAAGCGTCCCGTTCCGGCGGCAAGCCGTTGCCGACGCGTGCGGTGATGCTGACCTTCGACGACGGCTTCCGCAGCCATTACACGAAAGTGTTGCCGCTGCTGGAGCGTTTCGGCTTTCCCGCGGTGATGGGCATCGTGACATCGTGGACCGATACGCCGCCGAATACGAACATCCGCCTTTCCGCGAAGCTCGAAGTGCCACGAGACACGTTCATGTCATGGGACGAGGTCGAAAAGCTGTCGAAGTCGCCACTCGTTGAAATCGCTTCGCATACGCATGACCTGCATCACGGTGCGATCGCCAATCCGCAGGGCAACGAACTGCCCGCGGCGACGTCGCACCTGTATTTGCAGGATCAGAAGCGCTATGAAACCGATGAGGAATTCGAGGCGCGCGTGCAAAACGACCTGGCCGGATGCCTGCGTCGCCTGCACGATCATGCGGGCGTCTCGGTACGCTCGATGGTCTGGCCTTACGGCGCCGAGAATCAGTCGGTACGCAAGATTTCCGCGTCGCTCGGCATGCATACGCAATTCAGCCTCGAAGCAGGACCGAACACGCCCGACGTGCCCCTCGACCGTTTGCGCCGCATTCTGATGACGTATGACGTCGACGTCGGCGGGTTCGAGCGTTCGATGCGCGAGCCGGCAACCAATCGCGGTCAGATCAACCCTGTCGAACGTGTCGTGCGGGTGAATCTCGACGATATTTACGAGCCTGACGGCGGCGAGAACAAGTTGGGTCAGCTGATCGAACGGATCTACCGGATGCGGCCGAGCTCGATTTATCTGAAGGCCTATTCGGATCCGGACAACACCGGTGTCGCGCAAGCACTGTACTTCCCGAATCGCCATTTGCCGATGCGTGCCGATCTGTTCTCGCGCACCGCCTGGCAACTGATTACGCGCGCAAACGTGCAGGTGTACGCATGGATGCCGCTGATGGCGTTCCGTGTGCCGGCGCAACAGGCTGGCAAAATCGAACTCGTGACGGCCGCCGCCGGTGCACCCGCCGACCGGCGCGGCGCGAAGATCGAACGGATGAGCCCATTCGACCCGGCCGCTCGCGCCACGATTCGCGACATCTACGCGGACCTCGGCAAGTACACCGCGTTCACCGGTCTGCTGTTTGGCGCGGATGCGATGCTAGACGATTTCGAGGACGCAGGCCGCCACGCCGCACAGACGTTTCAACAATGGGGCCTGCCCGCCGATATCGCGACGATCCGCGCAAATCCGGACCTCATGAAACGCTGGACCCAGGCAAAGACGAAAGAACTCATCGACTTTTCCATGGAGCTCGAAAAGATCGTGCTCAACAGTCAGAACGGCGGCGACGTGCTGACCTCGCGCGATCTCTATGCGGACGTGCTGCTCGACCCGAACGGACAGGCGCGCTATTCGCAGAACTATGAAGCGTTCCTGCGCGCATACGACTTCGTCGCGTTGCTCGCAATGCCGGACGGCGAACGCTACGGCACCATCAACGGCCGGCTCGACGCGCTCACGAACGTCACTTTTGCAACACCGAACGCCCTGCGGCAGACCGTGTACCAGCTGCCCGTGATCGACCCGCAAACGGGCGCGGAGATTCCAACTCCGAAGCTGCTCGACGAAATGCGTTATTTGCGCCAGCGCGGCGTCGTGAACTTCGGCTATTACCCAGACCGTTTCGCGACGAATACGCCGCAGATGGAAACGATGATCGACGTCATGTCGCTGCGCGCGCGGCTCGATCCGACTTCGATCAATGCGCTCCTTCAGGCGCAACAGGCTAAAGGAGTGACCCGCTGATGACGCACGAAATGATCAGCCGTCTGCAGGATTTCATTTTTTTCTACCCGTTCTTCATGTCGTATTTCTGGATGATAGGAGGTTTGGTTCACTACCTGGCGCTGGAGAAAGGACGTGCGCGCTCGCATCGGGCGCTGGTCGCAGCCGGCATGCCGAAAGTGTCGGTGATTGTGCCGTGCTTCAACGAGGAGTCGAACGTCAGGCGCGTGATCTATCACCTCGCGAATCTCGGCTACGCGAACTACGACATCATCGCGGTGAACGACGGCAGCAACGATGGAACCGGCGCGATTCTCAACGAGCTCGCAAAGGAGATTCCACGCCTGACGGTGATTCATCATTCGAAAAACGAAGGGAAGGCGATCGGCCTGACGACGGCTGCGACGGTTAGCGATGCGCCATACCTGATGTGCATCGACGGCGATTCCTTGCTGGGCCGCGACGCAATCGAATGGATGCTCGAGCACTTCATCTCGGATCCGAACGTCGGCGCCGTAACCGGCAATCCGCGTATTCGTACGCGGACGTCTCTGCTCGGGCGCATGCAGGTCGGCGAGTTTTCGTCGATTGTCGGGTTGATCAAGCGCACGCAGCAGGTCTACGGCCGCATCTTTACGGTGTCCGGCGTGATCACGATGTTCCGCAAGAGCGCGCTTGCCGATGTCGGCTACTGGAGTTCGGACATGCTGACCGAGGACATCGACATCAGCTGGAAACTGCAGACGCGAGACTGGCGTGTCGCGTACGAGCCGCATGCATTGAGCTGGATTCTGATGCCGGAGACGCTTAGAGGTCTTTATCGTCAGCGCCTGCGCTGGGCCAAGGGCGGCATTCAGGTGCTGATCAAGTACGCGCCGCAAATCGCAAAGCCTTCGATGGTCATGATGTGGCCGCTCTTCCTCGAGTATCTGCTCGGTATCGCGTGGGCGTATTCGATGACGTTCGTCATGCTGCTCGGCATCGTCAACATGCTCGTGCCGTTGCCCGCCGACTGGCACATTTCGCTGCTGCCGCACTGGCATGGCATGTTGCTCGTCGCAACGTGCGTGCTGCAGTTGATCGTCGGCTGCATGATCGATCGCCGGTACGACGAAAAGCTTCTGTTCTATTTCATGGACACCGTGTGGTACCCGCTTGCTTTCTGGCTGATCAATATGATCACCACCGTCGTTGCTTTGCCTTCCATCGTCCTGCGCCGTCGCGGTAAGCGTGCGGTATGGACAAGCCCAGACCGAGGAATCCAGCATGAATAACGCCCCAGTCATCGACCTGTCGCTGCGCACGCCTCAACAGATCATCGCGGATAAAGGAGTCAAGCTAGGTCTGCTGCAGGTCATGTGGTTCCGCCTCATTCGTCCTGCAACGGTAGGTTCGTTGTGGGCTGCGATCGGCGTCTATACGTATCGTTATCTGATGCCGTTCAACGAGAACGAACTGCCGCTCGAGCAATTGCTGTCTTATATGGCCGCGATCGGGACGATCGCGGCGGCACTGGTGGTGTGGATGATCGTGTCGCGCGTCGCTCACCCGTTTGCATCGCGTTCCCGCATGCAGCGGCTGTTGCGGCGCACCGCGGGTCTGACCGTGGAGCCGGGGCCATTCGCGGCCGCTTCGCTCAAATGCCGCGGCGCAGTCGCGCGCGTCTTTATCGCTTCGCACGATGCTAACGGGTTTATCGCGGCGCTGCGCGCCATGTCGGAGCCTGAAGTGGAGGGGGACGACGAAGGACCGTCCGATGTACCGATCGGCGCGGACCCGTCCCAGTTGCGCTGGTACGACAGCGCGCACGATGGACCGCATATGCCGGTCAATATGCCGATCCGGGTGCGCTATGTGATGGGGAGTCGTCCGATGACCGATACAGAGCTTTGAGTACGCGATAGCACTCGCAAGAACGCTGCTCGAGTGCTGCGCGCTGCTGGATCAGCACGCCGTGACGATCGTGGCTTAGTACGCCGGCCATGCCCATTGCGTGCAGCGCGGAGCGCACCGAGCGCGCGGTCACGCCGAGTGCACGCGAAAGCGTCACGGCCGACGTCTCGATGCGTGGGGCGCTGCAGTTGTCCGCGAGCGTGAGCAGACGACATGCAACCTGCTGCTCGATCGAGTGCAGTCGGGTACAGGCGGCCATCTGCGACATTTCGGCGAACACCAGTTCCACATAGTGCAGCATGCGCGCTTCGACCCACGGCTCTTCTTTCAGGCACGCGAGCAGCGACGCCTCGCTGCAGCGAAACGCCGTGCCCGACGCCGTGACGATCGTGCGAAACGGCATCGACCCGGTGTGCGTGACGATGGGCCAGCCCGCAAAGCCGCTGCGGCCGATCGTGACGAGTTCGATCGAGCGGCCGTCGTCGAGGATGCATTCGTGCGCAAGGCGCGCCGTGAGCGGGAAATACACGTGATGAAAGACTTCGTTGCAGTCGCACACCACCTGGCCTGCGTGCAGGTCGATGCAGACGAAGTCGTCGACGCGTTCGAGCAGATGCAGGCGGCGCGACAGTTGCGTAAGCACGCTGTCGTAGTCGCCGAAGCGCATGCCGGACGTTGTCGACAGGCCGGACATGAGGGGTTCGGACGCATGCTTCATCTGGGCAGGGGCAAGCAGCTTGTCTCGATTCATGATGCTTTGCTCGTGAGGTAGTGAGCGCGCGCGGCCAGCACGCGGCGGCGGAACGAAATTGCATCGTACGTTTGGCCGCGCTGCGCATAGGCATGATTGTGCGCGCAGACAGCTCGATGCGAACCGAACGCGTTTTTTCGCCGATGTGCGAAGGAACGCATCCTTGAGGAGGATAACGTCGTGCCAAAAAGGAACCGTGTTGCGCCCTCGCTCGTGTATGCGTCGGCCGCACATGACCCGAGCCTGTGCGAGCGTCTGCGCGAAGCGGGATGGTCGGTCGGGCTTGTCGGCAGTGCGCACGAACTCGAGCGGACGCTGCGGCACGCGGCGGCGCCGAGTGTGGGGCTGCTCGAACTCGGCGACGAGCACGCGGGCGCGCAACCCGGCGCGCGTTCGGGGGCACAGTTCGGTTCCCTAAGCAGTATCGTCGAGCACTGCCTCTGCGCACCGCAGGTGCACTGGATCGCGGCCGTCACAACGAACCAGTTGCGGCGTGCCGCAACGCGTGAGTTGATCGGGTGCTACTGCCTCGATTACGTGTTTTTGCCATATGCGTTCGATGTCGTCGAGTCTGCATTGCGGCGCGCATTGCGCCTTTCGTCGCTCGTGCGGGGCGTTCCCCACACGCCTTTGCCATCGGGCGATCAAGCCATGATCGGGCGCAGCGAACCGATGCTGGCGATGCAACGTGAAATACAGAAAGTTGCCTACACGCAAGCCCCGCTCTTCATCGCCGGCGAATCGGGCAGCGGCAAGGAGCTGACTGCGCGCGCGGTACATGATGCGTCGTCCCGCGCGAATGGCCCGTTCATCGCGATCAACTGCTGCGCCATCCCGCCCACGCTCGTGCAAAGCGAACTGTTCGGCCACGAGCGCGGCGCGTTCACCGATGCCGAGCGGCGCAAGATCGGTCATATCGAGGCGGCCAACGGCGGCACGCTCTTCCTCGACGAGATCGGCGACCTGCCGCTCGAGTGTCAGGCGACGCTATTGCGCTTCGCTCAGGACGGCACGATTCAACGGCTCGGCAGCGATGTCTCGATCCCGCTCGACGTGCGCATCATCTCGGCCACGCATGTCGATCTCGAGTCCGCGGTTAGCAGCCAGTCCTTCCGCTTCGATCTCTATCACAGACTTTGCGTGTTACGTATCGATGTGCCGCCATTGCGCCAACGAAGCACCGATATACATTTGCTCGCGTTTCATTTACTGGGTCTGTACGCGGGCGAACGAAAGTCACGGATTCACGGCTTTACTCCATCCGCTTTGCGCGCGATGCTGCTGCACGATTGGCCGGGCAACGTGAGGGAACTCGCCAACCGGGTCAGGCGCGCGATCGTGATGGCGGAAGGCGCTTACATTCGCGCGGTCGATCTGGGCCTCGTGGAGCCTCCCGCGCGACGCGCGTCGACGCTTGCCGATGCGCGCGACGAAGCGGAACGAAACTGTTTGCTCGCCGCGCTGCTCGCCCACGGTAACCGGTCAAACGAGGTAGCAGAGGAACTCGACATATCACGCATCACGCTTTATCGACTCAGAATGCGGCATGGTCTACAGGACATTGCTGGCCTTATGCCGCCGGACCTTTTGGAGAGGCGCAAGTGAGACCTATCGAAAAGCATGTTTTTGTCGCACATGGTATGCGCGCGATGCTAAAAGCACTAACGGGCATTGGCTTTGTGACGGTGGCGTTGCATGTGGCTACGGCGGGAGGCGCTCAAGCGCGCGCGGCTGCCACCGCGGTTACGCCTGCTCCTGCTCCTGCTCCTGCTCGTGCTCCTGCTCCTGCGACTGCGACGCCCGACGCGAAGGCGACGGTGAAGCCGGTCGTTGCACCCGCATCGAATTCGTTTATCGCACCGGTCGGAGCGGTGATGGCGGTGCCCGCGCCCGGCGTGCGCGACGAGCGCAGCTTCATGCATGGTATCGGCCAGGCCGACGCGGGTGACGGCAAGACCTGGGTGTTCTTCAGCAGTTCGGGCTTGCCGCCGCGCGGCGCGAATCGCGAGGGCAACTGGCCGCACGACGTATATGTCGGGCAATGGGAGCCCGGCGATTCTCATTTGACTAATACACGCACTTTCATCAAGCGGCCGGAAGCGCAGGAGCCGGTCTCTGTTGCGCAGAACACGAAGGGCACGATTTTCATCACGTTCGAAGACGGCTGGAACGCGCCGCGCAACGTGAGCCAGCGCTATGGCGTCTATTCGAAAGATCTCAAGCCGATCAAGCCTTACCCTAAAGACGTCGAGTCGGGCGGACATTCGGGACATGTGGCCGCGGTTGGCGACCGGTTCGTCGTGTTCTATTCAGCCGACTGGGTGAACGGCGGCGGCGTCGACAATCTCGGCACCGGCGGCGGCGTCTACGCGAATGTCTACGACGGGCGCGGCCGCCTGTTGCGGCATGTCAACGTCGCGGCACATGTGCGCGAATGGTGGCCGGTGGTCGCGGGTTCGCCTACCCAGGCGCTGCTCGTCTGGCAGAAGTACATACCGGGCAGCACAATCGCGTCGCTGCAATACGCGGTGCTCGATCCACGCACCGGCAAGCTGACGCGCACAGAAGACAGCGTCGATCCGTTCCGCGTGCAGTACTACGTCTATGCGGCCGCCTACGTACCGGCGGTCGACCGGTTTGTGGTGCTCGCGACACTCGATAGCGGCCGCGCCGTGGCGTTTCTCGTCGACAGCAAAGGGCGCCGTACCGCCGAACTCGACTGTCTGCCCGCGCTCGTGCGTGAAAGCAGCGTGGCGGTGGAGGGCAGCGCGGTCTTCGTGCCTACGCAGGACGGCCGGTTGATGACGCTTGGAGTCGAAGACGATCGCATCACGCTGCGCGGCACGCAGCGCGCGCCGTTTGCATGGGGCAATACGGGTGTGACCGGCATTGCAAGCGGCGATTCGGTGCATTTCGTCTCGCTGTCCCCCGACGGCTTGCGCGAGGCGGGTTTCAGCACGCAGAAACAGATCGCGGCGGGACCGGCCGACCGATGTGTCGTGCGTGCCGCGCAATGACAGTTCGAATTCTTGTGGGTAAGGGAGTGAGCAATGCCATTCAGGCAGTCGCATCAGAGAGAACAGTTCCAGCGGAGGTGATTATGTGTGGAATCGTGGCAGGAGTGACCCAGCGCAATATCGTGCCGATGTTGCTGGACGGTTTGAAGCGCCTCGAATACCGCGGCTATGACTCGTGCGGCGTCGCGGTGCTTCAGCAAGGCGCGGCTCGGCGAGTACGCACGCTTTCGCGCGTACGGGCGCTCGAGACGGACATCACAGCCGAAGCGCTCGACGGCTCGACCGGCGTGGCGCATACGCGCTGGGCGACACACGGCGTGCCGGCGATCGACAATGCGCATCCGATTTTTTCGCGCGACCAGATCGCGGTCGTGCATAACGGCATCATCGAAAACTACGAGGAATTGCGCGAATCGTTGCGCGCGCAAGGGTATGAATTCAACAGCCAGACCGATACCGAGGTCATTGCTCACCTCGTGCATAGCCATTATTGCGGCGATCTGCTCGCAGCCGTCCACAATACGACCCGCCTGTTGCGCGGGGCATATGCGATTGCCGTGATCTGCCGCGACGAGCCGCGGCGCGTGATCGGTGCGCGGCAAGGCTCGCCGCTCGTCGTCGGATTAGGCGACGATAGCGCCTTTCTTGCGTCCGATACGTTCGCGCTCGCCAGTTGCGCGCGTCGTTTTATCTATCTGGAAGACGGCGACATTGCCGACATAGTGCACGGTGACGTACGCATCATCGATCCGGACGGGCATGAAGTGTCGCGCGAAGTCCGCGCAGTTGTTTCGAAGGAGGACGATGCGGAACTCGGCGGCTATCGCCACTACATGCAGAAGGAGATCTTCGAGCAGCCGCTCGCGGTCGCGCGAACGGCCGGACATGTCCATTCCCTCGATACCGAACCATTCGGTACTGTGGACCCCGAGATGTTGACGGGGGTCGAACGCGTGCTGATGCTCGGTTGCGGCACGAGCCACTATGCCGCGTTGACCGCACGCGGCTGGTTCGAGCGCCTCGCCGGCATCAGCGCGCATGCGGAGATATCGAGCGAGTTCCGCTATCGCGATCATGTGAAAGAGCGCGGCACGCTCGTCGTACCGATTTCGCAATCGGGGGAGACGGCCGATACGCTTGCCGCACTGCGTTATGCGCAGTCGATGGGCGAAGCGCTGACGCTGACCATCTGCAACGTCGCGGCGAGCGCGATGGTCCGGCAAAGCCGATGGGCGTTTGTAACGCAGGCGGGACCTGAAATCGGCGTGGCATCGACGAAGGCGTTCACGACCCAGCTTGCCGCGCTATTTCTGCTCGCGCTAACGATCGGCCGGCGCCGCGGACGCATCGGCGACGCCGAGGCGGTCGCCTGCTTGCGTCAGCTCGCGGGCCTGCCCGATGCGTTGCGCAGTGTGCTCGCGCGCGAGCCGCAGATCATGGCATGGGCTGAGGAACTGCATCGAAAGGAGAACGCACTCTTTCTCGGACGCGGACTCCATTTCCCGATTGCGCTAGAAGGTGCGCTAAAGCTCAAGGAAATTTCTTATATCCATGCTGAAGGCTACCCGGCCGGCGAACTCAAGCATGGGCCGCTTGCGCTCGTTACCGACGCAATGCCTGTAATCGTCACGGCGCCAAACGACATCCTGCTTGACAAGCTCAAATCGAATATCGAGGAAGTGCGTGCACGAGGTGGCCAGCTCTACGTGATCGCCGATGCCGATGCGCAATTCTCGAGTTCGCCTGGCGTACGCGTGATCCGGATGCCTGCGTATTACGGCCCGCTATCGCCGGTGCTACATGTGATTGCGTTCCAGTTGCTTGCTTATCACGTCGCTTGCCTGCGCGGCACCGATGTCGACAAGCCTCGCAATCTCGCGAAATCGGTCACCGTCGAATGACGGGTCAGTGGTGCTGGTAAACGTTCGAGGTTTGCGGCGCCCATGCGGCTGCGGTTTCGCTGTTCCACTGCATTGGCTGATCGAAGTCGCGTTGCACGCGCCGCGGTCCATTCGCGGCGCCGTGAAACGGGTCGATCGCCGGCGCTTTAGTTGCGTACCTGCGTACGCAGCCGCGCTGAGTGGTGCTCGTGCACACGTCGGCCGCGCGCAAAGTTGGCTCGCGGCGCGCGGCCAACTGCGCGGCGCGCACGCGTTGACGCGTCGGCGGAGCGGCTGTGGCAGGTGTATTCGCTGTGGGCGCCGGCTGCACGGAGGCTAGCGGTGCCACGTCCGACGAGGGTGGCGCTACCGCTAACGTCGTCGAGGCCGCGATCTCAGGATAGGCAGCGAGATCGCCGGGCAACCAGGTCATTCCTATTACACGAGGCGTGCGCACCTCTACGCGGCGCGTCCCTGAATTTCCCATTCCCGCAAGTGCTACGTACCCGCCGAACACGAGGGCAAATGCACTGAGCGCGACGCCCAGGCCCATCCACGCAGCCGCATTATTGTTCCGACCAATGAATTCCGAAGCGGGCTCTGAAAAGGAGTTGTCGCCAAATGTATGACTTGTACCACCGGGTATTGCGAAGCCGATTGGAATTGGTGTGACGATTATTTTTTCAGCGCGATCGTTTTTATTTGACCTGTGGCGTCGCGGTTCGCGGAGATCGAGGCTCGCGGAGTCAGCGACATCGGACCGTGCTCGATAAAGCAGGGTGCGATCGCGATGCCATAGCCGACGGGAAACAGAAGCGAGATAAGCACGGATGTGAACGGACATTTTCACCTCATGTGCCTGCGTTTTTGTCACGTTCACTCTAGCAGACAGACGGTTTTTTTCACGACAAACATGCGATGTTTTGCGCGGTGTCCCCCATAAGTAATAAATAGGGATGCTACGTAAATGTTTCTTTCCAGACTCTATGTGCCATGCGACGTGAGGTCGGAATTTCAGAATAGACAAGCGCATTTTTCATTCCTGAGCCTTTATTTTTACGATAACAGCGGGTATCCTCCAGGCTCATTTGTCTGTCATTAGGCTCGTTTCGCAGCCGTAGTGGTTGCTCGACGAAGCCTGCCAACGCGAAAGAAACGAACGTTCGACGTGCGATTTTTCCTCGGCACGAAGTCCTGAGTTTCTTTCATCCAGCTTCGCTACCTCAGCGAATTGGCTTTTTTTCCTCGGCCTCGACCCGAGGTGGCGGAGCTTTTGTCCTTGAAGAAGGAAGGCGGACAGATTTACCACGTCCGAGCCGCTTCGGTTAGAGCGGCCATTAATCATAGGAATCCTAAGTTTTGAGACTGCCAACCCTCTCCCATCGTCTCGCTGCTGCCGGTTTTGCTCTCACGGCCCTCGCAGGCCACGTTCAGGCAGCTTGTGTCAATAGCCCCGCCTCGCAATCGAATTCGACTTTCCCTGCCGCTCTCACGGGTAAGCTCGCATACCACAGCTATGTCAGCTACGGCGACGGCACGAGTCAGATCTACATCTACGACTTTGCGGCCCATACTTTGACGCAGGTGTCAAAGGCATCGTGGGGCATCAAGGACCCGATGAATGCCGTGTTCAGCCCGGACGGCAAATGGCTTGTGTTCATGGGTGAGACCAGCAACGCGTGGAACGTGTTCATGTGGCAGATCGGCTCGAACAGTGCACCGATCAACATGACGAACAGCACAGGCCAGACTCGTAACGAAGATCCGAAGTTCAGCAAGGACGGCAGCAAACTGTTTTTCAAGCAGAACGGCGACGTGATGGAAGCGACGTTGTCGTTTACGAGCGGCGGTCCGCAGTTCACGTCGGTGGTCAACATCACGAACACGGCGCCGGGTATCGAAAGCTCGATGCCGTTCCCGTCGCCCGATAACAGCGCGGTGTACTTTGCGACGGGTGTGGGCGCGGCCTCGGGCGTCTACAAGGAAACGATTGCGACGCATCAGAAGGTTGCATTCGATGCGCCGTTGGGTCTCGAGACCTACTACCCGATGGTGCGCGGCGATGGGACCGTGTTCTACGCGCGCTGGAACAGTGCGTCGGGCAAGGCCGATCAGATTTACACGAAAGTGAACCCGAGCGACGCGCCAAACCAGCTGTCGATCAACGACTGTGAGGGCAACAACTCGGATCCGGCCCCGGTCGACAACACGAACTATGTGTTTTTCTCGTCGACGACGCAAGGCGGCTACCAGCTGTACGTCGGCGACGTGAGCACCGGCAAGCGTTGGAACCTCGCTCAATTCGGCGTGAATTCGGACACGACGAAGGCCAAGCTCGGATCAAACTACTGGAGCGGCACGAGCACGTCGACGCCGGGCAAGACGCTGCTCTCGCAAGGTAAGCCGGCTACCGCGTCGTCGAGCTACAACTCGAGCCTGACCGCATCGAAGGCATTCGACGGTAATACGGCGAATACCTCGCGTTGGGATTCGATCGAGGGGAACGCCGCGGGCACACAGTGGATTACGGTCGATCTCGGCGGCGTGAAGACGATTACCAGCGTTGATATCTACTGGGATGCGGGTGCGAAGACGTATCAGATCCAGACATCGAACGACAACGCTAACTGGACGACGATCTACTCGACGTCGAGTGGCGTGGGTTCCGGGTACGTGTCGCTCGCGAACCTGAAGGGCAGCGGTCGCTTTGTGCGCATGTACGGCACGCAGCGCGCGACGACGTGGGGCTATTCGATCGACGAAATGCAGGTCTGGGGTTCGTAAGCTGCGCTGCTCCGCGCGCGTCCGGCTCGTGCACGCCTTAACCTGAAAAACGTGAGACGAACGCATTTTAAAAACGCACGTTCTCTTTTCATGGGCGTGCATACATCATTGCGCGCGCAACCGGTGTGCTGATCGCCGTCATGCCGAACGCGGCAACAGCATGGCGGCGTTTTTATTCCCAATTGAATGCGCCGTTCGCGATTTTTTCCGGATTGCAGGAGAACGTTTGTTGGTCTATCACGAAAGGACGTCCGGAACAGACAAAAAGCGTCGAACGGGACAACGCGGTGCACTGGCGCGCAAATAATTTCCGGACGCGGGAATAGTGATCGGGGTGGCGATGTTCATGCAGATGTCGACGCCGCTTATCCCACCTCTGATCACGAAAAGGAGTCTGAAAATGAAACTGCTCGCGATGCTGACGATGTCTGCTGCCGTCCTTGCTTCAACGACGATCTTCACCAGTGCTTTCGCGCAGGACAACATGCGCGCGGATGCCGATCCGACCAGCCAGCAACAGGTAGTGCGCACAGACAACGCGCAACACACGGTCAGCGGCGAGGGCCCGGGCATGGCGGGCATAAGCCAAAGTGGCCATCGGGCGATGACGCCGAACGATACGTCCAGCAATCAGAAGCCATGTGTCGGTCCGGTGAGTTACTGCAACATCTACTTCGGTAGCTGAGACGAAGCGCTCCATTCCGGTTTTCGAAGTCCTTTTGTCGAATCAGGGAATTCAGATCATGAAGACGCTTATCTATCTGACGTTGGCAGCCGGTGCGATTGCCATGCCTGCTTTGTCGTTCGCGCAATCGTCGGTGACCCGCGCGCAAGTGCAGCAGGAACTCGCGCAGCTCGAGCGCGCGGGTTACGATCCGTCGGCAGGTGAAAACGTGCACTACCCGGAGGATATCCTCGCTGCCGAGGCGAAGATCGCCCAGCAAGGCGGTATGCGCGCGCCACAGGTCGGTACGGTGAGCACAGGGACGACCGCAAGCCCGGGTGGCCAGGAGTGAAATGCGAAAAAAATGCCGTAAGCAGAGCGGGATCGGCGTCGTCCCCGCACCAGCGCGACTTCTGAATTGAGTGGTTCGTGTCCGTCGTCTTCTGCTTACCTGTCGATCGATTCGACAAATACCTTGGCCACTGCTTCGAGTCCCTGCCGGTCTTCCTCGTTGAAACGCGCGAGCACGGGGCTGTCGAGATCCAGTACGCCAAGCAGGTCACCGTTTCGTGCGACCAGCGGAATCACGATTTCCGATTGCGACGCCGCATCGCACGCAATGTGGTCCGCGAATGCGTGCACGTCCGCGACCACTTGCGTCTGCCGCGTCGCGGCGGCTGTGCCGCACACGCCGCGTCCGATTGCGATGCGCACGCAGGCCGGTTTGCCCTGAAACGGACCGACGATTAATTCCCCGTCGACGAGAAAGTAAAAGCCTGCCCAGTTCAGTTGCGGCATCGCGTGATAAAGCAATGCGGCGAAATTCGCGGCATTGGCGACCTGATTCGCTTCTCCGGCTAGCAGTGTACGCGCCTGTTGTTCGAGTTCGGCATAGAACGCCGGTTTCGGCAGGTTGGAGGAAATGGTTCCTTCGAACATGGGAATCGTCTCTTCTAAAATGATGTAACGAACAGAATCTCAGGATTTTAACGCCGCTCCACGGACGCAGGCGCCGGCGCCGGTACGCGTCACACGGGTTCGCCGAGCACGCGCAGTGCGTCGTCGATTTTCGCGTTCCATGGGTGGCCGAAATTGAGCCGTATGCAATTTTCGAATGTGCGCGCGACCGAAAACATCGGCCCGGGCGCGACGCCGATGCCGTGTTCGATTGCGAGCCGATGCAATTCCATCGCGTCGATCGGCTCGGGAAATTCGAGCCATACGAAGTAGCCGCCGTCGGGCCGCGTCCACTTTACGCCGGGCGGCATCCAGCGCCGGATCGCGGCATCCATGCTGGCGAGTTGTGCGAGCAGGGCCGAGCGCAGCTTGCGCAAATGCCGTTCATATCCGCCATGATGCAGATAATCGGCAAGGCGTGCCTGCACGGGAATGCTCGACGAAAGTGTGGTCATCAGTTTGCGCTTTTGTACTTTGTCGGCGAATCTGCCTGCCGCGACCCAGCCGATCCGGTAACCGGGTGCGAGTGTCTTCGAGAGCGAACTGTAGTGCATGGCCGTGCCGCGCTTGTCGAACCCACGCGCCGGCAACGGATAATCGGCCTGAAAATGTAATTCAGCGTACACGTCGTCTTCGATCAGCGGAACGTCATGGCGATCGATCAAGTCTACGAGCGCGCGCTTTTTCTCGACCGTCAAAGCGACGCCGGTTGGATTCTGGAAGTTCGTCATGAACCACCACGCAGCGCGTATCAGCCCCCGCTCTTCGATCAGATAGCACGCGCGAAAAACCGTCGACTGGCTGACGCCGTGCTGCGCGATAACCTGGCGCAACGAAGGCATGCGCGCGCCAACCTTGATGCTCCCCGAGCGAATCTCCGCCGCCATCGTACTGGCGAGTACTTTATATCCTGTCATCGCGATTGTCGTCGTGAGCGCGCGGATGCGCGCACGACATTATCGCGCGCCGCGTCGCATCGAGCAGAACACGATGACGGCGGCCGCGAGCGCGACCACCGCCGCGGCCGCAAACGCGTTGCCGAAGCCCGCGCCGTAGCCGGCGTGCGCGAGATGTGCGACGCTTTGCACGACTGATTGCGGATACAACTGCGTTGCGCGTTCGAAGTCGCCCGCGACGATACGGTCGACGAAACCGGGCGCGACCGGCACGTTCGCGTCGGCGAGATTGCGCAGCACCGCGTCGTGCACGCTAACGGCGAGCACGGCGCCGAGGCCCGAAAAGCCCAGCAGAATCCCGGAGAAGCGCGAGGTGGTGCTGATGCCCGATGCCATGCCTGCGCGGTCGCGCGGGACGGTGCCCATGATGGCCTTTTGCGTTTCGCCGTTCAGCAGCCCGCCGCCACTGCCGAGCAGCGCCATGCCCGCGAGCAGCACCGCGAAGCCTTCCGAGTGCGCGGCGATGCTCATCACCGCGTTGCCGATGCCTACCACGAAGAGGCCGAGCGTGAGGATCTGATACGACGCCAGAACTTTACCGAGCCGGCGGCCGACCATTGGCAGGAACAACATCGCGAGTGCGAACGGCAACATGCCGACACCCGCGTCGAGTGCGCTTTCGCCGCGCGCATTCTGCAGAAAGAGCGGCAACAGCGAAGCCATGACCTGCGCACAGGCCGCGTACGCGAACATCGCAACGATCGCACCGACGAACGGCCAGGCGCGAAACAGCGTCAGATCGAGCATCGGATGCGCGCGGCGGCGCTCGACAATCGCGAAAAGCGCAAACAGCCCCACGCCGGCGAGTCCGCGCAGCACGACCGCTTCGCTGGTCCAGCCGCGCTCGGGTCCGAGAATCAGTGCCCACGTGAAGCCGAACATCGCGGATGCGAACAGTCCGATGCCGGGAAAATCGAGCGTGCGCGGCGTCGGGTCGCGCGATTCCTCAACAATCCTCAACACCGCGATTGCAAGCGCGGCGCAGATGGGCACATTGATATCGAACGCCCAGCGCCAGCCCAGATATGCGTTGAGCGTGCCGCCGATCAGCGGCGAGACGACCATCGTCAGCCCCATGAGGCCGCCCCAGATAGCCCACGCCCGCGCGCGTTCGCTTTCGCCGTGGAATGCGTGGCCGATGATGGCAAGCGCCGGCGCAAGCTGAAATGCGGCTCCGACGCCTTGCAGCGCCCGCGCGACGTCAAGCGCCTGCGCCGTCGGCGCCATGCCGCATGCGAGCGACGAGAGCGCGAACAGCGTGATGCCGATGACGAACACGCGCTTGCGACCGAAACGGTCGGCGATCGAGCCAGCCGGCAACAGCAGCGACGCGAAGCACAACACGTAGGCGCTGATCACCCATTCGATATCGGCGAATGACGCGTTGAGGTCGCGTGCGACGGTCGGCAGCACAATGCCGACCACGTTCGTATCGAGCACGGTTATCGCGCAGCCCAACGAAGCGGTCAGCAGCAAAGCGGTGTTGCGCGACATCGTTTGCGCGGCGGAAATCGAGCTCATCGAAGGCCTTTTGCTTTTTCAGTGCGGCCGCGAGGCATGCGGCGCACAAGTCGAACAAGCCGCGCGCGTAGCGGCCAGATCGTCATTCAACCAGCCCTCGCTATTGAGCGCATTATCGGTGTTTGCAAATATAATTAGCTGGTACCTAATAGGACACGTCGAATGAAGCCATGGAGCTAAGACATCTTCGCTATTTCATTGCGGTCGCGGAGCAACTGCATTTCGGTCAGGCCGCCGAGATGCTCGGCATCGCGCCGCCCACGCTCACGGTGCAAATCCAGCAGATCGAGCGCACGCTCGACGCACAGCTTTTCGCGCGCACGAAGCGCTCGGTTGCGTTGACGCAGGCAGGCGAGGCGTTCCTTGTCGAAGCGCGCGCGGCGCTCGAGCAGTTCGAGCGTGCGGTCAACATCGGACGTCGAGCAGGGCGGGGTGAGCTTGGACGCGTCAATCTCGGTTTCGTCGGCTCGGCGGCGTTTAGCGGCGTGATGCAGCAACAGGTACGCTCGTTTCGTGAGGCGCGTCCGCATGTGTTCATCGACACGCATGAGTTTCCGATGGACGAATTGCCGGCGCTGCTCGAAGACGGTCGGGTGGACATCGCGTTCGTGCGCATGCCGGTCGAGCTGTCCACGTCGCTACGCGCGCATGTCTTGCTGCGCGACCGGTTTTGCGCGGCGCTGCCGGCTGAGCATCCGCTTGCGCGAGCGGATGCGCCGATCCGCTCGCGCATGCTTGCCGACGAACATTTCGTCGTGCCGGAGCAGCGCGAGGGCACGTTCGAGGTTGGGCGGCGAGGCCGGTTCAGCCCGCAAATCGTCAGCGCGCCCGGCGGGCTCGTTTCGGTGCTGGCCGACGTTTCCCTCGGCGTGGGCGTCGCGATCGTGCCGAACGTGCTGACGAAAGCGGTCGAGGTCCCGAATGTCGCTTACAGGGAGATTGCCGGCGGCCCCATCCCATCGGAAGTGGCCGCGGTGTTTCGCCGGTTCGAACGCGCACCTGCTGTGAAAAGCCTCATCGATCAGATCGCGCGGACGCCGGCACAAGCTGCATGATCCCGGGTCGCGCGCAACGGCCCGGCGCGATTGCGTAGGCGCGCGGTTTGTGTCCGCATTTTCGTCTGCTGCTATGTCAGCTGGTATCCGCGGTCGGCTGTCAGTTCCGGCGGCAATTCCTCACCGCATTGTTCGAGCAGCGACCGTTCGAAGCTGCGTGTCAGCGCGTTGAGCGGCAGACTGTTCGGCAACTTGCCAAACGGTTCGGCAACCTCACTTGCGATCGCTTCGAGCGCGATGAGCGTGTACGAAACGAAAACCGCGATGATCGGCGTGGCGATGCCGATCGAATCGACAAGACCGAACGGCAGCAGAAGACAGTATGCGTAGACCGTGCGATGTAGCAGCACACCGTATGGATAAGGGATCGGCGTCGAGGCGATACGTTCGCAGCCGGTCACGGCGGCGGCCAAACGATTGACTTGTGTGTCCAGCATCAGCAACTGCTGGCAGGAAATCGCGCCGCTCGCGCGCCGTTCGGCAAGCGCTTCGCGCAAGTCCGTGATCAGCGCGACGGGCCGGTAATGACGGTTCAGCAGCGCCGCGCTGCGTTCGGCCGACAAATAGCGCGTCATATCTTCGAACGGGTCCGTGCCGCGCAGCTGATGTTTCATCGCATAGGTGAACGCGATCAGCTTATGAATAAACGCGCGCCGTTCGAAATGAGCGTCGGCCGGAACGTATGCGGACACTTGGGACGCCAGTACACGGCCCGCAATGAGCACGTCGCCCCATAGCTGCCGTGCTTCCCAATAGCGGCTATACGACGCGTTGTTCCGGAACGCGAGGAAAATGGTCAGCGCGACGCCGACGAGCGTAAACGGCGTCGTGTTGAGCGGCACTTTCTGGCCGAACACGCTGCCGTCGGTAGCTACCGCGACCGTGTCGACGAGCGCGACGAAGATGAGTTGCGGAATGATCGATTGCAATACAGACCCGTTCCATACGAACAGCATCCGAAACCAGTTTTCCTGCGGTCTGACAATCACAATGCGAGTTGCGAGAGTGGCGCGCCGGCTCAAAACCGGCGCATGGATAGTCGGGCGCGCAACCCAATGTTGCGCGTGGTCGTTCCGGTCAAGCGCGTTGCCGGATGCTACGCCGCGTGTCGATGCAGTAGCACCGGAATCGACTTCGACGTCGGCGTATTGCTCACGTCGCCTACGCTATGCAGCGGCACGAGCGGATTCGTTTCCGGGTAGTACGCACCGATGCAGCCGCGCGGAATGTCGTATTCGACGAGCCGGAAGCCATCCGCGCGCCGCTCGATACCGTCTTCCCAGACGGTTTCCATATCGACCCATTCGCCATCCGCGAAGCCCAGCATTTTCAGGTCGTCCGCGTTTATAAACACCACGCGACGTTGGCCGTACACGCCGCGATAGCGGTCGTCGAGCGCGTAGATGGTGGTGTTGTACTGGTCGTGCGAGCGCGTCGTCATCAGCGTCATCACGCGTTCGCCATGCAGCGCGCGGGCGCGCTTGATCGGCGTGTCGCGCTCGACCGGATGAACGATGAACTGCGCCTTGCCCGATGGCGTGAGCCAGATCCGCTCGCTGGACGCGACAGGCAGGCGAAAACCGCCGGGGTGCTTGATCCGCTCGTTGTAGCCGTCGAAGCCCTCGATACTCTTTTCGACTGCGTCGCGAATGCGCGCGTAATCTTCGGCGTACCAGAGCCACGGCACTTTCTTGCTGCCGAGCGTCGCGTGCGCAATGCCGGCGACAATCGCGATTTCCGATTGCAGGTTCTTCGACGCCGGAATATTCATTCCGTACGACACGTGCACCATCGACATCGAATCTTCGACCGTGACGCCTTGCGAATAGCCGCCCTGCACATCGATTTCGGTGCGGCCAAGCGTCGGCAGAATCAGCGCATCCTTGCCATGCACGAGGTGGCTGCGGTTCAGCTTCGTCGTGATGTGCACGGTCAGATCGCACATACGCAGTGCTTCGAACGTGCGCGGCGTGTCCGGCGTTGCGATCGAGAAATTGCCGCCGAGGCCGATCAGCACTTTGACCTTGCCTTCGAGCATTTCGGCGATCGTTTCGACGACGTCGAGGCCGTGCTCGCGCGGCGGCTCGAAGTCGAACGCTTTGCCGAGCCTGTCGAGGAACGCCTGCGTCGGCTTGTCCTCGATGCCGACGGTGCGGTTGCCCTGCACGTTCGAATGGCCACGCACCGGGCAAAGTCCCGCGCCTTCGCGGCCGATATTGCCGCGCATCATCATCAGGTTCGACAGCATGTGAATCGTCGCGACCGAGTTCTTATGCTGCGTGAGTCCCATGCCCCAGCAGGAAATCACGCGGCGGCCCTTTGCGTAGATTTGCGTGAGCGATTCGATTTCGTCGAACGGCAGCCCGGCTTCCTCGACGAGCAGGTCCCACGATTCGGCACGCAGATCGTCGGCGAACGCGGCGAAATTGCTGGTGTGCGCATCGATGAATGCGACGTCGAGCACGCGCTCGGCGCCGGCCGCTTGCGCCGCATCGTCCATTTCGACGAGCCGTTTCGCAACGCCTTTCAACAGCGCGAAGTCGCCGCCGAGCTTGGGGCGGATAAACGTCGACGCGATCTTCGTACTGCCGCCGGTCAGCATTTCGATCGGGTGTTGCGGGCTCGCGAAGCGTTCGAGGCCGCGCTCGCGCAGCGGGTTGATCGATACGATCGTCGCGCCGCGCCTGGCGCACTCGCGCAGTTCGCCGAGCATGCGCGGGTGATTCGTTGCCGGGTTCTGACCGAACACGAGAATCGTGTCTGCGTGCTCGAAGTCGTCGAGCACGACGGTGCCTTTGCCGACGCCGACCGTGCCCGGCAGGCCGCGGCTCGTCGCTTCGTGGCACATGTTCGAGCAGTCGGGGAAATTGTTCGTGCCGTACATGCGCACGAACAGCTGATACAGAAACGCAGCTTCGTTGCTCGCGCGGCCCGACGTATAGAACGCGGCCTGATGCGGGCTGTCGAGTCGATTCAGATGGCGCGCGATCAACTGATACGCGTCGTCCCAGCCGATTGGTTTGTATTTGTCGCTGACGGAGTCGTAGATCATCGGATCGGTGAGGCGGCCGTGCTGCTCGAGCTCGTAGTCGCTTTGTTCCATCAGATCGGCGACCGTGTGCGCTTCGAAAAACGCAGGCGTGACGCGCTTGCCTGTCGCTTCCGCGGCAACCGCTTTAACGCCGTTCTCACAGAACTCGAAAGTCGATGCCTTCTCGCGATCGGGCCATGCGCATCCCGGGCAATCGAATCCGTCCGGCTGGTTCTGGCGGAACAGGGTCCGGTAGTTGGTGCCGGATACCTTTTCCTTGATCAGATTCAGGGCGACGTACTTCAGCGCACCCCATCCCGCTGCTGCGTGTTTATAAGGCTCGATACGTCCTTGCTGCTTCGGTTCTTTGACTTCTTCCACGACGTTCACTCCACGATGCATTCGACTGCGACCGCTGCTGCGTCGATGTGCGCCTTGTATTCACGCGGCCTTCGACGTAATGCGGTCCATGCGATGCATGGTAGGGCTGCGCAAGCGCCGCGGGCAGACACACAACGCGCGACCGCGGAAGAGTACAGTTGGATTTATGCTGCACGCGAAAAGCGCACAGTGTTTGTGCAGACCAACGCGCGAGCGATGGCAAAATGCGGCTCGTTGTCCCGCGCCGCGCGGTAAGCGCGGCGGGCGGGGCGCGTCCGCGACCGGGGAGAAAGGGCGTTGAAACTGTATGAGAAGCTTGCCGACGACATCGAGGCTCTCGTTACGCAGGGCGTTTACCGACCCGGCGAGAAGATTCCTTCGGTGCGCCGTACGAGCCAGCATCATCGATTGAGTATCACCACCGTGCTGCGCGCGTATGCGCTGCTCGAGAGCCGCGGGGTGATCGAAAGCCGTCCGCAATCCGGTTACATCGTGCGGCCGCAGGGGCCGGCCGTTGCGGCCGAGCTTGCGCCTTCGAAGCCTTTGGCCATTTCCGCGTCGGTCGACGTGAGCCGGCTCGTGCTGTCGACGCTGCGCTCGATCCGCAGCGACGAAGCAGTGCCGCTCGGCTCCCCGTATCCGGATCCGTCGGCGTTTCCGTATCAGCGGATCAACCAGTACGCGAACGCGATCGCGCGGCGCCCCGGCTTGTGGCATGGCTCCGAAGAACTGCCGCCAGGCGCGCGGCCGCTGATCGGGCAGATCGCGAAACGCTATCTGGAGAACGGACTTACGATCGACCCCAACGAGATCGTGATTACCGTCGGCGCGACCGAGGCAATCAATCTGTGCCTGCAGGCGGTGGCGAAGCCCGGCGACGTGATCGCGGTCGAATCGCCGACCTTTTACGCGATGCTGCACGCGATCGAACGCATGGGCATGCGTGCGATCGAGGTCGCTACGCATCCGCGCGAAGGCATCGATCTCGGCGCGCTCGCGGAGATTCTGAAATCGCAGAAGATCGGCGCGTGCATGGTGATGCCGAATTTCCAGAATCCGCTCGGTTTTCAGATGCCCGACGACAAGAAACGCGAACTCGTCGGACTGCTCGCACGCTACGACGTGCCGGCGATCGAAAACGACGTCTATCACGAGCTGTATTACGGGCACGCGCACCCGACGGCGCTCAAGTCCTTCGACGAAAAAGGCCTCGTGCTGCATTGCGCGTCGTTTTCGAAGAGCCTGTCGGCGATGTACCGGATCGGCTGGGCGATCACCGGGCGCTATCGGGAGCAGGTCGAAAAGCTCAAGTTCCTCAATACGCTGACGACGCCGTCGATTCCGCAGCTCGCCATTGCCGAGTATCTGAAGAACGACGGCTACGACCATCATCTGCGCAAGCTGCGTAAAGCGTATGCGCAGCAGGCGAATCTCATGAAGGCAATGGTCAAGCGCTTCTTTCCGGAAGGCACGAAGATGTCGGAGCCGGTCGGCGGCTATGTGCTGTGGGTCGAGTTGCCGGCCGAGGTCGATTCGATGCAGCTTTATCAGCTCGCGCTCGCGAACGGAATCACGGTCGGACCCGGATATATGTTTTCGACGACGCCGAGCTATCGGAACTTTATCCGGCTCAATTACAGCTATCCGTGGAATGAGCACGTCGAAAAGGCGGTGATTACGCTGGGCAAGCTTGTTGTGTCGTGTATGCGGTCGGCGGCTTAGGCGTCGCGATTCCACCAGGCAAGGGAGAGCAACGATGAATGGGACTGGAGACGACTCGCCACACGAGCCGCGAGAAACCGACGGCGCACCCGATATGAACGATCACCAGGTACAGCTCGTCGTGGTGCTCGGCGAATTGTGGGGCGCGCGCAACGAGTCGCCGGGCAAGCCGTGGTCGCTCGCGAAGCTCAGCAAGCGTGCACAGTTGCCGATGAGTACGTTGCGGCGTTTGTTGACCGAGTTGACGGCGGCGGAGCTTGTCGACGTTGAAATGCGGCCTGATGGGACGGGGTCGGTTGCGTTGACGGAGCAAGGTGCACAGGTATGTGCCGATCTGTTTAGCGACTCGTGATGCTTGGACGTGCCGCTTGCCGCTTGCATCGCGCGCATTTCGCACGCTTGATCGCCTGCCCGCCGACGAGGGACATCCGCACCGTCGGATAACGCTTCTTCGCGCGTGCGCGCTTAGATGTCCTTTGCGGGTAGTACCACATGGCCGGTCTCCAGCAGCGACTTGAGATTCGACAGGATGCGCGGCCAGCCGCCCGATACCGCGCGAATAAAGTTCGAATCGTCTTTTTCGATCGAATGGGTGATCGTCAGTTTTGCTGCCTCGCCCGCCGTTTCGATTTCCATCACGCACAGCGAATAGCCTTCGGCCTTCAATTCCGGCCTGAATTCGTTGCGCCAGCGGATCGCGAGCCGTTTCGGCGGCGTGCTTTCGACGATCTCTCCCATATCGGCAACCCGCCCGTCAGGGAACACCATTCGCCACGATGAACCGGTTTGCCAGTCGGATTCGCAATGCATGCCGAACCAGTACTGCCGCATGAAATCGACGCTGGTCAGCGCCGACCAGAGCTTGTCCGCCGACGTGCGGATATACGTGACATAGACGAACGTGCTGCTTTCCATGTTAGGCCTCCAGAGTTCGCGTTGCACCGCGGTTGATGTGCGAGGCTGCGGCGCGCATGGTTGTGCCGCAGCGTGTCAGCCGGCGGGTTCGCCTTCGCCCGGCTGCTCGAGTTCCTGCTTCAGTTCCGATAGCGCCGCGAGACGCGGTCGCTCGAACTTGCCGATCCAGCGCTCGGCGATCTCGTTGATCGGCACAGGGTTCAGAAAGTGCAGCTTTTCGCGGCCCTGGCGGCGGGTCGATACGAGGTTCGCGTGTTCGAGCTGCGCGAGGTGCTTCGCGACGGCCTGGCGCGTCATGGCGAGCCCTTCGCAGAGCTGCACCAGCGTCTGGCCGTTGCGTTGATGAAGCCGGTCGAGCAGCAGGCGGCGGCTCGCGTCAGCAAGGGCACGAAAAACGGCGTCGTCGTCCATGTCGATAATATGCAACTGTTTGGTTGCGTGTCAAGGACGATTATAGTCCGTGAAACGGTGCTCAAACGCGCGCGGTTCATTGATTTCCGGTTTGCGGCATTGGGTCTTCGCAGACCGAGCGCCTGGTTGGGCCGATGATAGGCCTGAATGCACCGGTTACGGCTATCTGCGGCTTGCCAGTTTCTTGCACGAAACCGGCCTGTGCGAATGCGCGACGTACCGGGCGAAACGCCGGTGCAGCGAGGCAACGGCGCTAGTGCGCAACCAGCGTACGAGTTCCGTGCCGACCTACCGGTAGTGTTCGCCGAGGCATGTTTTGCAGGCAGATGCGAGTGCCATAATCGCGTGACGCCGCCATGCGGGCATTTGCAGGTGACCACCATGTCTTTCGAAGCGATCTTGCGCGGTACGCCTGTGTGGGTCTGGGTTCTGCTGGTGTTTCTGCTGTCGCGCGGCATCAAGGCGTTCAAAGGCGGGACGGCGCCGCTCGGCAAGCTCGCGATCGTGCCGGTGGTATTCGCGGTCTGGGGCATCGCGCATCTGGCCACCGAGCGCGCAGCCGGCTGGCAGGCCGCGGTCGCGTGGATCCTCGGTGCGGTGGCCGGACTGCTCGTCGGCGCGTTTGTCGCGCGCAAGACGAGCTTCACGGTCGACCGCGTGCAGAAGACGGTTACTCTGCCGGGCTCCGCAGTGCCGCTCATTCTGATTCTCGTGACGTTTGCGTCGAAATTCTGGCTCGGCGTCGAACTCGCCATATCGGCACCGGTGCCGGTCGATTCGGGCTACGTGGTGCTCGACGGACTGATCTCGGGAATCGTTGCGGGGATTTTCGCCGGTCGGTTTCTTTGTTTATTGCATGCGGTTTCGCGCGCGTGAGGCGGTGCCGGCTAACGACAGCCTATAGGCGTTTCATTTTCAGATCTCTGCCTGTGCGTCTGCGCTGATGCGAGGCTGCCGTTTCCCTCACGCCCAGTGCGCCGGAATCCATACACGCCCGACCCAGTGGCCCGGGACCCACACCGCGGGCCGCGGTTTCGGCGCCACATACACAACCGGCGCCGGCGCAACGTAGACAACAGCCTTCGGCGGGGGCGGCGGCACGTAGATGGCCGGCGCCGGGGCAACCACCACAGCCGGCGGCGGGGGCGGCGTCACCACCACGGCTGGCGGCGGGGGCGGTACGTAGACCGCCGGCGGTGGAACATACAGAGCAGGCGGCGGCGCAACGACCACCGGCGCGGCACCGATTGCGACCGTCGTGACCGAGCCGCTCGTGGTAACCGTCGTACCATGCGTGCCCGTAACGGTGCCCGTCGTGACCACAGCGCCCGTCGATACGCGCGTAGCGCTGCCCGAATGATAGACCGTGCCGCCGTCGTTACCGGTTACCGTGCCCGAGCGGTAGCACGAATTGCCCGCGCAATTCGTCGATGCCGAGTGGCTGACCGTGTTGCCGTTCGATCCGGTCACCGTGCCCGACGACGAATACTGTCCCGGCGCGGTGCGCGTCACGCTGCCCGAGGTCGTCGCGGTGTTGCCGTTGGAGCCGGTCATCGAGCCCGTATGCGAACATGTGCCGCCCGCGCAGTTCGTGGTGCCCGAATGGTTGACCGTGTTGCCCCACGGGCCGACAGCGGTGCCCGAGTTCGAGAATTGGCCCGGCGCGTTGCGCGTGACCGTGCCGCTGTTCGTACCGAGGCCGCCCCACGGACCGACCACGCCACCCGCGTGCGAGCAGCTGCCGCCGCCACAAGACGTATAGCGGCCGCCGCTGTACGCACCGTGCGATGTGTAGGCCGTGCCGCCGTGAGCCCAGCCGGCCCATGCCGACGCGCTGCCGAGCGCCAGGACGGCCGCCGCGGCTGTCACGGCCAGGTGGCGCACCATCTTGCGCAAGCGCGAAGCCGGTGCGGGGGAAACCGGCATCACGCTGCCGGCGGGAGCGACGTACGTTTCGATGTTCACGGCAGGTCCTTCAGGGTTCGGTTCGGGCCACTTCGTGCTGCGCTGCGTGGCGACGGAACGAACTATAGGAGGACCCGTTTGCGAAGTCTGTTAGAAAACTATGTCGAGCCATTTCACGGCGGCAAAGCCATGGCTGGCGCTGCTTAGGCGAGATCGTCCGATCAATTGCACTCGTCGGACGCGCCGCATGCTGCGTGGTCGTCCGCATTCGGGCGGCGCGCTTTCAGGCGTGTATCGACGCGCGAATCAATGCGCAAACCGGATGTCGAGCGAACGCAGATAGGTCTGCAGACCGGCATCCTGGATCGGAATCACATAGCCGTTTTCACCGGATTCGTTGAAGTGCGCATGCCAGTATCCGGGCGGCGTGACGAACGCCATGCCGGGTTCCCAGTCGACGCGCTCCGGTTTCACGATCTCGCCGCGTTCGTCGAGTTCGGTGCCGACGAGCGTGTAGCAGCCCGGTTTGCAATCGGAGATGAAGTCGAGCGCAATCGATTGGTGGCGATGCGGCTTTTGCATCGTATCTGGCGCGATGACGCCGAACATCGCCCACAGGGAATGCGTGACCGTGCGCGTTTGCGGAAAGCGCGCATTGCCGAGCAGAATGCTTACGCGATTGCGTTGGCTCGCGCCCGGCGCGTTGGACACTTTGCGCAGTTCTTCTTCGGCGCGCTCGGCAGGGTACAACGTCGGCGTGAAGCGCGCGCTGCTTGCACTCGCACCGAGATAGGTGAGCAAAGGTGCGTCGTTCACGGAATAAAGACGCGTGGTCGATTCCGCCTCGATCTGCACCTGCGCGCCGCCCGGCATCGTGAAGAAATCGCCTTTCGCAAACGCGAAGCGCGTATTGCCTTGCGATGCGATGCCCGAACCGTCGATCGCATAGAACAGCAGCGAGGTCGCGTTGGGCGCGAACGCGACACGCTCACCGGCGACGATGCGCACGAAATGCGCGGCCAGCCCTGGTCCGGTCGCGGGGCCCGGGCAACCGAGTTCCGCGGAAAGATCGAGCGGCACGGTGCGCGTCGGTCCGCTGTCATGCAGCGATGCATGAAACGTTCGATACGGCACGCGCGAAATCAGCTTCGCCCCGATCGGGTTGGCCGAAGACGTGTACTCGAAATATTGCGCGTCTGCGGTGATCGCGTTGCTGACTGCGTCGTTCAATCTCAATGTCGAATCGTCGGTCTTGTCCAGCATGATTTTCTCCGTAAAGTGATGGCGGGTCGCCTTGCACACATGCGATGCTGCTGCGTGCCAAAACCATGACGTCACTTTAGGACGGGTACGCTCGCGGCAGAACGGCCCCATCGGCGAATCTGCTTTGCAGAAATGGGATAGCCAACTGCAACGCGCGCCGTTATGTTCCAATGCATGGTTCCAGCCACTCATGGACCGATATGGACTATTTCGCGGCGGTGCGCGCCTTCCTTCATGCGGCGGAACTCGGCAGCTTCAGCAAGGCGGCCGCTCAGATGGAGATCAAGACTTCGACAGTGTCGCGCCATATCAACGAACTCGAGGCAGATCTCGGCATTGCGCTTTTCAACCGCTCGACGCGCGGGCTCGTGTTGACCGAAGGCGGGCAGGTGTTTCGCACGCATGCGTTGACCGCGGTAGAAAGCCTCGACGAAGCGAGACAGTTGGCGTCGTCGTTGAACGCGTCGCCGAAGAGCGTGCTGCGCGTGACGATGCCCGCGTCATTTGGCCGGCGGCATGTCGTTCCGCATTTGCCCGAATTCCTCACGCGGTATCCGCATATCGATGTCGATGCGGTCGTAACCGATGAACCATTGAATATCATCGAAGCGCGTATCGATCTCGCGATTCGCATCGGCGCATTGCCCGATTCTCAACTCGTTGCGCGGCGGCTGGCCGAGCATCGGCGCATTGTTTGCGCGAGCCCCGCTTATACGAAGCAGCATGGCATGCCGGCCTCGCCTGATGACCTCGCCGCGCACATCGCATTGCGCTTTGCGCTAGCGCTCGACGACAAATGGATACTCGTGAGGCGCGGCGATGCAACGGCCCCAGCGCGTGCCTCGACGCAACGGTCTACACTGCAAGACTCACGCAAGACCACGCGGCAAAAGCCGCGCGAGCATGCACGGCAGCACGAAGCGATGGTGCAGCTGCAAGGCCGCGTCCGCGCGAACGATACCGACGCGCTGCTCGAACTTGCGATCGCCGGTTGCGGCATCGCGCTGCTGCCGGCGTGGAGCGTGGGCGACGCATTGCGGCAAGGACAGCTGGTGCAGCTATTGCCGGACTGGGAGGCACAGACCACACGCACGGCGCCGGCAGTCTGGGCCGTCTATCCGCCCAAGAAGACGGTCTCGTCGAAAGTGCGCGCGTTTCTCGACTTCTATGCGGCGCTGTTCGCTGACGATACATACTGGCAAGTCTGATTGCCCAAGGCTGGCATACGTTGCACACGCGCCGCCCATGTGCCTACTTGCCGATATGCTGGATAACCTCGAAGCCTTCGAACTCCGGGTGTCCCAGATAGAGAGGCCGGTTATTTCCCGCGCTGCGGTGCGCGGCGCGAAACGCTTCGGATTGCGTCCATGCTTCGAACGCTTGCTGACTTGCCCACACCGTGTGGCTCGCGTACAGCACGTGGTCTTCCTTTTGCGGACCCCTCAGCAAGTGGAATTCGACAAAGCCGGGCACTTGCTGCAAGTGCGTATCGCGGCTTTTCCAGACCTGCTCGAATTCGTCCTCGGATCCGGGGACGACCTTGAAGCGATTCATCGCGATATACATGGGTATCGATCCTCTGGAGGGCATCGAACTTCGAAGCCAAAGTCCAATTATAGAGCGGCTATTGTGCGTCTTCAGTGAAGGGCATAGGCTGTCCCCTGTCGCACCGCGCGGCGCCCGGTGCCGTGCCTGAGCACGATTCGCAATCGGGCGGGAGCGATCCTTGCTGCGCGACAGATTCATCGTGCAACGGTTTCAGCACACGAGGAAAAGAAAATGACGATCGAATTTACTGGCCGCCGCCATGTCGTGGCGGCATCGCGCGTCGCATTCGAAGCGAAGGTCAGCGGTAAGGAAGTCTGGTGCAGCGTTTCAATGGATGCGTTGAACGATCATTTCGGCAATACGGGGACGTCCTCCCACGAGTTGATTCAGTCTTTCGAAGCGAATCGGCCGCGCATCGAAGCGGCCGCGCAACGCGTGCTCGAGCGCAACGGCGGCCAGTCGGTCGAACTGGAAACGCGCGATCTCGATTAGCGGGCGCCGCGCGCGCCGCGCCGACCGCTCCTGCGCCCTTTCGAGAACAAACGCGCCCGGGGTAAGTCCGATCACAGATGCATGCAGAGGCGGCAGGCCGCGGCGCGTTCCGTGTGTGGTCCGCGCTGCGGCGCTGTTGCGCGCTTTGAGGCAGACCTGGCCGCTTCGACAGTAGAATCGTCCTGACGAGCAGAACTGACGGGGAGCAGTTCTCGCCGAATGCCCGCTGCCGCGGCAGGATGGGCAAGACGTTGTGCGCAGGAATTTCATCGTAACCGGCAGCAGAGGACGGTTGCTGCACTTGGCGTGCCCTTCGGTCGCGAGGAGTTTGCATGAAAGTACTTGCGGTTCACCCCAGTGGCTTGATGTACACCCGCGTGTTCCTGCGCCTGGAACCCTTGGGCCTTGAAACCGTAGCGGCTGTAATCCGCGAAGCGGGCCACGACGTTCGCCTGATCGATCTGCAGGTCGAGACGCATCGTGATCTGCATCGCTGGATACGCGACTGGCGGCCGGATGTAGTTTGTTTCTCCGGCAACTATCTCGCCAATATTCCCGAGATTATCGACCTCTCCAAAGCGATCAAGCAGACGTTGCCGGGCTGCTTCGTGTTTGTCGGCGGCCATAGCGTGTCATTTACGGCAAACGATTTGCTGCGCCATGCCGACGGCGCGATCGATTGCATCCTGAAGGGCGAGGGCGAAGCGTCGGTCGTGTTGCTGCTCGAGACGGTGCAGCAACGCGGCAACCTGCTCAGTGTGCCCGGCGTCGTGACGCGCGAAGGTTCGGGACCGCCGCCGGGCTTCGTCGAGTCGCTCGATCATATTCGCCCTGCACGCGACCTGCTCAGGCATCGGCGCAAATACTTTATCGGCGTGCTCGACCCTTGTGCGTCGATCGAATTCGCACGCGGATGCCCGTGGGATTGCACGTTCTGCAGCGCGTGGACGTTTTATGGGCGAACCTATCGTTCGCGCAGCCCCGAAGTGATTGCCGACGAACTCGAATCGATTCGCGAGCCTGGCGTTTTTATCGTCGACGATGTCGCATTCGTGCATGCGGATCACGGCATGGAGATCGCGCGTGCGATCGAGCGCCGCAATATCCGCAAGCAGTACTACCTCGAAACGCGCGGCGATGTCCTGCTGCGTAACAAGCATGTGTTCGAGTATTGGCGCAAGCTTGGATTGCAATACATGTTCATCGGCATGGAAGCGATCGATTCGGCCGGGCTCGAAGCGTTCCGCAAGCGGATCGATATCGACAAGAACTTCGAAGCGCTCGAGTTTGCACGCTCGCTCGGCATCACGGTTGCAATCAATCTGATCGCGGATCCCGATTGGGATCACGACCGCTTCGAAGCAGTGCGTCAGTGGTGCCTCGAAATTCCGGAGATCGTGAACATCAGTGTCAACACGCCTTATCCGGGCACCGAAATCTGGCTGCGCGAGCGGCGGCGTCTCACGAGCCTCGACTATCGTCTGTACGACATCCAGCATGCGGTGCTGCCGACGCGTTTGCCATTGCCTGAGTTCTACAGGGAGTTGGTCAACACGCAACAGGTGCTCAACCGCAAACACCTGGGCTGGGCCGCGCTGCGCGGTGCCGTATCCGAGGCAGCCGGACTGCTGATGCGCGGGCAGACGAATTTCGTGCGCATGCTGTGGCGTTTCAATTCCGTGTTCGATCCGCGTCTGCAACTGGCCGATCATGCGCGCGAGGTGCGCTATGAGATGACGCCGCCGCCCGACGCCGCAGGTGCCGAAGCGCCCGCGAGTGCGAAGACGCTTTATATCCACGGTCCTGTCGGCCGCAAGGGCCGCAAGATCGACGACGCGACCGAGCGCTTCGTCGATCAGACACGTATGGGTACGGGCTGAAGCGCGGCTTCGCGGTGCCGTAGATTGCGCTATTACAGTGTCGGGAAGGGCCGCCATGCAGACGCGTGGCGGCCCTTCGTCGATCTGCGCCTCGTATCGGATCGACTGACGCCTAGTGCTTGTCGCCTGCCGTGAGCATCGGGTTTGCGTCCTCAGGCGGCGCGCCGTCCGCAGTGTCCGTTTCATTCAATGAGTAACCGTGCTTCTGTGCCGTGGACAACGTCAGCGTGCTGATGCCGCGCTGCGATACCGGCGCGCCGACGCCCGGCTCGTAGTAAGGCGAAGGTCCGTAGCCGCTCGCGAACGCGGGCGCGGCGAGCGCGCACAGTGCGCATGCGCCGGCGAGCGAGCGGGCGATCGAGATGAGAGGGTTGCGAGTCATGATAGTGCTCCTGAAGAATCGAACGGTCGAAGGTCGGAGTGCTGCGCTGCCTGATATCGATCAACCCTCCGAAACGTGAAAAAACGTACGTGTTGATCGTTCAACTTCAAAACACGGATGACCGTTTCCGCGTGCATCGTTTGTGTCCGATGCATGCTGTTGCAGCTGTACGTGGGAGTAGTATCTTGACAAATGCCTTACCGATGAATGATCTGGCGTCCAGAGTTTTTGCGCGAAACGCCGGAACCCGGAGTCAACGCGTTTTCCAGGTTCGCTGAATATGGATGCGGTGTCCGATGTGCTGCGTTTCGTGCGTCTGTCCGGCGCGCTCTATCTGAACGGTGAATTCACCGCGCCATGGTGCGTGAGCGGTGAACCGGACGCCGCACTGTGCGCCAGTTTTCTGCCGCGCGCGGAACGTGTGGTGTCCTATCATCTGATCACCGAAGGGCACTGCTGGGCACAACTGCCCGGCGACGCGAGTTCGGCGCTGCGTGTCGAAGCAGGCGAACTGCTCGTGGTGCCGCAAGGCGAGGCGCACCTGATGGGCAGCGCGCTCGATCTCGCGCCAGTGGCCGCGGCGCCGTTGCTGACAAGCCAGCTACAGAGTTCTCCGGGTGAAGTCTTGCGGCTCGCACACGGCGGTGGCGGTGAGCGAACGCATCTTCTATGCGGCTTTCTCGCGTGTGACGAAACGCTGAATAACCCCGTGTTGTCCGCGCTGCCACGGATCTTCAAGATCGACATGCGCAACGATCCGCGTTCGGCGTGGCTCGAAGCGTCGCTCGAATTCGCCGCAGCCGAGGCCGCGCAATGGCGTGCGGGCAGCGCGACCGTACTCGCACGGCTTTCGGAGCTGCTGTTTGTGGAGGCCGTGCGCCGCTGCATCGACGCGCTCCCCGACGATCGGAAAGGCTGGCTGGCAGGCGTGCGCGATCGCTTTGTCGGCCGTGCACTCGCAAGCCTGCATGCGCAACCGGCCTATGGATGGACCGTCGACGAGCTGGCGCGCAAGGTCGGCTTGTCGCGTTCCGCATTGGCGCAACGCTTTTCCGATCTGCTCGGGCAACCGCCGATGCAATATCTGGCGAGCTGGCGTCTCAGAATGGCCGCACATGAACTCGCGTCCGGCAGCAAGACGCTCGCCGCGGTTGCGGAGCTGGTCGGCTACGAGTCCGAAGCGGCGTTCAACCGTGCGTTCAAGCGCGAGTTCGGCATGCCACCCGCGGGTTGGCGCAAGAGCCGCATGAAAATGGATGGCTTCGACCACACCTTGTAACGGCCACGGCACGCATACGCGTTTTTTCATGCATCTCGCGCAAAAAAAATGCGCTGCCCGCATCAATCGGCGAGCAGCGCAAAGGGGACCACGGCACGGTCCCTGGGAGACTGTACGATTCAAGCCGAGCCGCTGTTGCCGACTCAACCCGCGTTGATTCGCCGCATCCGTTCCTCTCGATCTATTCGATCACAGAGGTCGCAATGCGTGTTGCGATGTAATGGCCGGTAATGCGATGCAGCTATGCATTGCCGCATCGCTCCGGCACCTGTATCGGCATGTTCGGTCTACCTGTGATGCTTGCATGGGTTATCCACCCATGAGTAAACCTCGACGACCGGGCGTTTATTCCATGGACACGTCTTCATCGATCGTCGACGATGTATCGCGATGCGTGACGCGTATCCTTGAGCCGGGATTAACCGATACATGATCGACTTCATACTTACATATGATTTACGCTAAAAGCCCCTGCAGATAGATTGAATTCGCAGTTTCGAGTGGGCGCGACATCGTGCGCGCCTTGTCAATTTGCGTGAAGGACGTCCAGCTTGCATAACGCTTCCATCGTTTCGATCGTCGAGGACGACGAGTCGGTCAGGCTTGCAACCGCCAGCCTGATTCGCTCGTTGGGTTGGTGCGTGAAACTCTACGCATCGGCCGAGGCGTTTCTTGGCTCGCCCGAATTCGAACAGACCGCTTGCCTGGTCTGCGATATCCAGATGCCGGGGATGACTGGGCTCGAGTTGCAAGCCGAGCTCGTCGCGAACGGAAACCGCGTCCCTATCATTTTCGTCACCGCGTTTCCGTCCGACGCAGCAAGGCGCCGCGCAAGCGAGAACGGCGCGTACTTCTTTCTTCACAAGCCCGTCGACGCCGCGGAGTTTACGCGCTGCCTGCAATCGATTCTTGGCTCCGAACAGACTCAATGAGCGTCGCCACCGATGCATATCGCTCCGCGCCCGTGCGGATTTGAAATTGCGCCCCGAAAGTTAGCTTCAGGTTTCTTCTTTTTTGGCTAAGTTTGAAGCGACGGGTGCGCTTGCCTCGACTCGTCGATTTGCTTTGGCAAGGAGGGAGTAATGAGAAAGCTTCTGTTGCTCACGACGTCAGTAGCCGCGCTCGCGCTGACCGGCGTTTTCACGAGCGCATCTGCCCAGTCGACCAACGCGCAGCCGTCCAGCGCGCAACCTTCGAGCGCTGGAATGGCATCGTCTCCGGGCACGTCCGGCGAGGGCCCCGGCATGCCGGGAGGGACAGCGAGCGGCAAATACAGGTCCGGCTCGCCGTGGCATGGCGCCGGCGCACACAACAATAATTGCGTCGGGCCGATCAGCTTTTGCAATGTCTACTTCGGCGGAGGTTGAGGCGACCGTGTCGGAGGCCGCGTTTGCCGCGCGCGTACAACGTACGCGCGCCTGCGCGGTGCTGCGGCGCGCAAAGTAACGTCATTGCGGGGTTTGCTGACGCTGATACTCGTCGTGCTTCATCTCGAGGTAATCGACTTTGTTCACCTCATGCAACTGGCGCGGATACTGTTCCGTCGCATCGAACCAGCGGTTCAGCCGGTCGTCGAGACGCTGGTCGGCCGGCAAGGAAAGCGATGCCAGATAGGCGTCGATCGCAAGGTAGTAGCGCATCGTATTGCGCTCGACGAGACCGCGCACGCCGCCGATATAGTCGCCGCTATCGGCCGATTTCGAAAAGCCCACCTTGTCGCTGCCGATCGTTGCCAGATAGGTTTTCATCGCGAATCGACCCGCGGTGCCGTAGCCGTACGAATAGGTCAGGTGAATGAACGTATGCGTGGCGTCGATCGCCATTGCCTCGAGCACGATGTGATAGTCCTTCGTGCTCATCGGGCCCTGGTCCGCGCTTAGATCGACCCTGAAGTAGTCGGAGCGTGTGACGTCAGGGCGATAGTCGAACGTCACGCGAAATGTCGACGACAGTTTCTCTTCCACTTTCTTGCCGAGATTTACGTCGAGCGTGCTGCCTTTGGCACCCGTGGTCGCATGGCAATACTTGATGTTCAGATGCAGGATCAGCACGTCGCACCAGTTCGCCGGTCCCTTCTCCGGATTGTTCAATGCGCCGTTGACGGTGGCGAACGGATAGTCGAGAACTGCATAGATGTCGCCTTTCAGCGAATCGTGCGCTTCGGTCGAATCGAGATATAGCGGGCGATGGAACGCATTGCTGGCAAGCTGAGCCGAGAGGCTCTGGTATTTGTCGCGCAGCGCGGCCTCGTTGCCGGCGCCGAACGACGGCGCGAATGGAACGAGGCACGCAAGCATGAGCGCAGCCAGCGCGGTAAGCGCTCGCAGCATGTCGAGCGCGCGAGAGAACGCAACGCGTGCAATAGTCCGTTGGGCAAATGAGTCCATTTGCTCGAGCCTCCCCCAAAGGTTGTTCGTGATGTCGTTACGCGGCCTGCCGCGGCATGCGGCTATGTGCAATGCACCAGAGCAAAGCATACGCCACCCACTGCCGTCATATGGAGGACATCGGTAGATGCGAGGCGGGAACTATCGAAACCTTGTCTGAATGTCGCCGCTTTGTTCTGGTGCATGCAACCCGAAATGATCAGGACTCGGAATATTCACATATAGCCGGGCGTTCTGATGTTGTTGCCGCGTTGCACGCTGCGTTCCTGTGAACGGCATTCGTTGCGCGCGGGCGTGCCGGGCTCGGATCGGGCTCGGACAGATCAGAAAGGAGGCAGAATGCAACACTTGGCGCAGCACGTCCATGCGAGCGTGCGACTTCCGAAAATCACCTATCACTTCGCAGTCGAGCCGGGCAAGGTGTTCTACTGGGATTGCTCGCCGGGCTCCGAAATCCGCACGCTCGGCGAACGCGTGTGGCTAACCCGCGCCGACTGCGATTACGACTACTGGCTAGAACCCGGGGGCGTACTCCGCTTGCCCAGACATGAACGCATCAGCATGAGCACCGACGCCGATTGCGCCGCGGAAATTTCGGTGACGTGCGACTATTTCGAGTCGCCGCATGCGATGCGCTGCTGGTTCGATCGGGTCGTGTCCGTATTTCGCGGCAGCCGACCCGGGCCGATATTGCGTCATATGTGATTGCGCCGCTGTAACAGCTGTCGCTGCCGCGGCACGATTGCGCGGCTTCGCGGCTTTCTGCCATCCGTGGCGGACGGGCACCGCATCAATGTCAAAGATGTTTATAGAAATAGGTCGTCGAGCAGAATTCGCCGTCTGGCATCAGCGCGTACTTTGGCACGTCGCCGACACGCTGCCAGCCCGACTGTTCGTATAACCGCGACGCGGGCGATCCGGTGACGGTGTCGAGCACCAGCACGGTTTTGCCTTCTTCGCGCGCGACGGTGTCGACCGCTGCCATCAGGCGTCGCGCAATACCTTGTCTGCGCACCGCGCGGGAGACGAGCATCTTCGCGACGTCCGCGCGATGCGGCTGATTGTCGGGCTGCGCGAGGACCATCTGGACGGTGCCGACGATGTGTCCGGCATCGTCTTCGGCGACAAGCAACGCACGCTCGCCGCGCACGACGCCCGCCGCGACATCGCGCCAGAACTCAAGCGCCCGCTCGCGCGGCAGCGGCAGCATGAAGCTGACCGACGCGCCGCCTTCCACGCAATCGACGAGTATGCCGGCCAGCGCTTCCACGAGGCGGGCCGCTTCGCTGGCGCCGACGCGGCGCACCGTGATCTGTCCGTTTCTGTCGCTCATGCTGTTGTCCGTTGCTGTTGTTGTCGGTGGATAGCGGGTGGTGTCAGTGTATCGTCTTCGCACGCGCTAGCCGGCACGCATCGACCGTGCGTTTCGGATAGGTCTTGTGCGAATTGAAAGAGGACGGCGGCGATGCAAGCCCATCATGCCGTACCTGGTCGGCTCGCGCTGCGATCTGTCACGCAGACGTAGCAACGCATTGATAGCATTGACCGTTTCGATGCCGCCCAAGGTTGCCGGTGCAACGGCCGGAGTTGGGTGGCCGGGGTGCCGGCCACGGGCGATACGCCGTTGGCAGAACTTGCAGTGCGATTGGCATGGATCGATGCATCGATTCGGTTGAATGAAGGCCGTGTGCGAACGACACTTATTGCGTAGTCCAGACAAGGTGCGCCGCCCGCTTCAGAAGGCGATCGGCAGCCAGTGACCTTCAATTTTGGAGAACGCTATGAGCAAGATCATCGCCGGCATCAAGATCCCCGACAGCAAACTGGCGCGGGAAGCAACCGAACTGGTGCGCGACACCGAATCGGACCTGCTGTTTCACCACTCGACGCGCGTCTTTCTGTTCGGTGCGCTGACCGGGGAACGCAGGCAGCTCAAATACGACCCCGAGTTGCTTTATATCGGCGGCATGTTCCACGACATGGGTCTCACGCAGCGATACGGCAATTCGCAGAACCGTTTCGAAGTCGACAGCGCGAATGCGGCCGCCGATTTCCTGCGTCAGCACGGCATCGCCGAAACGGATGTCGAGCTGGTCTGGGATGCAATTGCGCTGCACACGACGCCTGGCATCCCGCCGTTCAAGAAGCCGGTTGTGCAACTGGTGACGGCCGGCGTCGAAATGGACGTGCTCGGTTTTGCCTATAACGAGTTCACCGAGGAGCAACGCCGCCAGGTAGTGGCTGCGCATCCGCGTGCGGCGAACTTCAAGGAACAGATTATCGATGCGTTCAACGAAGGCATGAAGCATCGCCCGGATTCGACATTCGGCACCGTCAACGACGATGTGCTTGCATTGAAGGATCCGAAATTCAAGCGTTTGAATTTTTGCAGCATCATTCTGGGTAATGCATGGGTTGACGATGCGCATGGCTGTGCGCATTGCGACGATCCATCGCATCAGCACGGTTGAGAAAAGCGCCGGTCAATCGCGCCGGCGCTCGAACTGTTGTTGGACCAATTGGCTTTGATCGACCATTTGAAAGGAAACCCCATGAGCAAGCTCACCACGGCATTCGGCGCTCCCGTCGTCGACAATCAGAACACGCAAACTGCGGGCCCGCGCGGCCCGGCGTTGCTGCAGGACGTCTGGCTGATCGAGAAGCTCGCGCACTTCGCGCGCGAAGTGATTCCGGAGCGACGCATGCATGCGAAGGGGGCGGGCGCTCATGGCACCTTCACGGTGACGCACGACATTACGAAGTACACGCGCGCGAAAATCTTCTCGCAGATCGGCAAGAAGACGCCGATGTTCGCGCGCTTCTCTACCGTGGCCGGCGAACGCGGTGCGGCCGACGCCGAACGCGATATTCGCGGCTTCGCGCTGAAGTTCTATACGGAAGAAGGCAACTGGGACATGGTCGGCAACAACACGCCGGTGTTCTTCTTCCGCGATCCGCTGAAGTTCCCCGATCTGAATCACGCCATCAAGCGCGACCCGCGTACCGGCCTGCGCAGCGCGCAGAACCAGTGGGACTTCTGGACGCAGCTGCCCGAGGCGTTGCACCAGGTGACGATCGTCATGAGCGATCGCGGCATTCCGAAGAGCTTCCGTCATATGCACGGCTTCGGCAGCCATACGTACAGCTTTATCAATGCGCAGAACGAGCGATTCTGGGTGAAGTTCCACTTCCGCACGCAGCAGGGCATCGAGAATCTCACCGATGAAGAAGCGGCGGCAGTCTGTGCAACCGATCGCGAGAGCAACCAGCGCGACCTGTACGAAAGCATCGAACGCGGCGATTTCCCGCGCTGGACGCTTTATGTGCAGATCATGCCGGAAAAGGAGGCGGGCTCGTATCGCTACCACCCGTTCGACCTGACCAAGGTCTGGTCGAAGAAGGACTACCCGCTGATCGAAGTCGGCGTGGTGGAACTGAACCGCAATCCGGACAACTTCTTCGCGGAAACGGAGCAGGCCGGCTTCGCGCCGTCGAGTGTCGTGCCCGGCATCAGCTTCTCGCCGGACAAGATGCTGCAAGGGCGTCTGTTCTCGTACGCCGATGCGCAGCGCTATCGCCTCGGCTCGAACTACTTCCAGATTCCGGTCAACGCGCCGCAAAGCCCGGTGCACAGCTATCACCGCGACGGCCAGATGCGCGTGGACGGCAACCTCGGCGGCACGGCTTCCTATGAGCCGAATACGGTCAACGAATGGCAGGAACAGCCGGACTTCCGCGAGCCGCCGCTGTCGATCGAAGGCGCGGCCGATCATTGGAATCACCGCGTCGACGACGACTACTTCTCTCAGCCCGGCGATCTGTTCCGTCTGATGTCGGCGGCGCAACAGCAGGTGCTGTTCGACAATACGGCGCGTGCATTGCAAGGCACGACGAAAGCGGTGCAGGACCTGCATGTCGGGCATTGCACGAAGGCTGACCCGGCTTATGGCGCGGGCGTGGCGAAGGCGCTGGCGGCGATCGCGCAGAGCAAAAACGTACGTTGAGCCACGCCGCGGCTTACTTCATCCAGTAGGGGGTGTTGAACCCGCTATCGCGATCGCGCGTTAGCGGGGTTTTTTTATTGCACGTCGTTCGCATGGCCGCGCTGCACGGCCGCAGTCGAAGCAGGACGGCCGGAATCAGCCATGCGGATTCGCTTCTTTTTGCGGCGCGGCGAGCGGCCGCTTGCTGGCGCCCGGCCAGAAACCGATGTAACGGAACCGCTCGCGCTTGTGCTCTTCTTCGAAGTGGCCGAGCGACGGCTTGATCAGGTCGCTGCGCGACACGATGCCGATCAGACGCATCGATTTACGATCGGCGACCACCGGCAACCGCTCGAGCCCGTGCACGGCGAGCCGCGTCGCGATCAGGCGGCAGGTTTCGTGCGGCATCGCGACAGCCGGCGTGTCCTGCATCAGGTCGCCGACGCGCATGTCGAGCGCGTCCGGCAACCTGTCGGCCGCTGCCGGGCCGCCCGTTCCGTCTATGACGGCGGCGGCCGCCGCCATGCTCGTCTGCGCCGATTCGCGAATGCGTTCGAGCGTTGCGCGGTCGAGTATGCCGAGCACCGCTTCGTTGCGAATCACCGGGTACGCGCGCCGTTTCTGGTTCGCGCCGAAGTACGTGGCGAGTGCATCGCGCACGGTGACGTTCGCGTCGATCGCTTCGACGGTGCGCGACATTACTTCGTCGACATAGTGACGCTCGAGCGGATCGACGCCGTACTCGCGGTAAATGTGATAACCGCGCCGCGCGATCTTTTCGGTCATGATCGAGCGTTTCATGACGACGGTGGCGAAGCCGTGCGCGACGAGCGTGGCGGCGAGCAGCGGCAGCAGCGCATTCGCGTCGTGCGTAAGGCCGAACGCAAAAACGATGGCCGTGAGCGGCGCGCCGAGCGTCGCACCGAGCGTGGCCGCCATGCAGACGAGCGGCCAGAGCGCCGGTTCGCCGCCGGGCAGCACGTGACCGAGCACCGTGCCAAGGCCCGCGCCAAGCATCAGAAGCGGGGCGAGCACGCCGCCCGATGTGCCCGAGCCAAGCGCAACGACCCAGATCGCCGCCTTCGCGACGAGCAGCGCGATGGCGATCTGCAGCGCAATATGCTGATGAAGCAGATCGCCGATCACGTCGTAGCCGACGCCCAGCGCGCGCGGCTCGACAAAGCCGCCGATACCGACCACGAGCCCGCCTAGTGCCGGCCACCACATCCAGTGCAGCGGCAGACGCCCGAACAGGTCTTCGACCTTGTAGAGCGCCGAAGAAAGTCCCGACGCCAGCGCGCCCGACAGCAGCCCCGCAATCGCGCAGGACACGAGCGACAGCGCGCCTGGCTCCGCGGTTTGCAGCGGGAAAAGCGGCGCCGTGCCGAAGAATACGGCGCGGCCGAAGCCGGCCACCGCGCATGCGAGCGCGACCGGCAGGAAGCTGCGCGGGCGCCATTCGAACAGCAGCAGTTCGACGGCGAGCAGCACGGCCGCGACCGGCGTGCCGAACACTGCGGTCATGCCGGCGGCCGCGCCTGCGACGAGCAGCGTCTTACGTTCGGCCGAGGAGACCTTGAAGCATTGCGCGAGCAGCGAGCCCAACGCGCCGCCCGTCATGATGATCGGGCCTTCCGCGCCGAACGGTCCGCCGCTGCCGATCACGATGCCCGACGACAGCGGCTTCAGAATGGCGACCTTCGGCGACATGCGGCTCTTGCCGAACAGGATCGCCTCGATGGCCTCGGGAATGCCGTGACCGCGAATTTTCTCCGAGCCGTAGCGTGCCATCAGTCCGACGATCAGGCTACCGACGACCGGGATCAACACGACCCATGCGCCGAGCGTGTTTAGCGCCGGCGAATGGTCCGCGAACGAAAAGCGGCCGTAGAAGAACAGGTTTGTGAACAGATGGATCAGGCTTAGCAGCACGAAGGCGGCGAGCGTGGCGAGCGCGCCGATCACGACGGCAAGCGCGGAGATGCCGGGAAGACGGGCGTTGCGGGAAAAATCGCGCTTGTGGGCGTCGTGATTCATGATGTTTATAGATCGATTTGCGGAATGGTGAAGGCGCCCTTGAGCGATTTCAGTTCGGCGCGATGCAGTTCGGCGAGGCGCGAAAGCACACGCTCGCCCGCCTTCAGAAGGTGAACTTCCACTTGCCGGCGATCGGTTTCGCTGACGCGCCGCTCGACGAGCCCCAACGCTTCACAGCGCGACACCAGTGCGACCGCGCCGTGATGCTGCGCTTGCAGCCGCTCGGCGAGTTCGCCGATCGTCGCCCATTCGCGGTCCGGATAGCCTTTGATATGCAGCAGCAACAGATATTGCAGCGGCGTGATGCCTTCGCCTTGTGCGGCCTGCTCGGAGAATCGTTCGAAACGCCGCATCTGATAGCGGAATTCCGATAGCTGCTCGAAGTCGGCCTTGACCAACTCGCGTGTGAGGGTCTTCATATGAAGGGTCGCGGGAAGAAATGCGGTGGGGAAACGCCAAATATATCACGCGATGATATAAATCACGCTAACCGGTATGCCGGTGCACGCGTCCGGCGGTAGAGGCCGGAAATCAGATCGGCCTGCGTGATGATGCCGGCAAGCCGGCGATGCGCATCGAGCACCGGAATGTGATGGTGCCCGTGCGTGGCGAAGATCGGCACCAGTTCGACGATCGGCGTGTCGACGGTAACCGTATGCACCTGCGTGGTCATCAGCGACTGGACGATCGAGCGCCGCGCGGGCCGTGCGACGCCGAGGCTCGGGCGCGGGGTGAACCAGCGCCGCGACCACTTCTCGATGAAGCCCGGCCGCGCTTCGGCGGTGCCGCTCGCGAGGTTCGCGCGCGTGACGATGCCGATCACGCGCCGGTCTTCGGTAATCACCGGCAAGGCTTTGATGCCGTGCAGGTTCAGCAGATAAGACGCGGTGCCCGCTGTTGCCCCGGGCGCTACGGCGATGACCGGATTCGACATGATGTCGCGGCAGGTTAGCTCGCCGAAATTGCGTGCATACGCCTGCATCTCCGTTTCACGCAGCAGCGTTTCGAGGTCGTCGGGGTTCACGTCGAGCAGTTCGCTGCGACGGCGCAGCACGGCTTCGAGATCGGCGCGCAACGACGGCTGATGCGCGGACGCATCGGCCGTGGCGTCGCGCGAGACGAGCGCGACGTGCGGATAGCGATGCCCCGTAATCGCGTGGTAGATCAGCGCCGATCCGAGCAGGAATAGCGATTGCACGAATACCGGTTCAAGAATGAAGCGGAAACCGAGTGCGTGAATCGCGGGTCCGCCAAGCACCGCGGTCAATGCGACCGCGCCCGATGGCGGGTGGATGCAGCGCAACACGAACATCGCGGCGATCGCGCCGGCTGCCGCCAGTGCGGCGGCGATGAACGGATCCGGCACGAGCATCCCGCAGATGACCCCCACGGTTGCCGAGACGAGATTGCCGCCGATCAGCGACCACGGTTGCGCGAGCGGACTCGCCGGCACCGCGAACAGCAGCACGGCCGATGCGCCCATCGGCGCGATCAGCATTGGCATCGCGGCTTCCGGACCGAACGACACCTGCATCAGCGTCGCGGTGAGCGCGAGGCCAATAAAGGCTCCCGCGGACGAGCGGATCCGCTCCGGCCACTTGAGGAGGATAGGGCCGGGCACAAAGCTGGCCAGCCAGCGAATCACGTTGGTTCGGGACACGATGAGCGGGTACGGAGCAATGAATGGCGAGGGCGCTGGCGTCTCCCTCTTGTATTTACCGGCACCGACGATCGGGAAGACAGTCCCGGTGGCATTGCGGCGACGGCTATGGCAGTTTTACCAGCAGACGTAACAATATTTGAATGTGATATAAACGGACCAATTCCCTGGAAAAACCGGGTGATTGGAAAAGATACCTGTCAAGGCTGTGCAAGTGCGGAGCAAGCATGCCGTGCTCGCTGAAACGGCTCACACCGTGACATAAAATGAATGGAAGAGATACCGGATACGAGTCCGGAGAGCCGGGGCAGGAGCGCCTTCGCGGGAAGGCGCAAGCTCAGGGAAGGAGGCATCGTGATGATCACTTTTCGGTCCCGCGTCACGCCCGATGTGGTGATGCTCCGGGACCTCGCTCAATATCTGCTCGGCCTTGTCGGGAAACGGCTCGACACACGGGGTGTCATCCTGCGCGACGAGTTGCCGGGCGCGATCAACCGTCTCGAAGCGGCGATTTCGGACGACGACAAGGCGCAGGCCGCGCTCGAAGCGCTGCACTATACGCGCGATCGCAATGAGGACGCGGGCGGCGGACTCGCGAAGCGCGCCTGGCCGTTTCTCGACATGATGCGCGAGGCTTATCGGCAGAACGCCGATATCATCTGGGGGCTGTAGCGCCGACGCGGATACGCCGGCGCCCGAAGCGTCGGGCGGTATCGAGCGATATCAGGCACTTCGATTAAGCGCAGGATCCGAGCGCAGCTGTTCGATCGCGAGATCGAGAAACGCGCGCACCTTCTGCGTGGCGTGCCGGCCTTCGCGATGCACGACATGAATCGGCAGCGGCGGCGGCTCATATTGCTCGAGCAGCACTTGCAGCGTGCCGGCGCGCAGATGGCTCGCGATCTGATACGACAGTGGCCGCACGATGCCGAAGCCCTTGACGGCCGCGGCGATGGCCGCATCGTTCGTCGTGCTCGTCAAGCGCGGCTGAACCCGCAGCGTCTGGAGGCGGCGCTCGACCGTGAAGCGCCACTCCGACGACGCGTTCGATGCCGCGTTCGTTGAAATGATGGTGTGCGAGTTCAGATCGTCGGGCGTGCGCGGTGTGCCGCAGCGCTCGATATATTCCGGCGACGCGCAGACCACGCGTCGCACGGTGCCGACGCGAATTGCCTGCAGAGACGAGTTCGGCAGTTCGCCGATGCGCACGGCGACGTCGATGCCTTCGTCGACGAGATTGACGACGCGGTCGAGAAACCAGCAGTTCATTTCCACTTCTGCATAACGCGCGAGATACTCGACGACGATCGGCGTGACATACAAGGCGCCGAACAGCACAGGCGCGGTGATCGTCATTGCACCGCGCGGCGCCTCATGTTCGCCGCTTGCCGATTGTTCGGCTTCGTCGATTTCGCCGAGAATGCGCCGGCAGTCTTCGAAGTAGCTGGCGCCGGTCTCGGTTAGCCGGACGATGCGCGTGGTGCGTGTAAGCAGCCGCGCCCCGAGATGTTCCTCGAGTTCGGTGACGATGCGGCTGACTACCGACGGCGATACGTCGAGCTTGCGCGCGGCCGCCGAAAACCCGCCGGTTTCGGCAACCGTGACGAACGTGGTCATTGCCTGCAGTCGGTCCATGCTGTTGTCGTGGGCTCTAATTGACCGCGCTGTGTGCGCGGTCTGGCTTATTCCGCTCGTGGACGGATGGTCAGATTGATCGGCATCTTGCTCGGCTTCATGATGAAGTCGTTGATCTCCTCGATTTCCGATGCGTCGACGGCGAGTTTCGCCTCGAAGTTCGCGGCGAGCATCGACAGCGCGGCGCGCATTTCGACGCCGGCCAGATGCCGCCCCGGGCACACGCGCGGTCCTGCGCCAAATTGCAGATACGCACGCTGTTCGTGCGCCCCGCGTGCGGGGTCGCGGGCCTGCAGCCAGCGGTCCGGATCGAAGCGCTCGGGGTTCACGAAGTTCGCCGGATTGTGCATGGCCGGGCGATTCAGGAAGAACATGAAGGTGCCGACGGGCACGAGCACATCGCCCATCGTCACGTCTTCGAGCGGCTCGAACGAACTGAGCGCGGCGACCGGCTTGAAGCGGCCGGTTTCGGTGCAGACCGCTTCGAACACGTCGAGCTCTTTGAGCTTCGCATAGTCGGTGCAGACAGGCGCGCTGCCGAGCACTGCGCGCGCATCTTTCGCGAGGCGCGCCTGCAAGGGCTCGTCGGTCGCGATGAACATCGTCGACCACGCGAGCGAATTCGCGGTCGTGTCCTCGCCGGCAAGCAACATGGTCAGCACGTTCGCGGAGACCTGGTCGTCCGTGATGCCGGAATCGGGCATATCGCGCATCGCGAGCATCGCTTCGAGCAGATTGCGCGGCATCTCCGACGGATCGTCGCGCATGCGTTCGCGCGCACGCTCCATCATCCGGCGCACATAACGGTGAATTTCGATCAGCGCGCGATCGAGGCGCCTGTCGCGCGGCAGCTTCACATAATGCCAGTAGGGAAACGGCGCGCTCGTGCGCGACATCAGCGCCGGCATGATCAGCTTCAGATGCTCCTGAATGACATTGGTATCGCGCTCGAGCGTGCGGGGATCTTCGCCGAAGGCGAGCGCGCTCGTGACGTCGACGGAATAGCGCTTCATTTCCTCGACCATATCGACGGTGCGCTGCTCTTGCGCCGCGCGCATCCAGCGCGTGTACAGCCGGCCCGTGATGTCGGCGAGCGTCGGGTAAACCGCGCGAATATGCGGGATGGACAGCGCTTGCATGACGAGCCGGCGCTGCGGCTCCCATGCCGCGCCTTCCGCAGAAAAAAGGCCGTTCGCGCCGAACTCGGCGAGCACCGTTTCAACGGGCTTGAAACGGCGATAGCGATGCGGACGCTCGCGCGAGATGCCCTGCACGTGATCGGTATCGCCGAGCACGACAATCTGCTGCCCGGGCATGCGGAACGTGTAGGGCGTGCCCAGTTCGCGGCCCCAGCGTTCGAGATTCAGGTGAAATGTTCGTAGCGAAACCTGATGCATGTTGCCGATGATCGGCAAGCCTTTCGGCGATGGCAGGTCGGTCAGCTGCCGCAGCCGCGTGCCGTCGGTTCGGTTCGTATTGCCGCTTGCAGTCGTGCTCATGAAGGATCTCCGTTAGGGCGCAGTGCGCGCCCGCGCGCAAGCCGCTTTACGACTTGCTTGCCGCACGCGTGAATTGCTCCGATCAATGCCTGGGCGCCATTGTATGCGGTTCGCAAGTCTTTGCGCATCGGCGCGAAGCGGTGTGTCGCGCAGCGACAGCCATACCCTCAAGCATGCATCGTGTGCGCGGATCGAGGCAATCGGGCGGCGGCGCTGGCATATCGGGAACAGAACGTGCATGATCGATCCACGTGCGGATAACCGGCCGCAACTCGCCGCCGGCCGTCCGGCCGTACCGCCATTTCGACGCATCGTTCCCGGAGAATCGAGCATGGAATCGAAAGACGCAGCCAATCCGTTTGCCGAATTCAACAAAATGCTGGAACAGTTCAGGTTGCCCGGCTTCGACGTTCCGGCCGTGATGGAAGCCCGGCGCAAGGATATCGAGGCGCTGGTCGCCGCGAACCAGATGGCGCTGCAAGGCATGCAGTCGATCGCACAGCAGCAGGCCGACATGCTGCGTTCGACGCTCGCCGAGCTGCAAACGCTTGCGGCGAAGCACGCGGCCGGCGGCGGCATGCCGTCCGCGCAAACGGCCGAACTCGTTCAGCAGACGCTGCATAAGGCGCTCGCCGACATGCAGCAGCTTGCGCAAGCCGCTTACCGGTCGCAAGCCGACTCGTATGCGGTAATCGCGAAGCGAGTCGAAGAAAACGTGCAGGAACTGAAGACGCTGCTGCAAAAGCAGTAACCGGACGAAGGGCGCCACCTGCAGTGCAGCGACCGCCGCCATCGGCGGGATCCGGCGCCCTCGATATTTTCTGCATGTAAGGCTTGACGCTGTGCGTACGCACATATATGCTGCGAAGCATGAACAAGCCACTGTCCCATGACGAATGCAACTGCTTCGCACTGCGCCAGGCCGCGCGCTTTGTGACGCAGATCTATGAACGTCATTTGAGCCGGGTCGGCCTGACGGCGGCGCAGTACACCATCATGGCAAAGCTGTCGCGCAAGCCGCAGCTGACAATGGTGGACCTGGCCGAATCGATGGTCATGGAGCGCACCACGCTGGTTCGCGCGTTGAAGCCGCTGCAACGCGACGGGCTGATCGTCAGCGAGGCTTCCGAGCACGACGGCCGCACGTATCTGTTCAGTTTGTCCGACGCGGGCAGGCATCTGTTCGAGCAGGCGGCTGCCGCCTGGCGCGAAGCGCAGGACGAGTTCGAAGCGAAGTTCGGCAAGACGCGCGCCAAATCGTTACGTAGCGAGCTCTTTAGCATCACCGCCTGATTTTTTCCGTACTGTTCGAAGAAAGTTTTGATCAACCTGACTCGATATTTGTGTATATGCACCCAGAAGATGAACCGTTAGCCGCGCCGTTGCTGCCAGACGATTGCTTTGCCATCCGGCAAGCCGCGCGCTTCGTATCGCAGATCTACGACCGGCATGTCGGCAAGGCCGGTCTGAAGATCACGCAGTTCTCGATCCTGAACCGGATTCGCCGCCGGCCCGGCATCACGATGAAGGAACTGGCCGAGTGGATGGTGATGGAGCGCACGACGCTGGTTCGTGCGATCCAGCCGCTGCAGCGCGATGGCCTCGTGCGCAGCGACGCATCGGAGGCGGATCGCCGGGCGTTCCAGATGCGCCTCACGGCGGCTGGCCTCGAGAAGCTCGAAGCCGCGGCGAGCCATTGGCACGACGCGCAGCAGGAGTTTGAAAGGCATTTCGGCACGCAGCGCGCCGCGTCGTTGCGGCAGGAACTGTTCGATTTGACGAAAAAGCCAATCTGAGCAACGAAAGGCAAAGGAAAGCGCCTGCTGGCGCATTTTTTTAACCATTTTAAGTGCATACGCACTCAAATACATGAGCTCAACTCCATCGACAATCGCGCCGCCGAACGTGGCGGGAACCGCGCAGAAAACACGCCATATTCCCTGGATGTCGCTTGCGGTGCTTTCCGTCGTCGTCGTGCTGATTGGCGCGGGTTCCTACTGGTACTTCGTCGGCCGCTTTATCGAAACGACCGACGATGCGTATGTCGGCGGCGACGTCACCGTGATGGCGCCGCGCGTGAGCGGCTTCGTGACCGATGTGCTCGTGAAGGACAACCAGTACGTGCATGCGAATCAGGTGCTGATCCGCATCGATTCGCGCGACTACGATGCGCGGCTCGCACAGGCGAACGCCGAAGTGCAGAGCGCGCAAGCCGCCGTGACCGAACTCGAGGCGAAGCGCACGCTGCAGCTCGCGCTGATCAACGAGCAGGCGGCGGGCGTGCACGCGTCGAGCGCCGAGCTCACGCGCAGCGCGGCAGATCAGTATCGCTATCGCGCACTCGTGAAGGACGAAGCCGTATCGGATCAGGTGGTCGAGCGCGCCGATGCGGACCTGCAGAAAGCCCGTGCCGCCGTCGATCGCAGCAATGCGTCGCTGGTTGCCGCGCAGCGTCAGCTTACCGTGCTCGATGCGCAGATTGGCGACGCACAGGCGCGTGTGGCGACGGCAAATGCCGCGCAGCGCGTCGCGGAACTGAATGTCGAATACACGACGATCCGCTCGCCCGTAGACGGTTACATCGGCAACCGCACGGCGCGCGTCGGCATGCTCGCCAATGCCGGCATCTCGCTGTTGACCGTGGTGCCCGAGCACGGCCTGTGGATCGATGCGAACTTCAAGGAAGACCAGCTCAGGCACATGCAGGCGGGCGACAAGGTCGACGTGAAGCTAGACGCATCGAGCGAACCGCTTACCGGCGTCGTGCAAAGCCTCGCACCGGCCACAGGCGCGACCTTCAGCATCCTGCCCGCGGAAAACGCGACCGGCAACTTCACGAAGATCGTGCAGCGGGTGCCCGTGCGCATCTGGCTCGACGTGCCGAAGAACCTGCATCACGTACTGCGGCCGGGCCTGTCGGCGACGGTGAGCGTGCATCTGAACGAACAGCGCGCAGGCGCATGACCGACCCCAACGCAAGCGCTCGCAACCACTCGCAACCGATCGCGACCGCTCGGTAAGCGCGTGCCGCGCAACGGAAAACGCTCACCATGACCCACCCCGCCGCCCCCCCGATCGACCCGATGAATCTGCCGATGCGCGAAAAAGTCTTCGCGTTCACGCTGATGTGCATCGGCTTTTTCATGGCGACACTCGATATCCAGATCGTCGCTTCTTCGCTTCGAGACATCGGCGGCGGACTTTCCGCGAGCCAGGACGAGCTGTCCTGGGTGCAAACCGCGTATCTGATCGCTGAGATTCTCGTGATTCCGATGTCGGGCTGGCTCACGCGCGTGTTCTCGACGCGCTGGTTGTTTACCGCATCGGCCTTCGGCTTCACGGTGACGAGCATGCTGTGCGGCCTTGCATGGGACATCAATTCGATGATCCTGTTTCGAGCGCTGCAAGGCGCACTCGGCGCGGCGATGATCCCGACCGTGTTTACCACTGCATTCATGATATTCCCGGGCCGCCAGCGCCTGATTGCGTCGACGGCGATCGGCACGCTTGCGACGATCGCGCCGACCATCGGCCCGGTGATCGGCGGCTGGGTGACCGACCAGTGGTCATGGCACTGGCTGTTCTACCTGAACCTCGTGCCCGGCGCGCTGGTGACGGTACTGGTGCCGCGCTTCGTACACGTCGACCACGCCGACATCTCATTGCTCAAGCGCGGCGATTACCGCGGCATTGTGCTGATGAGCGGTTTTCTCGGCTGCCTCGAATACATGCTCGAGGAAGGCCCGCGCAAAAACTGGTTCGGCGACCCTGTGATTCTCGCGTGTGCGTGGATTTCCGGCATCTGCGGTTTTCTGTTTTTCGTCCATGCATTCACCGCGAAAGATCCCATTGTCGACCTGAAGGCGCTGGCGCTGCGTAATTTCGGCATCGGTAGCCTGTTGTCGTTCGTCACCGGCATCGGCATTTTCTGCACCGTGTATCTGACGCCGGTGTTTCTCGCACGCGTGCGCGGCTTCGATTCGCTGCAAATCGGCCTTGCGCTGCTTTCGGTCGGCGTGTTTCAGTTGATGGGGCTCGTCATGTATACGACCGCTGCGCGGTTTATCAGCCTGCGCACGCTGCTCGTATTCGGGCTGATTCTGTTCGGCCTCGGCTGCTATCTGTATGTGCCGATCACGCACCAATGGGGCTGGTATGAGTTTCTGATTCCACAGGCGCTGCGCGGCTTCGGCCAGCAGTTCTGTATCGCGCCGATCGTCACGATGGCGCTCGGTTCGCTGCCGCCGTCGCGGCTCAAGTCGGCGAGCGGACTTTTCAATCTCATGCGTAATCTTGGCGGCGCGATCGGCATCGCCGTGGTCAGCACGATGTTGAACGACCGGTTCAATCTTCATTACGAGCGGCTCGACGAACACGTCACCGCTGGCCGGCCTGTCGTCGAATCGTTCCTGCGCGATCGGGCCGCACATCTGTCCGCGGCCGGCGGCGATATGGTCAACGGTCTGCAGGGCAGCGTCGCATCGCTGCATGCGCTGTTGACGCGCGAAGCGCTGACGCTGACTTTTTCCGACACCTTTCTGGCGGTCGCGCTGTGTTTCGGCGTCGCGCTCCTCGCGATGCTGTTTTCAAAACCGTTTGGCTTTAACGCGCCGCCCCCCGATGCTCACTAGAAGATTCAGTCAAGGAACCGCCATGAAACCGATTCTGATGAAAGTGCTGGCTGCCGCAGCGGTGCTGACGCTCGCGGCCTGCGCGGTTCAACCCGCGACGCACGCCGATTTGCCGGAAACGGTGAAGACGGCTGCGCCGGCCGCCTGGAGCGTCGATGCACCGCAAGATAACGTCGACGCGAACAGATGGTGGACGCGATTCGGCGACCCTGTCATGCACGATCTCGTGCAGTCGGTGCTTAACGATAACCTCGATGTGAAAGCGGCTGTCGAGCGCGTGAAGCAGGCGCAGGACGACGTGAAGCAACGCCATGCGGCGCTGCTGCCGGAGCTCGATGCGACCGCGATCGCGTCGCATACGCGGCAGATTCTGCCGCCGCCGCTCGGTTACGTCGATGCCGCAGGCGCGGGGCTTTCGGCAAGCTGGCAGCCGGATGTATTCGGCGGCGAACGCCTTGCCGTGCTCGCGGCCAGGGCGCAGGTCTCGGGACGCGAATCCGCGCTGAACGAATTGCGGCTCGCGCTTGCCGCAAACACCGCGGCCGCCTATATCAATCTGCGCTGGGCGCAATCGGAACTGCAGATTCTCAACGACAACGAGCAGATCCGCAGCCGCGCGCTGAAGCTCACGCAGGACAGGCTCCGCTACGGCCTTTCGACGCAGCTCGACGTCGCGCGTGCGCAGAACCAGTTGCAGGACCTGCAGGCGCGCATTCCGCGTGTACAGTCGGAAATTCAGCATCAGCTGAGTCTGATTGCGGTGTTTTCGGGCCGCACGCCCGAAAGCGTCGGACAGCTCGTCCTCACCGATGCGCGTGCGGTTCCGGTGCCGTCGCAGGGTGTGCCCGTAACGCTGCCGTCCGAGGCATTGCTGCGCCGTCCCGATGTGCAGACCGCGTACGCAAGAGTCGAGCAGCGCGCTGCGGAGGTCGGTTTGGCACGTTCCGAGCGTTACCCGAAGTTTGAACTTAATCTGACGGACGGGTTGCTTGCCGCATCGTGGGTCGGTACGCCGACGCTGACCGATAACCTGTTTAGTGCCGCATTGAGTGCGACGAGCCCGATATTCAACGCGGGCCGTATCAACGCGAATATCGACGCAAGCGAAAGCCGGATGCGCGAATCGCAACTCGGGCTGCAGCAGACGATGCTCAACGCGCTTAAGGAAATCGAGGATACGCGCAGCGACCTCGTTAGCGGCGCAACGCAGGTCGACCGGCTGGGCGGCGCGCTCGATTCATCGAACAAGGCATTGAAGCTGTCGACGCAACTGTATAAGAACGGCGCGTCGAGTTTTCTGGATGTGCTCGATGCGCAGCAGGCCTACCTCGTCGACGCGGAAGCGTTGAACGAAGCGAAGCGCACGCATGCACAGGCGGCCGTCGCGCTGTACCGGTCGCTCGGCGGCGGATGGAATGCGCCGGCAGCGGACAGCGCGACGGCAGCGAATGCGGGCAGGCCGGTTATGCCATCACCGGCTGCTGCGTCGATGGCAACGGCTGCGGCGGCCGTCGCCGCAAACTGATTGGCGGGTGAGCCGGGCTGCAAGCCGCTTCGACCGCCGCCTATGAACATCGGCGCCTCGCGTGCGGCGCGAGCGAGGCTTCCACGTGTAGCACTTCCTTGTGAGGAGCAGCAATGACTACTCGAGAAATCGTGATCAGCAATCCCGTCAGAACCGCAATCGGCGCGTTTGGCGGCACGCTCAAGGACGTACCGGCCACCGACCTCGGCGCGCTCGTCGTGCGCGAAGCGGTGCGCCGCAGCGGCTTCGATGCGAGCAGGCTCGGCTCCGTCGTCATGGGCAACGTCGTGCAGGCCGGCAACAAGATGAACCCGGCACGCCAGGCCGCGATTGCCGGCGGCGTGCCCGTGTCGGTGCCGTCGCAGACAGTGAATCGCGTATGCGGCTCGGGCGCACAGGCGGTCGTGTCGGCCGCGCACGAAATCTGGCTCGGTTTCGGCGACGTCGCGGTGGCGGGCGGCATGGAGAACATGGACCGCGCGCCGTATCTGCTCGACAAGGGCCGCTGGGGTTACCGCATGGGTAATGCGCAGATCTACGACAGCGCATTGCACGACGGTCTCGTCGACGCGTTCTCGGGCGAGCATTCGGGCTGGCACACCGAAGATCTCGTTACGAAGCTTTCGATTACGCGCGAAGCGCAGGATCGCTGGGCCGCGCGTTCGCATCAGCGGTTCGCGGCCGCGCAAGAGCGCGGCGCGTTCGAAGCGGAACGTGTGGCGGTCGAAGTGCAGGGCCGCAAGGAAACGATCCGCTTTACCGACGACGAGCAACTGCGTCCCGATACGACCGTCGAAACGCTGGCGAAGCTGCGTCCCGCGTTTCGCCGCGATGGCAGGATCACGGCCGGCAATGCGCCGGGCCTGAATTCGGGCGCGGCGGCAATGCTGGTTGCCGAACGCGCTTACGCGGAAGCGAACGGCATCGAGCCGCATGCGCGGCTCGTCGCCTATGGCATCGGCGCGGTCGAGCCCGGCATGTTCGGCCTGGGCCCGGTGCCGGCGGTGCGCATGGCGGTCGAACGGGCGGACTGGAAGCTGACCGACGTCGAGCGCTTCGAGATCAACGAAGCGTTTGCCGCGGTGCCGCTCGCGATCATCCAGCAACTGGGTCTCGCTGAAGACGTGGTCAACGTCGAAGGCGGCGCGGTCGCGCACGGCCATCCGATCGGCGCGACAGGCGCAATTCTCACCACGCGTCTGATTCATTCGATGCGGCGCGACGGCCTCAAACGCGGCGTGGTCACGCTGTGCATCGGCGGCGGGCAGGGCATCGCGCTCGCGCTTGAAATGTTCTGACTCGTTAACGTTTATCGGCGCATGCGGGCCCAAATGTCGCCGCGGGGCCGAGCGGTGGTCTAGGCGGCTCGCGGCATGCGCCGCGTGCCGCACGCGTTCCAGGCTTCTCCTGCATACTTGCGTACGTTTTTATCCGGCACTCGACAATCGAAGGAACGAAGATGCGAATTCTCGTAGTGGGCGCGGGTGCGCTAGGCGGTTATTTCGGCGCGCGCCTGATCGAGGCGGGCCGCGACGTGACGTTTCTCGTGCGCGCCGGGCGTGCGGAGGAACTGAGACGCTCGGGTCTCGTGGTCAGAAGCACGCATGGCAACGCAACGCTGCACGATGTGCCGACGGTGCTCGCCGACGGCATCCGCGAACCGTACGATCTCGTGTTGCTGAGCTGCAAGGCCTACAACCTCGACGACGCAATCGAGTCGTTTGCGCCCGCGGTCGGCCCGTCGACGATGATCCTGCCCGTGCTCAACGGCATGAGCCATATCGATACGCTCAAGGCGAAATTCGGCGCCGCGAACGTGCTCGGCGGCATCGCGTTCATTGCTGCAACGCTGAATCGCAACCGCGAGATCGAGCATCTGAACGACTCGCACTCGATCGCCTACGGCGAGCTCGCTGGCGGCATGTCGGACCGCATCCGCGAAATCGAGCGCACGTTCGACGGCGCCAACTTCGTTTCCCAGGCGGTCGACAACGTCGGCCAGCGGATGTGGGACAAATGGACGTTCCTCGCAACGCTTGCCGCAAGCACCTGCGTCACCCGCGCAGCGATCGGCGACATTCTGAAGACGCGGGACGGCAAGCGGCTGATCGAAGGCATCTACGGCGAGTGCCTCGGCATTGCGCAACACAACGGCTTTCCGGTCAGCGACGCCGTGCAGACGCGCGACCGCGGCGTCCTGCTCAAGGAAGGCTCGCCGCTGACCGCTTCGATGCTGCGCGACATCGAGAATCGCTCGAAGATCGAAGCCGACCATATCGTCGGCAATCTGATCGAACGGGGCGGCGAGGCGCAACGGGCCGCGGCGCCGCTATCGCTGCTGCGCGTCGCGTACACGCATCTGAAAGCCTATGAAGCGCGGGAAACGCGCGGCGGCTGAAACGTCAAATGCTTGAAGTAGAATCGACGGCACGATAAAAAGCCTTGTGACAGGAGGTGAACCATGCCGAGTCCCCAAGGATCGGTGGTGGCGATCAGTTCCGCTTCGGCAACGGTCTTTTCGATCGGCATGGCGTTTCTCGGCTACTGGGGAATCAACGAGCCAGGCGGCTGGACGCGCGCGGACCGGCTCATCGCGGCACTCGCGCTGATCGGATTCGCCTGCCTCGGAGTCGTGCCGTGGATGGCCACCGCGCCTGTCGAACCCGACACCCCCGACGCCAGGATGCGCATCGCGCGGCATCTGTTTATGGCCGGTGCCGCGTTTATCTGGATCGCAATCGTGGTGGCGGTGGTGCTCATCTGAGCAGCGCTCGAGGCCGGAGCCCGTATCCGCGTCCACCCGTTTCCGCATTCGTGTGCCGCAGTCAGTCCTGCGAGTCAGCTTTGCCAGTTAGCCCTGCAATACGATGACAGACATATTGCGAACCGCCATCATCTACATCGCTTATCTGATCGATCCGCACGCCTACCCAACCGGTAGCGCACTGCCGCGCCTGATTCTCTACGTTGCCGCTGCGCAAGTCGCAGTGGCCGCGCTGCTGTTCGTGAGGCGCGTGCGAAAAAGCGCATGCTTCGGCGTGCTCGCGTTGCTGAGCGCGGTGATCGTGCCCATCGGTTTATGGCTTGCCGGCACGGGCGAGGCAAGCATATTGACGAGCGTACCGGTGTGGATCTTCTGCGCGCTGCAACTGGTCGTCGCGCTCTATTGGCTCGCGATGCGGCACGCGCGAGCCGTCGCGCACGTTGCGTTATTTATGGTGTTTGCCATGCCTTGCGTGAGCTTTGTCGTTGCCTCGCATCTCGCCGACCCTTCCCATCGCACTTACTGAACGCCATTCGGATCAACTGAAGCGGGCGGCGAAGCGGACCCGGCGAGCGGCCGGAGCCGGCGGACCTGCACTAACGGCGCAGCCGGCTCGTGAGGGTACGCGATGGCACGCTGATGGCCGAAGGCCGGCACGCGGCCGTCGCTGGGGCCGAAGGTCTTCGGGTGTCCGGGCGTCGCCGCGCATCGGGACGAGCGCCTCATTCAACGTGCATCCCGACAGACGCCCGATTCCAAAAGGTGGTGTACAGGTACCTACGAAATGCGACGGGATGACTTTTAACCCGTAAAACAAGCGTCAAAATGTGTCGCGTAGTCTGCGGCACGCAACAAAAGAACGTATCGACGCATAAAAGATTCGCGCGAAACGCCTTTGCGCTTGTAGAATCCCGCGTGAAGCGTACACATGTCGTGTACGCTTCGTGGCTCACTGACCAACAACAGGTAGGAGAAACATGCCGACTTCCGCAAAGAAGGTTGCCAAGAAGGCGACCACCGCAGCGACCAAGAAGGCCGCTGCAACGAAAGCTCCCGCAAAGAAAGCCGCGGCTAAGAAGGTCGCCGTGAAGGCGTCCGGCGTACCGTCGCCGATCAAGGACACCTTCACGAAGGCCTCGCTGGCCAATCACGTGGCTGAACGCGCGGGCGTTGAACCGAAGTCCACGAAGGCTGTTCTGGCCGCGCTCGAAGACACGATCCTCGGCGCAGTTCACAAGAAGGGCGCCGGCGAATTCACGCTGTCGGGTCTTCTGAAGATCTCGGTGCAAGCTGTCCCGGCCAAGAAGAAGCGCTTCGGCAAGGACCCGTTCACGGGTGAAGAGCGCTGGTTCCCGGCAAAGCCTGCTTCGGTGCGCGTCAAGGCACGTGCGCTGAAGAAGCTGAAGGACGCGGCATCGGCCTAAGGATCGGCACGGCGTGGTTCGATCGTCGCCGTCTTCGGGCGGTGGCGATGGACCCACCGATGTCTGTCTTTGAATCCCCGCGAGGAACACTCGCGGGGATTTTTTTATTCCGCGGTCCTGGTAACCGCCGGACTTATCCAGCCGTGTTCGTGTAGACGGCTTCCTTTGACTGCGCGCTTTTAACCGGCTGCTTTTCTCCACCTGCTTTTAGCCTGCTACTTCCCGCTGGATTCCCTAACTCGGGTCGCCGCTGCATCGAACCGGTCCTGGTGCGCTGCATCGCGCACCTTGGTAGCGCATCGCCGCCCTGCGCGGTACGATCGAATCAAGCCATTTGCGGCCTCGCTCAACGCTCGGGCAGCTTCTTCGGGCAGCTTCTACGTTATTGCGCGTTCGCAGTGCATAGCGGTGTGCATTTCGCTCGTCGCCATGGGTTACATTGTGATGCCCGGGCCACGTCCATTGCCCCTGCAAAACACGGCCTGTCGGCTCAATGGCATAACGCTTGCTTGAAACAGCCGGACACCGAATGCGCAGCGCATTCGCCTTCTATCCGACAAAAAGAGCGGGGCGTGACATGCGATGCTATGACGAGATGCGTCATCACGACGAAGCCGTGCGGCCGCACTACACGCGCTTTGCGAACTGGCTCGAGCAACAGGGCAATGAAGCGATTGCGCGCAAACGCGCCGAGGCGGATCTGCTTTTCAGGCGCGTCGGCATTACGTTCGCCGTGAATGGCGACCTGTCCGGCACCGAGCGGCTCATTCCATTCGACCTGATTCCCCGCATCATTCCGCGCGACGAGTGGCGCACGCTCGAAGCCGGCTTGCGCCAGCGCGTGCAGGCGCTGAACCTCTTTATCCATGACGTCTATCACGAGCGCAATATCGTGCGCGCCGGCGTCGTGCCCGCGGACCAGGTCTACACGAATGCGCAGTACCGGCCCGAGATGCAGGGCGTCGACGTGCCGCTCGGCGTGTACGCGCATATCGCCGGTGTGGACGTGGTGCGTGCCGGGATGGACGGCGAGTTCTATGTGCTCGAGGACAACCTGCGCGTGCCGTCCGGTGTCTCGTACATGCTCGAGAACCGCAAGATGATGATGCGGCTCTTCCCCGAGCTGTTCGTGCAGAACCGTATCGCGCCGGTCGCGCATTATCCCGACCTGCTGCTCGACATGCTGCGCTCGGTCGCGCCGGCGGGCGTCGACGATCCAGTCGTCGTCGTGCTGACGCCGGGCATGTACAACTCGGCATACTTCGAGCACACGTTTCTCGCGCAGCAGATGGGTGTCGAGCTCGTCGAAGGCAAGGATCTGTTCGTCGACGACAACTACGTATTCATGCGCACCACGCAAGGACCGCGGCGCGTCGACGTGATCTACCGCCGCGTCGACGACGATTTTCTCGATCCGCTCGCGTTCCGCCCGGATTCGGCGCTCGGCGTGCCCGGGCTTCTCACGGCATATCGCGCCGGCCGCGTCGCGCTCGCGAATGCGATGGGCACCGGTATCGCCGACGACAAGTCGATCTATCCGTACGTGCCGCAGATGATCGAGTTCTACCTTGGCGAGAAGCCGATTCTCAACAACGTGCCGACTTACCAGTGCCGCAAGCCCGAGGATCTCGCCTATACGCTCGCCCACCTTCCCGAGCTCGTCGTGAAGGAGGTGCACGGTGCGGGCGGCTACGGCATGCTCGTCGGCCCGGCAGCGACCGCGGATGAAATCGAAGCGTTTCGCGCGCGCCTCCTCGCGCGGCCGGCCGGCTATATCGCGCAGCCGACACTCGCGCTGTCCGCGTGTCCGACCTTCGTCGAAGCCGGCATCGCGCCGCGCCATATCGACCTGCGTCCGTTCGTGCTGTCCGGCAAGACTGTGACGATGGTGGCGGGCGGCCTCACGCGCGTCGCGCTGCAACAGGGGTCGCTCGTCGTCAATTCGTCGCAGGGCGGCGGGACGAAAGACACGTGGATGGTCGACTGAACAACAATAAAGGAAGGTCATCATGCTGAGCCGCACTGCCGACCACCTGTTCTGGATGGCGCGCTACATGGAGCGCGCCGAGAACACCGCGCGCATGCTCGATATCAACCTGAAAGCACAATTGCTGCCGCAGACGTCCGAACAGGAAGCCCGCACGCAGCGCGCGGTGCTGCGCATTTCCGAGCTCGAAAGCGCCTTTTCGCAGCGTTACGCCGAACCGGCGCGCGAGCATGTGGTCGACTTCATGGTGGCCGATGCGGCCAACCCGTCGAGCATCCACTCGTGTCTGCAGGCGGCGCGCGAAAACGCGCGCGCCGTGCGCGGCACGCTGACGACCGAATGGTGGGAAACGATCAACGACACATGGCTCGAGTTCAACGAACGCATTGCGGCGGGCCAGCTGGCCGTCAATCCGGCCGCGCTTTTCGAGTGGGTGAAGTTCCGCTCGCACCTGTCGCGCGGAGTGACGATCGGCACCGCGTTGCAGGATGACGCGTTTTTCTTCACACAGCTCGGCACGTTTCTCGAGCGCGCGGACAACACCGCGCGGATTCTCGACGTGCGTTTCGCCGACGCGGCGCCCAATTCGCGCGACGCCGCGCGCCAGCTCGAAGACTTCTATTACTGGACGTCGATCCTGAGTTCGGTGTCGGCGCTCGAGATTTACCGCAAGGTCTATCGCGATGTCGTGACGCCGGCGCGCGTCGTCGAGCTGATGATCCTGAACTCGCAGATGCCGCGTTCGCTGCTCGCGTCGCTTGACGGCGTGTGCGCGAATCTCGCGATGCTGCGTACCGAAGGCTCGAATACGTGCGAGCGGTTTGCGGGCAAGCTTCGTGCCGAGCTGTTATATGCCGATATCCGGCAGATTTTCGAAGCGGGGCTGCATGCATGGCTCACGCAATTCCTCGCGCGCGTGTTCGAGCTCGGCAATCTCGTCGCTCGCACCTATTTACTGCTGCCGGTGGCCTGAAGAAAGCCTGTACGGAGTGCCCTTATGTTTCTGACGATCCGCCATGAAACGGTCTATCGCTACGATGCGACGGTCCACTATTCGATCCAGCAACTGCGGCTGACCCCATTGAGCGGTTCGTCGCAGACCGTGCGGCGCTGGTTTCTCGACGCACCCGGCAAGCTCGATTCGGCGTTCGACGCGTACGGCAACGTGCTGCACACGCTCGTAATGAACCGTCCGCACGACGAGATTCGTGTGCATGTGTCGGGCGAAGTCGAAACCATACCGCTTTTCGACGGCTGTCTGAACGAAGACGCCGGTCCGATTCCGCTCGAACACTTCACGTGCGCGACGCGTTTGACCGACGCCGATCCGGCGATCAGCGAACTCGCGCACGCCGCGCCTCCGCTCGACACGCCAGCCGCGCTGATTACGCTTGCCGAGCGGATCGTCGAACGCGTGCCGTTCCAGTCGGGCATCACCGAGGTGACGAGCACGGCGGCGCAGGCGCTCGCGCTTGGCCGCGGCGTCTGCCAGGACCACACGCATCTGATGCTTGCCTGCTGTCGCGCGCGCAACGTGCCGGCACGCTATGTGAGCGGCTATATCGAGCCCGGCGAAGTCGACGACGCCGCGAGCCACGCATGGGTCGACGTCTGGCTGACGGGCGTCGGCTGGGTGTCGGTCGACGTCACGCATGCGGCGTTTGCTTCGAACGTGTATTGCCGGCTTGCCGTCGCGCGCGACTACGAAGCGGCGTCGCCCGTGCGCGGGCGACGCATCGGCGGCCACGGCGAACGGCTCGACGTAACGGTTGCAGTCAGCGCGTTCGAGCAGTCGCCGCAATAGCAGCAATAGCGGCGATCGCATCGATCGCATCAGTCGCACGGATAAAGTCGGAGGCCAAGCGGTCTTAGGAAGACAAAACATTCTACCAACTCCTTGGCTCACAGAACGACATGGCTACGATCCGACTTAGGAATTTGTCATGACGTATTGCGTCGCACTGAGCGTCGATGAAGGAATCGTGTTTCTGTCTGACACGCGAACCAACGCCGGCGTCGACCATATCAGCACGGCACGCAAGATGTCCGTGTTCGAGCAGCCGGGCGAACGCGTGCTCGTGTTGCTCGGCGCCGGCAACCTGTCGCTCACGCAGGCGGTGCTGCGCGAATTGTCCGAACCGTCCGACCCGCTCGAGCCGACGCTGTGGACCGTGTCGACGATGGCCGATGCGGCGGCCGTGGTCGGCCGCGCGGTGCGCAACGTGCATCAGCGGGATTCTCAGGCGTTGCAGCAGTTCGGCGTCGAATTCAATTGCAGTTTCATTCTTGGCGGCCAGATCGCGCAGGGCGATGCCGGTGACGCCGACGAACATGCTCCCCGTACCGTGCCGCGGCCGCGCCTTTTCATGATCTATTCGGCCGGCAATTTCATCGAGGCGTCGAGCGTGAATCCGTATTTTCAGATCGGCGAATCGAAATACGGCAAACCGATTATCGACCGTGTGCTCGTGCCGCAGACGCCGCTCGACGAAGCGGCCAAATGCGCGCTGATTTCGATGGATTCGACCTTGCGCTCGAATCTGTCGGTCGGTTTGCCGCTCGATCTGCTTGTCTACGAGAAGGATGCACTGCGCGTCACGCGTTTCGTGACAGTCACGCAGGATAACGCCTACTACCAGATGATTCACCGCACATGGGGCGACCGGTTGCGGCAGGTGTTCGCCGAAATTCCGGACCCGGACTGGCGCGATACGGCGGCGATTCCGCACGCCGATATCGAAGGCGAGAGCCTGCTGGTTCGCGCACCTTCGGCCGCTGCTCACGATGCGCTCGACGTGCGGCCCGCTCAAACGCTGGCCCAGTCCGACAAGCCGAAAACGCCGCGCTGAACGGCCGCCGGCCGCCGAACATCGAACAACCGCACACAAGAACGGACACAAGAAAAAAGCCAGCCTCGGCTTGCGCCTTCGGCTGGCTTTGAACTGCAGCGTAGAGCTTCACGCTGCGCAGTTTTTGTTGTTGCTTTTAGAACTTGTGACGGATACCGATGCTGACCATTTCCTGCGTGTTCGAGCCAGCCTGGAAGCCGTACGAACCGATCGAAGCCTTCGCGTCGGTCGTCGTCGTCGCGTCGACGCGTTGCGTGCCGCTCGCGTGCTGGTATGCGCCCATCAGGTAGACGTCGGTACGCTTCGACAGCGAGTAGTCGGCACCGGCCGAAACCTGGTGGTAGTTCGATGACGTATCGCCCGCACCGTGCGTCCAGGTGTAGCCGAGGCCGAGCAGCAGGGCCGGCGACAGCTGGTAGCCCGCGTAAGCGCCTGCGACGTGGTACTTCTCCTGATTGCTGAACGCCGAGAATGCGTCCGGCTTGTACTGTGCGAAGCTGTAACGCGCGTTGAACGTGAACGGACCGACCACGTACTGGGCAGCCGCCGACGTGATGCTGATCGACTTCGCCGATGCGTAGGCGCTGTTGATCGTCGAGCCGTCGAACGTAGCGTCCGACGTCGCGCCCGTGCTCCAGCCCGGCGCCGTGCCGAGCGGGTTGGCGGCCGTCGGCAGTGCGCCGCCGCGAGCGGCGAAGCCATTCGCGTTGTCCATGCGGAAGTAGCCCGCGGCAACGTTGAACGGACCCATGCCGTACGTTGCAGCACCGCCCCACGACTGGCCGGAACCGGTCGTGCCGGCCACGCCGCCGAACGCGTACATGCCTTCGAACTGGAAACCGCTCCAGACCGGCGAGACATACTTGAACGAGTTGTTCGTACGCGAGCTGTTGTCGTTGTTGTCGACGTCGCCCGGCGTGGCGAACATGCTGCCCCAGAAGTTGTCGGCGGTGATCGGCTGGATCATGTCGACGAGCGGGTCATACTGGCGGCCCACCGTCAGCGTGCCGTACTGGTCCTGCGTCAGACCGACGTATGCCTGACGGCCGAACAGGCGACCGCCCTGGCCGGCCCTGCCGTTATTCGGATCGAAGCCGCTTTCCAGCTGGAAAATCGCCTTGAGGCCGCCGCCGAGGTCTTCGGTACCTTTCAGACCCCAACGATTACCTTGGATGTTTCCTGACTGCAGGTGATAGAGGTTGTCATTCGCCGGGTTCGCGTGGTGTACCCACTGGAACGCATCGTCGAGGACGCCATACAAGGTCACGCTGCTCTGGGCGTGCGCCGCGCTGGTAGCACCGAGCAGAGCCAACGAGAGGGTAGACAGTGCGATTCGTTTCATCCAAATCTCCACGCAGATGATTGTTTAGTTGTTGCGAAACGGAGAATAACGCAGGGGGTCCATGCACAAGAAACGAAAAAAATAAAGGTGTATCGAAAATGTGACAGGTAGGCGAAACCCTTGTCTAACAAGCCCAAACGTGATTATTGCAATATGGGCAATGTTTTATCATCGAACCAGCATTATTGTCGATTTGGTGTGATATATCGTCCGGCGATTGCATAAGTGGCTGTTCGGTGACAGTTTTTTGTAATGTATTTGTCCGGGACGAATCGCTGGCTGGGCGGGAAGTAAACATGTTAACTGTCCGCTTTCAATCAGAGCGGATGGACAGTCGTGCGCAAATGTGGTTTGACGCAGAGGCGGCGTAGCTGATCTAGCGGTTGTCGCCGTTGCGGCCGGCCACTGCGGCGACGACGATCGCCGTGCCCGCCGCGACCAGCACCGAGCTCCACGGGTGTCGTCGCACGTAGCGGTCGGCCGCCGCCGCGGTGCGTCCCGCCTGGACGAGCGTCACGGCCGCGGCCTGGGTCGCCCGCGTTTCGGCGTGCGCGACCGAGCGGCACACGCGGACGGCTTTGCCGATTGCGCCGGGCTTATCGCCGGGAGTCTGTTCGATGCCGCCAGCCGTAGCGGTTGGAGCGGCAGATTCAGCGGCGGTTCGAGCGTATCCACCCACGCTCGCGGCTTTCGTCGCAGCCGGCGCTTGCGCCGCGTTCAGCGTTTCCGGCGCTGCTTGCGCGAGATCCTGCGATCTGCCGCGCAGCGCCGCGCCGCGGCGCGCGGGATCGACGCCGGCTGTCGGCGCGGCGAGGACCGATGCGATCATCGCGCGACTGCCCGGCGGCGTCGCGTGCAGAAATGCCCATGCGCCGCGCGGGTCGTGAAGCCGGCCGCGCGCCGCGGCGAACTCCGCGCCGAGCAGCAGTACGAGTGCCGAGAAGTACAGCCACATCAGCAGCACCGCAAGGGAACCGGCCGCACCGAACGAATTGGCCGTGCCCGCATGCGCGAGATATAGCGCAAACAGCTTCTTGCCCGCCGAGAACAGCACGGCCGCGACAAAGCCGCCGACCAGCGAATCGCGCCAGCGCACGGGCGCATCGGGGAGAAACTTCAGCAATCCCGCAAAGGCCAGCGACAGCACGAGCAGCCCCACGCCCAGTTGCAGCAGATTGCCGATCACGACATAGGGTGAATCGCCCCACAGCCAGTTGCCGACGAACGTAATGCCCGCATCGAGCACGAGCGACACAATGAGCAGGAAGGCGACGCCGAGCACGAGGCTGAACGAAATCAGACGCACACGCACGAGCGCGATGACGCTCGACGCACGCGGGCCGGTCGAGGGCCACACGATATTGAGCGCGCTATTCAGCGACGAAAATGTTGCGGATGCACCGATCGCAAGCAACACGAACGAAATGATCGCAGCGGTGCCGCCCGCGCCGCCGCTGCGGTGCGCGTTCTGCACGATGGTCGTGATCGCGGCTGCGGCGTCGTTGCCGAGCACGGTATGCACCTGACGGTAGAGCTCGCCGCGCGCGGCTTCGCCGCCGAGAAACCAGCCCGCGACCGCGATCACCATGACCAGCGTCGGCGCGAGCGAGAACGCTGCGTAGAAGGCGATACTCGCGGCCAGTGCCGGACACCGGTTTTCGATGAACTGCCGCAATGCGCCGACGGCCCACGACGCCTGCAACCGGGCGGCTTTTTCGATCTTTTGCGCGGAAAGAGATTCGAGTTCCATGGCGATTCTTCCTGTCCGGGGGATGACACGGGAACTGCTCGGCGACCCAGGAGACTGACGACCGACGGCGCGCTGCCCACTGCGCCGGTAGCGGTGCAATCCGTATGCCCGTTGTTGCGGTGCGGGGCTCGCCCCGGTTCGCTGTCTGCCAGCTTAACCGCGTTTTCCCGCATATTGGCCGAAGCTAACAGGCCGCGATAACGACTTATACTTTTTATTACCCCACCACCGAACGCGAGGGCTTCCATGCTACAGATGTCCCGGCGTCAGTTCCTGAAGGTGAGTGCAACCACACTCGCGGGGTCGAGCCTGGCTTTGCTCGGCTACTCGCCCGACGTTGCGCTTGCCGAAGTGCGGCAATACAAACTGTCGCGTACCACTGAAACCCGCAACACATGTCCTTATTGCTCGGTCGGCTGCGGCATTCTGATGTACGGTCTCGGCGACGGTGCGAAGAACGCGACCGCAAGCATCATTCATATCGAAGGCGACCCCGACCATCCGGTCAATCGCGGCACACTGTGCCCGAAGGGGGCGAGCCTGATCGACTTCATTCATAGCGAGAGCCGGTTACTCGTACCCGAGTACAGGCCGCCCGGCGGCAAGGACTGGCAACCGATCTCGTGGAACGACGCGCTCGACCGCATCGCGAAGCTGATGAAAGACGATCGCGATGCGAATTTCATCGAGACCACCGCGGACGGCAAAAAGGTCAACCGCTGGCTCACCACCGGCATGCTGGCCGCGTCCGCGAGCAGCAACGAGGTCGGCTATCTGACGCACAAGGTGATCCGCGCGACAGGGATGCTCGCATTCGATAACCAGGCGCGTGTCTGACACGGCCCGACGGTGGCAGGTCTTGCCCCGACGTTTGGCCGCGGCGCGATGACGAACCATTGGGTCGACATCAAGAACGCCGACGTGATTCTGGTGATGGGCGGCGACTCGGCCGAGGCGCACCCGTGCGGTTTCAAATGGGTCACCGAGGCGAAAGCGCATCGCCGCGCAAAGCTGATCGTCGTCGATCCGCGTTTCAACCGCACCGCGTCGGTCGCGGACTTTTACGCGCCGATCCGGACCGGGACGGACATCGCGTTCCTCGGCGGCGTGATCAATTACCTGTTGGCGAACGACAAGATCCAGCACGAATACGTGAAGAGCTATACGGACTTCACGTTCCTCGTGCGCGAAGATTTCGCGTTCGACGACGGCATTTATTCAGGTTACGACGCGCAGAACCACAAATACGCGGACAAGACCTCGTGGAATTACGAACTCGGCGACGACGGCTTCGTGAAAACCGACGAGACACTGCAGAATCCTCGTTGCGTCTACAACCTGATGAAACAGCACTATTCGCGCTACACGCCCGAGATGGTCGAAAAGGTGTGCGGCACGCCGAAGGACAAGTTCCTCAAGGTCTGCGAAATGCTCGCGACCACCGCGACACCGAACCGTGCCGGCACGATTCTCTATGCGCTTGGCTGGACGCAGCACTCGATCGGCTCGCAGATGATCCGCTGCGGCGCGATGGTGCAATTGCTGCTCGGCAACATCGGAATTGCGGGCGGCGGCATGAATGCGTTGCGCGGACACTCGAATATTCAGGGCCTAACCGACCTCGGTCTGATGTCGAATCTGCTGACCGGGTATATGACCCTGCCGAACGAGGGCGAACAGGATTTCGAGGGATATATCAAGAAACGCGCGGCGCAACCGTTGCGGCCCAACCAGTTGAGCTATTGGAAGAACTACCGCGCGTTCTTCGTCAGCATGATGAAGTCGTGGTACGGCGACGCGGCAAGCGCCGACAATAACTGGGGCTACGACTATCTGCCGAAGCTCGACAAATCGTACGACATGCTGCAGATCTACGAACTGATGGCACAGGGCAAGGTGAATGGCTATCTCGCGCAGGGCTTCAACCCGCTTGCATCGGCGCCGAACAAGGCGAAGATGACTGCGGCGTTCTCAAAGCTCAAATGGCTCGTGATCATGGATCCGCTTGCCACCGAGACATCCGAGTTCTGGAAGAACTACGGCGAATATAACAACGTCGATTCATCGCAAATCCAGACTGAGGTGTTCCGGCTGCCTACGACCTGCTTTGCCGAAGAGCGCGGCTCGCTCGTCAGTTCGTCACGCGTGCTGCAATGGCACTGGCAGGGCGCGCAGGCGCCGGGCGAAGCAAAGAGCGATCTCGAGATCATGTCGGGCATTTTCCTGCGGATGCGCGCCGCTTATCAGAAAGACGGCGGCAAGTATCCCGATCCGCTGCTGAAGATCAACTGGCCGTATGGGCATCCGGACAGCCCGACGCCGGAAGAGATCGCGATGGAGTTTAGCGGCAAGGCGCTCGCGGATGTGACCGATCCGAAAGATCCGTCGAAGGTGCTGGCCAAGGCCGGCGACCAGCTATCGAGCTTTGCGCAACTGCGGGACGACGGCACGACCGCGAGCGGTTGCTGGATTTTCTGCGGCTCGTGGACGCAGGCCGGCAACCAGATGGGCAGGCGCGACAATTCGGATCCGACCGGCATCGGTCAGACGCTCGGTTGGGCATGGGCGTGGCCCGTGAATCGCCGTGTGCTGTACAACCGCGCCTCGTGCGACCTGAACGGCAAACCGTTCGACCCGTCGCGCAGGCTTATTTCGTGGAACGGCAAGGCGTGGACCGGCGCCGATATTCCCGACTTCAAGGCGGACGAGAATCCGGACGCCGGCATGGGTCCGTTCATCATGAACCCCGAGGGCGTCGCGCGTTTCTTCGCGCGCGATGCGATGAACGAAGGGCCGTTTCCGGAGCACTACGAGCCGTTTGAAACGCCGCTCGGCTACAACCCGTTTCACCCGCAAAATCCGCTTGCGACGAATAACCCCGGTGCGCGGGTATTCCCTGACGATCGCGCGGCGTTCGGCAAAGCGTCGGCGTTCCCGCATGTGGCGACCACCTATCGCATCACCGAGCATTTCCACTTCTGGACCAAGCACGCGCGCCTCAATGCGATTACTCAGCCGCAGCAGTTTGTCGAGATCGGCGAAGACCTCGCCAACGAGCTCGGTGTGGTGGCGGGCGACCGTGTCAGGGTGTCGAGCAACCGCGGTTATATCGTCGCGGTAGCGGTCGTGACGAAGCGGATCAAGCCGTTGACGGTCGACGGCAAGAAGATTCAGACCGTCGGCATTCCGCTGCACTGGGGGTTCAAAGGCCTGACCAGGCCCGGCTATCTGACGAACACGCTGACGCCGTTCGTCGGCGACGCTAATACCCAGACGCCGGAATTCAAGTCGTTCCTCGTGAAAGTCGAGAAGGCATAGGGGGCGCCATGGCACTGCAATCACTCGATATCAGACGCCAGTCGGCTACCACCGTGCAGCCGCCGTCGGTGCGCGAACCGGCTACCGGCAGCGTCGCGAAGCTGATCGACGTTACGAAGTGCATCGGCTGCAAGGCGTGTCAGACCGCATGTATGGAATGGAACGACTTACGCGATGAAATCGGCATCAACACGGGCGTCTACGACAATCCGCGCGACCTCACCGAACATTCGTGGACGGTGATGCGCTTTGCCGAATACGAAAACCCGAACGGCAATCTCGAATGGCTGATCCGCAAGGACGGCTGCATGCATTGCGAGGATCCGGGTTGTTTGAAAGCGTGTCCGGCGCCGGGCGCGATCGTGCAGTACACGAACGGCATCGTCGATTTTCATCAGGAAAACTGCATCGGCTGCGGGTATTGCATTGCCGGGTGTCCGTTCAATATCCCGCGAATTTCGAAGGCGGATCATCGCGTCTACAAATGCACGCTCTGTTCCGATCGCGTCGCCGTAGGCCAGGAGCCCGCTTGCGTGAAGACGTGCCCGACCGGTGCGATCGTGTTCGGCACCAAGGTCGACATGATCGCGCATGCGGAGGAACGCATCGTCGACCTCAAGGAGCGCGGCTTCGAGCATGCGGGCTTGTACGACCCGGCCGGCGTAAGCGGTACGCATGTGATGTATGTGCTGCACCATGCGGACCAGCCGTCGCTGTATCACGGTTTGCCCGACAACCCGGCGATCAGCCCGATGGTGCGCGTCTGGAAGGGCATTGCCAAGCCGCTTGCGCTGGCAGGCATCGCGCTGACCGCGCTTGCTGGCTTCTTCCACTACACGCGCGTGGGTCCCAACGAAGTGAGCGAAGACGACGAAGTCGCGGCGCGCGACGAGGCCCGCAGAATCCGCGAGCGGCGCGGCACGCAAACCGTCGACATGCCGGAAGGCAAAACCGAGGAGCCGACGAAATGAAAGAACACGATCCGAACCTGATCGTGCGCTATACGGCGAACGAGCGCACGAATCACTGGATTACCGCGATTACGTTCGTGCTGCTCGCGCTATCCGGTCTCGCGATGTTTCATCCGGCCATGTTCTGGCTGTCCGCGCTGTTCGGCGGCGGACAGTGGACGCGCATTCTGCATCCATTCGTCGGGCTCGTGATGTTCGTGTCGTTTCTGATTCTTGTGCTGCGATTCTGGCGTCACAACTATCTCGACGACAACGATTGGCAATGGATGCGTCAAATGGACGACGTAATCGCCAATCGCGAGGAAAAACTGCCGGAAGTCGGGCGCTACAACGCCGGGCAGAAGCTGCTGTTCTTCGTGATGGTGGCGTGCCTCGTACTGCTGCTGCTGAGCGGCATCGTGATCTGGCGCGCGTATTTCTCGTTTTATTTTCCGATCGGATTCGTCAGGGCGGCGGCGCTCGTGCATGCGATCACGGCGTTCGTGAAGTCGGAGGCCAAGCGGTCTTAGGAAGACAAAACATTCTACCAACTCCTTGGCTCACAGAACGACATGGCTACGATCCGACTGGCACGGTCACGCTCGGTTGGGCCAGAAAACATCATCCGCGCTGGTTTCGCGAGAGCATCAAATAGCGTGCGCCGACGCATGCGTGCATGCGTGTGGCCGGCGATTCGCGCAGGCTGGGGGTTTTGCGCTTGCCGATCGGCGAAACCGACGCCAGAATCGGGAATGGCAGGCACGCGTTAGCGTGTGCCGATCATCCACATGACGCGCAACCGGAGCCACGCAATTGGTGCAGCGCATACTCGAGCCGGGGCAGATCGAATCGCTCGATCCGTCCGCCATCCCGCGCATCCGTCTGCCCGAACGGGCATCGTTCTTTTCCACCCGCGCGGCGCGCTTGCGTACGCTGGCGAACGGCAATCCGATCGGCGGCTATTTGCGGCTGATGGCGTCGCTTGCCGAGGCGCAACAACAGGTGCTCGCAAAGTTCGAGGCGGCGATGCCGGACGCCGACGCAATTGCGCGGGCACAGCAAACCTCGATGCCTCTCTTGCCGGCGCTTATGCCGCAACGCGACCCCGCATGGCGCGACGTGTTGCAACGCGTGCTCGATCGCATCGAGGCCGCGGGCGCGGTGTCGCCCGCGCTCGGCAAAGTGCTCGACGGACTGCGTCTGGCGAGCGCCGCGCAGCTCGATGCGCAAGCGGACGCGATTCTGTCGCAGCGCTTCAACGAAGTCGATCCGGCTACCGCGCCATTCATCGTGGCTGCGCTGCAGGTCGTATGGTGCGATCTGGCGAGCCGGCTCGACCTGCGCGACATTCCTTATCTCGACACGCCGGGCGCGTGCCCGGTCTGTGGTGCGCAACCGGTAGCAAGCGTCGTGCGCATCGGCGGTCCGTACCAGGGTTATCGCTATCTGCAATGCGGATTGTGTGGCACCGAAACGCATATGGTTCGCGTGAAATGCTCGAATTGCGATTCGACGAAAGGCATTGCGTACCACGGCGTCGAAGGCGGCAACGAGGCGTTGAAAGCCGAATCGTGCGACGAATGCCATACGTACCGGAAGATCGGATACCTCGAAAGGGATGTCGATATCGAGCCGCTTGCGGATGATCTCGCCAGCCTCACGCTCGATCTGCTGATGAACGAAGCGGGCTATCGGCGCAGTGCGCCGAACCCGCTGCTGTGGCCTGAAGCAACCTCGGACCGTTAAGCGGGAGGCACGCGTGAGCGATGCGGCGACGAGTGAGCGGCGGCGCGCGCAACTGGCGCGCTTGCCTGCAGTCGAGCGGGTGATGTCGGCGCACGCGGTGCAGCCGTTGAGCGACGCATATGGGCGCACGCAGGTCCTCGATGCAGTGCGTGCAGCGCTCGATACGTTGCGCGCGGAGTTGCTCGCGCAAGCGTCGGCGAACACCGATGCAACGGCTGCGACGGATGCGAACCAATTCGACGGCGCCGGTGCTTCGTGCGAAGAACGAATCGTCGCGCACGCGAGCCGCATGCTCGAAGCACGCGCGCGCAGCCGTCTGCGCGCCGTATTCAATCTCACTGGCACGGTTTTGCATACGAATCTCGGACGCGCCTTGTTACCCGATGAAGCAGTGCGCGCGGTCGTCGGTGCGCTGACGCGGCCCACCAATCTCGAATTCGATCTCGCTACCGGCGCGCGCGGCGACCGCGACGATCTGATCGACGATCTGATCTGCGAACTGACGGGCGCCGAAGCGGCAACCGTCGTCAACAACAACGCGGCCGCGGTTTTACTGACCCTGTCGGCGCTTGCGCCGAAGCAGGAAGTGGTTGTCTCGCGTGGCGAACTCGTGGAAATAGGCGGCTCGTTTCGAATTCCCGACATCATGTCGCGTGCCGGCGCGCGGCTGCGCGAAGTCGGGACGACGAACCGCACGCATGCAAAAGATTACGAAGAGGCGATTAACGCGCGCACCGCGTTGCTGATGAAAGTGCATTGCAGCAACTATGCGATCAGCGGTTTTACGAAGAGCGTCGATATAGGCGAACTTGCGCAGATTGCCCATCGTCACGCGCTGCCGGTTGCGTACGATCTCGGAAGCGGTACGTTGATCGATCTCGCGCAATGGGGCCTGCCTGCCGAGCCGACCGTGCGCGGCACGATCGACGCGGGCGCCGATCTCGTCACGTTCAGCGGCGACAAGCTGCTCGGCGGTCCGCAGGCGGGTTTGATCGTCGGGCGCGAAGCATTGATCCGCAAGATCAAAAAGCATCCGTTAAAGCGCGCGCTGCGCGTGGGCAAGCTTACGCTGGCGGCGCTCGAACCGGTGCTGCAGTTGTATCGTGCGCCCGAATTGCTCGCACAAAGGCTGACGACGTTGCGTCTTCTGACGCGTTCCGCGGCCGATATACACGCGGCGGCACTGCGTGCGCAGCCTGCTTTGCAGCTCGCGCTCGGCGAACGTTACGCAGCCGCGGTCGAGCCGATGCTCAGCCAGATCGGCAGCGGCGCATTGCCGGTGGATCAGTTGCCGAGCTATGGAATCGCCGTGCGCGTTGCCGGCGCGAAGCGCAGCGGCCGCGCGCTGATGCAGCTCGAAAAAGCGTTGCGCGAATTGCCGCGCCCGGTGCTCGGCCGCATCGCCGACGATGCCTTGTGTCTCGATCTGCGTTGCCTCGAGGCCGCGGACGAAGCAACGTTTATCGCGCAATGCGCGGAGCTGCGCCTATGATCGTCGGCACCGCGGGTCATATCGATCACGGCAAAACGACGCTCGTGCGTGCGCTGACTGGCGTCGACACCGACCGCCTGAAAGAAGAGAAAGCGCGCGGCATTTCGATCGAACTTGGCTATGCGTATACGCCGCTCGCCAACGGCGAGGTGCTTGGCGTGATCGACGTGCCGGGTCACGAAAAGCTTGTGCATACGATGGTGGCGGGTGCGTGCGGCATCGACGTTGCGCTGCTCGTGATTGCCGCCGACGACGGCGTGATGCCGCAAACGCGCGAGCATCTGGCGATTCTGGAATTGCTTGGCGTGACACGAGGCGTCGTCGCGTTGACGAAGGTCGATCGCGTCGATGCGGCGCGGCTTGCGCAAGTGCGCGATGAGATCGGCGCGTGGCTTGCATCGACCGTATTTGCTGCGGCGCCGGTTTTCGAAACGAATGCGACTGTTGACGGCGATGCCGGTGTTGGCAAACTCAAGGGCTGGCTTCGCGATGTTGCGGCGCCTGTTATGCGCGAGCGTCGCGATGATGCGCTATTCCGTCTGGCAATCGATCGCGTGTTTACGCTTGCCGGCCACGGAACGATCGTAACGGGAACGGTTTTCGCCGGGCGCGTGACGGCGGGCGGAACGTTGGTGCTTGCGCCGGCGCTCAGGCCGATTCGCGTGCGCAGCGTCCATGCGCAGAATCGCGCGGCGGACAGCGCTCACGCGGGACAACGTTGCGCGCTCAACCTTGCCGGTATCGACAAGGATGCGATTGGGCGCGGCGACTGGATCGTCGATGCGGGCCTGGCAAAACCATCGGAGCGGCTCGATGTCGAGCTGACGCTGCTCGAAGAGGCGAGCGTTACGTTGCAACACTGGACGCCGTTGCACGTTCATCTCGGCACGACGCATCGCGTCGCGCATGTCGCTTTGCTCGATGGCGATGCGCCGACGGCCGGCCAAAAGGCGCGTGCGCAACTAGTGTTCGATACGCCGCTTTGCGCGCTGCCGGGCGATCGTTTTATTGTGCGCAACGCGCAGGCGACGCGCACGGTCGGCGGCGGGCGTGTGCTCGATCCATTCGGTCCCGCGCGCAAGCGTAGAAGCGCCGAACGACGCGCCTGGCTCGATGCCTTGCGGATCTGGCTGGACGAGCGGCGCATCGAGGCGCTGCTCGATCACGCGCCGCGCGGAATGCAGCGCTCGACGCTCGTATGTTTGACAGGGGTGCCGCACAACGCGCTACAGTTGCCGCGTGACGTAATCGACATTGCGATACACGGCAAAGCGGCCGATGACGGGTTCGTTGTGCTGAGGCGTCACTGGGACGCAATGCGCGAGCAGGTCACCAGTGCATTGCAGACCTTTCACGCGCGGTTTCCGGATGAGCAAGGGCCGGATTCCGCGCGTCTGCGGCGCATTGCAGCGCCGTTGCTAGGCGATGTGCTGTGGCGGGCGTTAATCGATGCACTTGTTTCCGAAGGCCTTGTTTCGAGGAGCGGGCCATGGCTGCATCTGCCTGAGCATTCGGTGTCGCTCGACAAACAGGAGGAAGCGCTTAGGCTAGTGCTGTTGCCTTTAATCATGGAAGGGCGCTTCGATCCGCCCTGGGTGCGGGAGCTCGCTGCAACCGTGCATCGACACGAAGACGACGTACGTGCGCTGCTGCGCAAGCTTGCGCGGCAGGGCGACGTGTATCAGGTGGTGCGCGATCTTTTTTACCACCGCGATGCAATGCGCGAACTTGCACGCGTCGTTGCGCAACTGGCGGCGGAGCGTGGCGGGGCGCTTTCGGCAGCGGCATTTCGCGATGGAACGGGGCTTGGACGTAAACGCGCGATTCAGGTGTTGGAGTTTTTCGATCGTGTCGGTTATACGCGTTTTCAGCGCGACGTTCATTTATTGCGCGTGGACAGCAGATTAAGCGAGATGTTGTAGAGCAACGGGTTGTCAACGGAAGGCATATGCATCTGGTGGTGCGGCCGGGCTTCAAACCCGGTAGGGGGTGTCAGACACTCTCTGGCAGGTTCGACTCCTGCTGCCTTCCGCCGTTTGACGAACTGGCGATGCCTTGCGCACCGGCTTTCGAATTACCCTTCCGATGTCGTTTACGACAAGCGTAGGTAATGTCGATGGCCAAGTTGTCTGTCAAACTTTGAGGGGTGTCAGTCAATCCTCGTTGAAGGGTGGGGTCCGCGCTTGCTAATTCGCGAGGCAGCGTGGGCTTTGTCGTTCGCTCGTCTAGTCTCTGCATAGCTAAGGCGAATCCCCTGCTCGTTGAGCTGCTTCATAACTTTTCGTCTCGATGGATAAACCCCTTGATTCGCGAGCGCAAAGTGAGACGTCCTGTACGCAACGTCCTTCGCTTCTTGCTTCGCCTGAGAAGTCCGCTGTCTGTGTAGCCTGCCGGCGTTGACAAGTGCATTCTTTTGCGACGGAAAGTTTGCACGAAGGAATTTTGGCGACACTTCTAGGAAGCATGCCGCGTCTTGGGCGCACGCATTGGGGTTCCTCTTCATAAAGGTCAAAAGTGAAGCAAGCAGTTCCCGGCGAGGCGTCTTATGGCCGACCTTGCGCGGCAGGCCAAATAAGCCGCATGATAATTTGCAGCCTTGACGCAACCTCAGCCTGGCCTTGTTGCCCAAGAGAACATCCGCAATTGTGCACTCAAATGCGTAGGCGATTCGAATGACGCCCGGAAAACTCGGCCTAGTCCTATCGTTCATCCAACCGTGGATTTGTGACTTGGAAAGCCCGAGATGCCGGGCAAGGGCTGCGGAATTCCCGCTGAACAGGGAATCGGACACGTGAGTCAGAAAACTCGAGATTCGGGACGCTTTCTGTGCGCTGACTCGAGATATATCCTCTAGTAGCTCGCAAACCAAATTCGCCACGACTATCTCATACTCGGAAGCTTTTTTGCTAGCACATTTAGACAGACTCGTACCGTCGATTCTTGAAACGCCGGGAACCGTAAAAGGCAGCGGACGACGACCGTTGAATGAGGGCTCAAAGATTAGGCGACACTTATGCTTTGGGCACGCAGTAACATCACGGACAATCCATAGGAGCCTGTCATACTTCGGGCGACCGGCCCGCTCATCCTTGAAGAACTGCTGGAAGGGCAGTTTCCTCCTGCGACGCTTCCCCCGCTCGAGCGGTTGCGCGGCTTCATCCGGAATTACCGTGCGATCGCGATCCGTCACCCACGGGCGTTTGTTTTGCTCGCCACACGGCGCTTCAACACGGACCAGACGTTTGCTTTGTACGAAGAAATTCTGAAGACATTTGCGGCGCTCGGTCTTGACGCTGCGCGAACGGCATTCTGGTTCCGGCTGATCGGCGGTTATGTCAATGGAGCCGGGATGGCGGAAGTTGCAAGTCGCGAACTGGAGGACGAGCCAACTCCCCTGTTGCTGCAGCATGCGCCACAACAGATTCCATATCCGCATGTTCGCGCAATCGCCCCTCATCTGAGCGTGGGCAACCTCGAGTCAGTCTTTGAGCAGAGCCTGGACCTGCTTTTCGATGCGTTAGCCGCTGACGTTGCCAGGTAGCCTTGGGCCGCGCTTGCCGAGACATGTGACGTTGTCGAGCTGAAAGCGGTCAAATCGCGGTTGAAAGTCACTGGGTCGATTGGGAACGATCGAGCTAAACAAATGTGATTATCAATAACGGGCCGACGCTGTAAGCCGCCTGTTCCTGCGCGACTGCCATGCCGATCTGCACCGACAGGCCGCTGGTGCGTTCGAGCAGCCATTTGACGAGCTGCGGCCCGATGGCGTTGGCCACTACGCGATTCGTTGCATATAAGGCGGCAATTCAGGTTCCGGCAACACCGCCATCACTTTCAGACGTTGCAGCGTGCGCTTTTGCCCCGCGCGCAGATGTTCCGCGAGTAACTGCGCGGCAGCAGGCACGTCGCCGCGCGACAGCTGCTCGAGCACCGCACGGTGCTCGAGCAGCATGCCGCGATCCGGATGCAGCCCGAAGGCTTCGTAAAACGCGTGATTGACCGTCAACGGCAAATGCGCGCGGCCGATCGTTTCGAGCAGTTTGCGGTTCGGCGCGTAGTGCAGGAAATCGGCATGCAACGTCATCTCGAGCCGATACAGTGCGGCGGCATGGACGGAGTCGGGATCGGCAATCGCCTGATCGAGTTCCGCGAGCGCCGCCTGTACGCGCTCGGCCGGCACCGCGCGCGCCGCTGCAATTAACGCGGCGGGTTCGAGCAGGACGCGCAATTCATAGTCTTCGGCGACTGCACGCGCCGTCAATGGCCCGCACAGCCAGTGCGAATACGCGGACTTCTCGACCAGCCCGAGATCGCGCAAACGGCTCAACGCTTCGCGCACGGTGCCGCGGCTCACGCCGAAGCTCTGCGCTGCATGACTTTCGTCGATGCGGAAATGACCGAACACGATGCCGAGCGAAATTGCCCCTTCGAGCTGCTCGTAAATGCGCTCGCTGTGCGAGCGCGTATCGAGCGGCTGCGGCGGCTCGGCAAACCCGAGTGCAGCCTCGGATAAGGGCATACGCACCGGCGCTGCTGCGCTGCCGTCGGGCCGCGCCGCAAGATAGCCGCGCCCGTCGAACGTATGCAGCAGGCCGCCCGCGTGCAGCATCTCGAAAGCCTTGCGCACTGGCTCGCGGCTGGTGCCGAAGATACGTGCCACCGGTCCCTCGAGCAGCACGAGGCCCGGCGTGATGCGCCCGTGGGCAATCGCGCTTTTCAGCTGATCGTGAATCAGCCGGTAGCGCAACCGCGCATCGCTGCCGGCGAGACTCTGCTGCGCGCGGCCGGCCGCCGCGGCTTTGGCTACAGGTGTGGCGCTTGCGCGTCTTGTCATCGTCTTGGCACGGTGCGCTCAGGACCGCATGAATTCGGTCCAGCGGCGCACCAGGTAGTTATGCTCGTCCATCACCGAATTCCACACGGCAATCCGGCTCATGCGCGACGTGTAGCTGCCGCCGTCGCGCTGCTGCCCAACATGGACCAGATGCTTGCGTGTGGGTCCCGGCAATTCCGCCGAAGCGGGCGCACCATCGTACCAGTACGCCCATTCGCCGTCGCTGAGGAAGCCACGGGTGCGCTCGGGGTTCGCGATGTAATATCCCTGCCGCGCCATCGTCGCGCCGGCCCAGCCGTCCATCCACCAGTTCAGATATGCGTATGCCGCATCCAGTACGCGGCCATGCGCGAGCCGCGAGATCGACATGCCGCCGAACCATGCGCGATAGCCTTCCTTCGGGCAGGCCAGCCGGAAACGCAAGCCCGCGCGTTCCAGTTCGACGGTCGCCGGCGACCAGATACTCTGAATGACCACGCGCTGCGCGATGGCCAGTTGCGCGGCATCGGCGAAACTCGACCAGAAGCCGGCGAAATGGCCGCGTCGTTTGAATTCGATCAACGTGCCGATCAGCGCGTCGATTTCCTCGATGCTCAGGTTGCCGATATTGGCGAAGCTCATCAAACCACTGGCTTGCACGGCGAGCGCCGCATCGATCGCGCCGATCGCCGGGTCCGCCTGCAACGCGACGCGGCCGGCCAGTTGCGGTGCGAGCAGCCATGCCCAGCTTTCTTCGCCGGCCAGCAGCGTGTCGGGCAGTTCGTCGGGCAGATAGACGAAGCTATCGGCGTTATGCGTAAGCGGCAGCATGCTGATCGATCCGCTCGCCGCGCTACCCAGCGAACCATCTGGCTGCACATACAGGCGCTCTGCCGGCACGCTGCCTGCACTCACGCCCGCGCCGCCTCCGATATGGCCGGTGCGCGGCAATGCGTTGATCTCGTCCCAGCGCGCGATCCGCCGCAGCTCGATCGGCTGCAGCGCGCGCGCCGGCCACAGGCAATCGATGCTGTGAAACCACTGGTCGTAGAGGTCATAGCAGTCAGGCCGCATCACGCCGTCGCGCTGCACGTCGGAGCCGTCCGCGACGATAAAGCGCAAGCGGATGCCCAGATCGTGCGCGGCCTGCTTGCGGATGTGCTCCTGCAAGGTCACCGAGGTGCCGAGAACGCGCAATTCGATTTTCGAGCGATGCACGGCGGGCGCCTGCGGCCCGCTTGCAGGGCGCCCATCGGCGCGCTGGCTGGAACGCGTGGAATTCAATGGACGGATTCGGCTGATTGTAGATGTCGGCAAAAGCGCTGCCATGAAGCGGCCACCGCGGCACGCGACACGCCGCTGGTGATAAACACCAGACGAGCAGTGCGATTCGCATCGGGCCAGTCGTCCAGATGCAGCACTGGATGAACCAGATGATGCACCGCATGCACGACTACCGGCTGCTGCGCACCGGCCACTGCCAGCAGGCCCTTTACGCGCAGGATGTTATCACCGTGGCGGTTCAGCAGGAGCGTGAACCAGAGCGTGAACACCGGCCACTCGACGGGTTCGTCGAACGCGATGCAGAACGATTCGATGCGGTCGAGATGATGTGCGTCGGCGGGCAGCGGTACGGCAAGCGGGCCTGCGTGTGCGGTGCCCAGCGGCACGAGCGAGTGCGTGCGCGCCTGTCCGGCCTCGAATCTGCGCGCCGCATTGCCCGCGCGAGCGGCGATCGCGCCGAGATCGGGCACTGTCTGCGACGCGGCAAACAGGCACGCCGCATCGTCGCTGGCGCTGCGCCGCATGATTTGCGCGGCGGGGTTGATCTGTTGAAGTTGCGCGCGCAACGGCTCCAGTGTCGCCTCGTCGGCGAGGTCAGCCTTGCTGATCACGATACGATCGGCCGCACTGACCTGCGCCAGCCATTCCGGGTGCCGCGTGCGCTGATAGTCGGCCTGCACGGCGTCGACCACCGTCACCGTCGCGTTCAGCACGTAGTGAGGCGCAACCAGCGGATCGGCCAGCAGCGTCGCGACGATCGGCGCCGGTGTGGCCAGGCCGGTGGTTTCCAGCACCACGCGCGAAAACGGCGGCAGCTCGCCGCGTGCGCGCCGCGAGAATAGCGACGCAAGCGCCTCTTTCAGATCCGAACGGATCGCGCAGCAGACGCAGCCGTTGTCGAGCAGCACGGTCTGCGCATCGATGGCGCCGAGCAGTAAATGATCGAGCCCGACCTCGCCGAACTCGTTGACGAGCACCGCCGTATCGCGTGCGGCCGCGCCATGCAGCACGTCGGCCAGCAAGGTCGATTTGCCGCTGCCCAGAAAGCCGGTGACGATCGTCACCGGAATCACGTCGTACGCGAGACTCATCGGTGTTCCTGCACCGCGGCGCTGCTCGCGCCGTCTTCATCGGCGAACAGCGTCAACGGATCGAGCGGCCGGCCGAGCATTTTTTCCGCCGTCTGCCATACCCGCATCAGGTCGCCGGCCATCTCGCTCGCGCCGGTCGGCGACGACAGCACGAACGACTGTCCGTGGAAATCGTCGAGCCGCAAGCGGAACGGCGCCAGCACGCGGTTTGCATGCGCGACCTGCACGAGGCGCTGCCGGCGCGCATTGACGTCTGCGCCGGGCGCCACTGTATTGGACCAATGGCGCCCGCCGCCGAGCAAACCGCACATGCCGCACATACTGCACCTCCGGATTCAGGGCATCACGTCGCCCGAGTTCGGTCCGAGCGTTTGCCCGACGAACAGGTTGCCGCCCGGATCGGACGCTAGCAGCAGCGCCGTCGGCGCCACCTCTTCAGCCAGACCGAAACGGCGCAACGGGAGTTCCGCCGATTTCGCTGCTTTCCACGCGGCGCTGATGCCATCGACGAGAGGCGTTTCGATCGGGCCGGGCGCAATCGCGTTGACCAGCACGTTATGCGGCGCGGCCTCGAGCGCCAGCGACTTGGTAAAGCCGATCACGCCCGCTTTCGCCGCCGAGTAATGGCACAGCTCCGCACCACCCTTGATGCCGAGTTGCGAGGCGATATTGATCACCCGGCCCCAACGCTGCGCGATCATCGGAGGCAGCGCGCGGCGCGTGCACAGAAACACGCTGCGCAGATCCACTCGCATCATTTCGTCCCACATCCCGGCGGTCAGTTCCGTGCAGCGCGCCTGGGTCAGCATGCCCGCGTTGTTGACCAGCACGTCGATGCCGCCGAATGCTTCGATGCAGCGCGCGACGATCGAATCCGCACCCGCTTCTTCGCCGACGTCGGCGGTGACGGTCTCGACCGCCGCCCCGCGCGCGCGGCACGCATCGGCTTGTTGCGCGAGGCGTTCGGCATTCAGATCGGCGAGCACGAGGCGCGCGCCCGCCGCTGCATACGCCAGCGCAATCGCCGCGCCGATGCCGCTGGCGGCGCCTGTGACGACCGCACGGCGGCCATCGAGCGAAAACGGTGAAGTCATTTTGTCGTTCCTGTCATCTATTCGCGTATGCGCCTGCCATTCAGCTCGGCCAGCGCACGGTCAATCCGCCATCGGCGATGATCGACTGGCCGGTGATATAAGACGCGTCGTCGCTGGTCAAAAAGCGGATCAGCGCAGCGATTTCGTCGGGGCGTCCGACGCGTTTGAGCGGAATGCCGCGCGCCGCATCGCGCAGGCCTTGCGGGCCGAGCGAATTGACCGCATCGAGCGACTGCGGCGTTTCGATCAGCCCCGGAATCACCGCATTGCAGCGGATGTTGCGCGGCGCGAGCTCCATCGCCACAGCCCGGCACAAGCCGGGCACGCCGGCTTTCGCGGCCGAATAATGCACGTGGTTTTCCCAGCCGTACACGCCCCCCGCAATCGACGACACGGCGACCATCGCGCCACCGTCGGTCATCAGGCGCGCGGCCGAGCGAAATGTGCGCATCACGCCGGACAGATCGACGTCGAGCATCTCGTGCCATTGTTCGTCGCGCATTTCGGTGAGCGGCGCGGCGCGCAGCAGGCCGGCATTGGCCACCGCATAATCGATGCGGCCGAAGCGCTCGATGGCCGTCTGCGCAAAGGCATCGACCTGTGCCGCCGACGCCACGTCGACGGGCTGCATCGCGCATTGGCCACCCGCTTCACGCACGGCACGTTCGGTGCTGGCGGGATCGTGCGGATCGCCCGGGAAAAAGCCGCCCACTACCGCAACACCGCTCTTCGCATACGCAACGGCCAGTGCCTGGCCGATGCCGCTGGCCGCGCCGGTCACGATGGCTACTTTCATGGCTCAACCACTCCTCGAAATCGTTATTTAACCGCGGCAGGATCGACATGTTTTGCGAAAAAGATCAACACGCCCGACAGAAAGCACGGCAACGCACCGAACCACAGCGCCGCATGCATCCAGTCGCTGCCGCTGTTCAACATCGAGGTCACGCCGATGCCGGCCAGAATCGCGCCGATCGGCCCCATCGCATGCACGATCGAGCTGCCAGTGCCGCGAATCGCGGTCGGGTAGCTCTCGCCGATAAAAAACAGCGCGGCAGAATAAGGCCCGATCAGAAAGAACAGGCCGAGGCTGTACAGCGCAACCACCACGCCCTCGGTGCCCGGTCCGTACAGCATTGCGGCAAACGCCGCGCCGCCGAGCATCCAGCCGAGTCCGAGCGTATTGCGGCGCCCGATCTTGTCGCCAATCCAGCCGTGGCACAGATAGCCGCAATAGCCGATCACGTTGGACAGCACCAGAATCAGCAGCGAATTCTCGAACGACACGTTGTGCACCCGCGTGAGCACCGTGGTGCCGAGCACGCTGAACACCTGGATGGCCGACCAGTTCAGCAGAATGCCGCCGCCGAGCACCAGCGTCGCGCGCAATGCGCTGCCGCGAAACGCTTCGCCGAGACCCGCGCGGCTATGCTCTTCGTAATCGACGCGGTGCTCGCCGGCCAGCGACCGTGCCTCGCTGTGCTGGCCTGCTTCGCGCAATTCCTTGATGCGCTTGTGCAGCAGGAACTGCGGGCTTTCCTTTAGCCGCCGCGTCATGAAGAAGATCACGATCGCGGGGAACGTCGCGAAGATAAAGCAGCCCTGCCAGCCGATCCGCGGCAACAGCAGCGCGGTGAGCCCCGAGGCGATCAGCGCGCCGATCGGCCAGCCGCCCTGCACGAGGCTATAGATGAAGCCCTTGTTGCGGTTCAGCTTCGGATCGTTGGCAGCGGAATAGAGTTCGTTCAGGTAAGTCGCATTGACGGTTTCTTCCGCGTACCCGAGTCCTGATAGCGAGCGGATCAGTACCAGCGGCCACTGGCCGAGCGCACCGCCGGCCACTGTCAGACCCGAACACACGGCAGCGCCCGCTACCGTCCACAACAATCCGGCGCGGCGGCCGAGCCGGTCGAGCAATGGCCCGATCGCAAACGCGATCACCGCCGTGCCGATCGCGACGAAGGTGGCGATCTCCGCCTGCGCGGCCGCATCCCAGTTGTAGCGCTTGCCGATTTCTGGCAGCAGCGTGCCGAACAGAATGAAATCATAGACGGCGAATACCCACGCGAAGAAGGCGACGATGGTCGCGCGCTTCACATCGGCCGGCAGAATTTTTTCAAGCTTGAGGCCAGAGGCCGACAGCGGATTCTCTTGCATCGTTGCGCTCCTTCACGGGGCAGACGGGGGGTGACTTCAACAGCGGCGGACCAGCTCAAGCTGAAACCGGGCAAAAAACTACGCAGCGCGCGGATGACGGCGCAGGAAGTCGTCGGCGATTTCGTCGCAGGTGCAAAAGCGCACGCCTTCATGGCCGCGGAAATGAGCGATGAGACGCTCGAGCATCATCAACACCTGTGGACGGCCTGACACATCGGGATGAATCGTTATCGGGAACACCGCGTAGTCGTGCTCGCGGTACACCCAGTCGAACTGGTCGCGCCACATCTGCTCGATATCGCGCGGATTGACGAAGCCGTGGCTATTGGGGGCTTTCTTGATGAACATCATCGGCGGCAGATCGTCGAGGTACCAGTTCGCCGGAATTTCGACGAGGCCCGTTTCCTTGCCGCGCGTGAGCGGTTTCATCCACGTATCGGGATGCTTGCTGTAGTCGATCTTCGTCCACGCATCGCCGACGCGCACGTAGTACGGGTGGAAGTCGTTGTGCATCAGGCTGTGGTCGTACTTGATGCCGCGCGCCACCAGCAGCTCGTTGGTGACGGTGCTGAATTCCCACCATGGTGCGACGTATCCGGTCGGGCGGCGGCCCGACAGCTGTGTGACCAGTTCGATGCTGCGATCGAGCACCGCCTCTTCCTGCTCGCGCGTCATCGCGATCGGATTCTCGTGGCTGTAACCGTGAATGCCGATTTCGTGGCCTGCGTCCGCGACGGCTTTCATCTGCGAGGGGAAGGTTTCGATCGAGTGGCCTGGAATGAACCACGTGGTGCGAATCTTTTCGCGCTCGAACAGCTTCAGCAGACGCATCGAGCCGACTTCGCCGGCGAACAGGCCGCGCGAGATGTCGTCGGGCGAGTCTTCCCCTCCATATGAGCCGAGCCAGCCCGCGACTGCGTCGACGTCGATGCCGAAGGCAACCAGAATCTCTTTAGCCATACGTGTCTCTCCTTGGGTAAGACCTGTGTGGTGCCACATGCAACCGCACATGCACCAACACGGCGCCGCGCATCGCAGTGCATCCGGTGCGTAGAAATGCATTTCGTTGACAACATACGTTTACACTGGACATGTCAAAAACATGCGCATATAAGGGTTTTCCTGTAGCGAACACAAAAATGAAACGGCTCAAGACGAACGCCCCTTGCCAGTGCGGCGGAATTGAGGTGCGCGGCACTGTTTTGCATCACTGAGCGATTGGGGGCCCGGACCGGGCGGCCGGGCCTGTTGCAGAAAGAAGCGGTGCCGAAAGCGGTGCGCCGCTGGCGCGGCGCTTCATTACGCTTGCAGGGGGATTGCTGGCACCGGTGCGCGAACCACGCGTTGTTGCACAGCACGCGACGGGCTCGTGCAACGTACGGGCACTGCAGCCGGTGGCGGTACACCTGCAGTGATGCAGGTAGGGCGGTCCGCCTCCGTTAAATCACGACCATCACATCGCCAGGATGTCCCTCACTGCTCGATCGATAAACTTGACGTCGGTGGCATTGGCCGCGGGGCCACCGGCAAAATGTCCCCAGACCGACTCGATAGGCCGCAGCTCTGCATTGGGCATCTTCGAGACTTCGTACGCGCTGTCTTCCGGCGGGAAATACAGATCGGTGCGTCCGGGCATCACAATAGCCCTCGCCGTGATGCTGCCCAACGCCCGGTCGAAATCTCCCGTATAAAGCGGATTCGCAGAAATATCGGCGTTCTGCCAGCTCCACATCATCGACAAGATATTGTTCGCGTCCTTCCTCAGGAAATCGCCTTCCCAGAAATGGGTAATGAAGTCCTCGAGTGAGCCATATCCCATTGCTTCGATGTCAAGCCGCTGACGCAGAAATGCCTGTGAAAAACCCCAGCCAGCGAATACACGCGCAGCAGCTCGCATTCCACGCGTCGGCGGTGCGTCGTAAAAACCGTTCCTGAACTCCGGGTCCAGCATCAACGGCGCCTTCAGCCCCTCGATAAATACAAAGTTGTGCCGCGAGCACCGCGCCGACCCGCAAAGCGGCAGAATCCGCTCTACCATGTCCGGATACATCGCGGCCCAATGGTAGACCTGCATCGCACCCATCGACCAGCCGACGACGAGCCTTAGCGACTCGATGCCGAACTTCTCGGTCACAAGGCGGTGCTGCATCGCGACGTTGTCGTATAGCGTGACATGAGGAAAGCGGCCACGATCATAAGGTGGCGGATTATTGCTCGGCGAACTCGATACACCGTTGCCAAACATATTCGGCACAATAATGAAGTATTCCTTCGGATCGAGGCCCATGTGCTCGCCAATCAGCCACTCGTTGTCTGCGTGGCTGCCGCTATAAAAAGTCGGATAGACGATCGCATTGTCGCGTGCCGCGTTCAGCCGGCCATATGTCTTGTAGCCAAGCATCATGTCAGGCAGCGTCGCGCCGGACTGCAGCGTGACGCGGCCAAGATTGAAGGTTTCGAAGTCCGTCATTTGAGCCTCATAACTAGGTGGCGACGACGTTGAGGAATTTTCGCGTGCGTTCGTGAGTCGGGTTGCCAATGACTTGCTGTGGCGTGCCTTGCTCGATCACTTCGCCGCCGTCCATGAAGACGACACGGTCGGCAACGTCGCGGGCAAAGCGGATTTCGTGCGTGACCACCACCATCGTCATGCCGGCATGAGCGAGCCCGCGCATGACGCCAAGCACTTCACCGACGAGTTCCGGATCGAGTGCGGAAGTGGGTTCGTCGAAGAGCATCAACTTCGGCTTGATCGCGAGTGCGCGTGCAATCGCCACGCGCTGCTGCTGTCCGCCGGATAACCGATGCGGCATGGAGTCCGCATGCGCAGCCAGCCCCACGCTCTTCAACAGATCGCGGCCAAGCGCTTCCGCCTCGGCGCGCGGCACATCGTAGACCTGCCGTTGTGCTTCGACGATATTGTCCAGCGCACTCAAATGATTGAAGAGATTGAAATGCTGGAACACCATCCCCACACGCGCTTCGGCCCGCGCTCGTGCGAGGTTGTGCACGGGCCGAACAGCGCCACTGCCACCCGCTACTTCGCGATAGCCCACATACTGCGAATCGACCTTGATCGTGCCCCAGTCAAGTGGTTCGAGATGGTTGATTAGCTTGAGCAGCGTGCTTTTACCGGAACCGCTCGGGCCGAGAATCACGACCACTTCGCCATGCGCAATCGACAGGTCGACGCCGCGCAAGATCTCGCGTTTGGCATACGATTTCCAGACGTTCCTGCACGCGACAAACGGTTCATCGGGATGTCGCGGCGTGCGACTGTCGGCCGGCAGCAGCGTGCTAATCCATTCGTGATCGTTTGCTTCCGGCGTTTTGACGGTGGGTGACGAACCGGTCGGTACATCGACGGGCTTCGGGTCGGGTGCCGATGCGCGCAGTCCAAGCCATGTGAACGCGAGTTTCCGGTCGCGCTCGTGATCGAAGATGCCTTCGAGCCACACCTGAAGCAGTGAGATTGCGCTCGTCAGGAACAGATAGATGACCGCCGCCGCGCCGAACACCGTAAAGAACTTGAAGTTCTGCCCGACAATCTGTTGCGAGCGAAACGTGAGCTCGTTGACGAAGATCACGGATGCGATCGACGTCAGCTTCAACATGCCGATGGTGTCGTTGGCCAGACCCGGAATGACCGCGCGCATCGATTGCGGCAGAATAATGCGGCGCAGCGTCAGCAACGGTCCCATGCCGAGTGCGGCAGCCGCGGTCGACTGCGAACGGTTCACCGACAGGATCCCGGCACGGAACAGTTCGGCGCTGAACGCCGCCTCGTTCAACGCGAAGCCGATCACCGCAGTCGTGAATTCGTCGAAGCGCAGACCGATCAGCGGCAACGCGTCGAAGATAAACACGAGCTGCAGCAGTTGCGGTGTGCCGCGCACAAACCAGATATAACCCCAAGCCGCCGAGTTCAGGGCCTTGAACCGCGACAATCGCATCAGCGCGAGGCCGAGGCCGAGCACCAGCCCGATCGACATCGCTATCAACGTGATCTTTACCGCGATCCACGCGCCGCCAAGCAGAAAAGGCGACCCGACATAACCGCCGAGTTCCTTGAAGCCGTCGAACACCTGAATCCCGTCGAGACCGGCGGCGATGGCCGGCTGCCATGCAAGCATGGCGATCGCGCCGAGAACGCCGGCGAACGTGTGCTGGATACGTAATGCCTTCATGTCCAAACCTGATCCATGACGCCGGCCGGAGAACGACGTCGTGTGCCGCGCGGGCAACGTTATTGAGTAAGCAGCGTGGTCGGCATCTCCAGCGACGGATCGACGCCATACTTCTGGAAAGTCTTTTTCTGGGTCTGATTCGCCTGCATGATCTTTAGTCCATCGGATACGGCAGCGATCATGTCGGCATTACCTTTCTTCACGCCCACACCGATCTTCATGCCGCTCGTCACCATGAAGCCGCGCATGTAGAGCTGAGGATTCTGTTTTGCGAGACCGTCTACGAGCGCCAGGTCGTACATCATGACGTCGGCTCGATGGCTTGCGACGAGGCGCGCGCCCGACGCGATATCAGCCGACGTCATGATCGTCACGTCGGGTTTGTTTTCGGCCTTGCATTTGGCGGCCTGCGCTTGCGCCATCGTCAGCTCGACTGTGCCGATGCCGGCTGTGACCGTGAGGCCGCACAGTTTGGAGATGTCATCGATCTTCTTGGGATTGCCCGCTGCCACCAGGCCACCCGTGCCGGCCTGCATATACGTGACGAAGCTCGTCTCCTTCGCGCGTTCCGGTGTGTAGTACAGCAAGTCCCACATCACGTCGATCTGTCCAGCTCGAAGTGCAGGCAGCAAGCCCGGCCAGCCGGCAGTGAAGAATTCCGTCTTCACGCCGGCGCAATCGAACACGGCGCGGGCCATGTCGGCATCGGCGCCGATGATTTTGTTGAAGTCCTTGCTGTCACGAAATGCATACGGCGGCGACTCCGGGTCCACGCCGATCTTGATGGTCTTGCCCGCAAGCGACGGATATTTCTGAGCCACTTTGGACGGTTCGCACGATTGCGCGAATGCGCCTTGAGCGAGGAGGAGGCCGGTGAGCGCACATAACAGCAGCTTGAAAATCTTTGGCATGAACATGACGATTCCTTTCGAGGCTGAATAAATTGAACGAGGAAGAGGCGGTAGCACGAAGCGGAGATGCGGCGGTCTAGCGGCCGAGGAAGTCCATATGGCTTGCAATCGAACCGGGCGTGGTGATGCAGATCCGGCCTTCGTTGCGCGCACGGGCAATATGCTCGAGCGCCCTGCGCAAGTGACACAGGCGATGCGGTTGCCCCATCAGGTAGGCATGCAATGCAATGCCCATCACGAGTGGTTGGCGGTCGGATTGCCGCAGCATTTCCTCGAAGTGGTCGATGATCAGATCGGCGAACGACTTTGCGTCCATTTGGCGCGCGAGAATCATGGGGATGTCGTTGACCTCCTCCGGATACGGAATGGCCCACAGCGGCTGACCATTGCGCGTAAGCAAGCGTGTGGGCTGATCGTCATGGCACCAGTTGAGCGTGTACTGGTAGCCGGCTTCGGCTACCAGATCGCTCGTGACATAACTCTCCGAGAGCCACGGTGACAACCAGCCAGCCGGCTGCTGTGCACTCTCGGTCGCGATCCGCTGTCGGCATGCCACGATGAGTGCCCGTTCGTCGTCTTCGGACAACGTACCTTGCCGTTCCGAGTTCGTATGGCCATGCGCGACCAGTTCATCGCCACGCTGAGCGAACGCGGCGACGAGCTCGGGGCAGTGATCGTAGAGCGCCGTGTTGATGATGGCCGCAGCCGGTAGCGCAAGCTCATCGAACAGGTCGAGACAGCGCCATGCGCCGACGCGCAGCGCGTACTCACGCCACGCGTGATTGAGCACATCGGGCTCTGGCATCACCGGACCGATCGTCGGGCCCAGTCCTTCGCCAAACGAAAAGTGCTCGATGTTGAAGCCGATATAGACCGCTAGCCGGGATCCGTCAGGCCAGCGATAGACCGGGCGGTCGTTGATCGGCGAATATCGAAAGCGCCCGTGGCCGGGTACCGCGCGGTGTGCGGGAGAATCCATGGTCCAGTCAGTCCTGTCGAACGGCGCGTGCGCCTGTGTTCAAGTCAGAACCATGGTAAGGAAGTCAAAATAGCGGCATCGGACTTGCAGCGAACAAACTCTTGTCCGCATGCGCATTGAATCTCGTCACTCGCGACTTGAGTCCTTGAAAAGTGCCTTGCGGATGATGGCGTGCACACCCCAGTTGCCATCTACGACCTGCGTCACACCGAAATCGATCGCGACCGAGATAAGGGAGATCGCTTCATCTTCCGAAAGCCCCTTGGTGGTCATCAGAAAGCGCCGCGTTTTGATGAACGCGTCGCGCATCGCAAGATCGAGCGTGGACTTTTCGTACACAGCGCTTTGCGCGCTGGTGCCGAACTCGGCCAGATAGTTTGGATGACTGAAACCGTGAAGAACCCATTCCTCGGCGGTTTCCACTAGTGGATATGTAAGGTCCGAAAACTCCTGTTTGCCAAGCGTCTCTTTCTTGTGAAGCACCAGCTGGAAGTCGCCGGTGAGGGAACACTCGATCGCGGTGCCGCACAATTCCGAGTCTCCTTGCGATGCATGCGGGTCCCCAATGGAGAGCAGCGCGCCGGCTACCCCGACCGGCAAGAACACGCTCGCACCGCGCGTGACGCGCCAGTTGTCGAGATTGCCGCCGAACGCGGACGGCGGAATCGAATCGATCAGACCATCCTGTTGCGGAGCGACGGTGACCACGCCAAAGTGTGGACGCACCGGAATCTGGACGTCTTTCAGGATGTCGTGGTTCTCGACGACGGTCGAATGATCGACGGGCACGCCGGGATAATCGATCGTCGGATGCATCACGCCAAAAGGATCGCGCTGAGGTGTCCAGCGGAAGTTATAGACGGCGCGCGCACAGGCGCGTTCGCCCGCGGTGGCGTCGGTGTCGAGCTCATAGATGGTGACGACCTCGCGCGGTTTCGGCTCGGTCAACAGTTCGCGATAGTGGAAACCCCACCAGGCAGCGGCATTGCTGCCGAACGCGCGGCCAGCGAACTTGGGATTGGCGCAAAGGCGTGGGTGAATGTCGAGGATACGGACTTCCAGCACGTCGCCGGGTTCCGCACCGCGCACGGCGATCGGTCCCGTACAGATATGCACGCCGAAGCCCTCTCCAGCGCCGCGTCCATAGATGGACGCGTCCATCGGGCCCGCTCCGCGCCGGTTGACATTCTTGCGGTGGGCGGTCCAGTGGAACACGCTTTCCGCGCCGGGGTCGCCCTGCACCATACGCTCCCAGTCGTCAGCCGCGTGCTGCGTGAGCGTTTCGATCGTCACCTTGTCGCCGCTGTCGACTTCGAGCACCGGCTTGAGATCGTGGCTGAAGTAGCCCCAGTGAATCGTATTGGCCGTTGCGCGTAGCAGATGATGGCGCGGCTTGCCGGACGTGCGCGGCGGTGGGGCGGACGATGCGTCAGGCGGCTCGACGAAGCCGCTCTCGGCTATGTCTGCAACTTGATGAACGGCGTCCTGCGCGGCGAGTTGCGCATGCGCGAGCAAGCTCCCGGCGTTGACCGGTAATCCGCGTGAAATTCGCTGCACGAGATGGCGCGCGAGTTCAAGCCCTCCTTCGTGCCGGAAAGTGCGCGGCGACGCGCCATATTGTTCGCGAAACGCGCGGCTGAAATACGCGGAATCGTTGAAACCCCAGCGAAAGCAGACATCGGCAATCGAAACTTTTTCATACAGCGGATTGGCCAGATCCGCGCGGCAGCGCTCCAGTCTGCGTGAGCGCAGGTAAGTAGAGAAATTCTGCCCAACCGTCTCAAACAGCTTCTGCAGATATCGCGGCGAGACGCGTTCTTCCTTTGCTATCGATGCCAGTCCGAGATCGGGGTTAGCGAGACTGCTCTCGATCGTCCGGCATACGCGGGAAAAGAGCGAGGCCTGAGAGGGCGTGAGGCCACTGAAGCCGCTGTTTTTGTGGTGACCGGCGAGACTCGCGATCAGAAACTCCGCGAGCGCGAGTTCGAGAGGCCGCAAGTCATCGAGTGACAACGTCTCCATGCTTTCGGCGATCGAGCACAAAAAGCCCGAGAACACATGACCGATGCCGGCCTCGCCTGGCAAACGGCCCGCATGCAGCGAGAACGGCGTTAGAAGGCGTGCGTTGATGGCAGAGCGGGGGACGCGGATCGCGAATGCGCGGAAGTCGGAAGTGAAGGACAGGTGAGCTTCCTCGCGCGACGACGCATAGACAATATCGCCGATAGCAACTTGCGCACGCACGCCGTTGGCGACGAGTGTCGCGCCACCGTCCAGATGCAGCACGATGGCGAGTGTGTCGGCGCCGTCGACCTTGAACTCGATGGTTTGCGCAAACGCGGCCAGCACGATCAGCTCAAAGCCGTTGTTCGACTTGCGCGACCTGATGGTTCCATGCAAGTGCTGTGCGCCTGCCTGACGTGCGCCGCAGCGCAGGCCGACCGCTTCGAGCGCCTCGCTCCATGCTCGCATGCGATCCACTTCGGCGTACGACTCGGTAGTGAAACGCAGTAACTCCAACGTGGGCTCCCGGACCCTGACGAACGTCAGCCGAACGACTGAAAAGCAATGTCCGCGCCATCGATGTAAACGTCATGGTCGCCGCCTCGTGTCCGACAGGACATGGAGACCGGTTGTCGTGCGGCACCTGCTTGTGCGTTAACGCACTGTGGCGGTGCACGCACGCACGCTTTACGCACGAGGGCTTTTTCTTCGGAGTTGATATGTTTTGGGAAGCCCACGCTCGAGCTTTGGGTGCGGACAGTTTGTAGTCTTACAGGCGTGGCTTCACGCTGCGAAACTTCTTTTTGAACACAGTTTTCGCGAGCAACTCGGCAGTCCCGTGAAGCATAGCGGACATTCACATAACGAAACGCATATGTATTCGAGCTCGAATGTCATGCGAGGTCGGGTTCGAGCCGGGATAGAATCGGGCTGGCCAGCGGAGTGTTTTTGAATGATGATCTCTGGCGCCGGTTTGAATGATCCGATCGAGACGCTCCGATAATCGTTGTTTCAGTCAACAGGCACATGATCGATCTGTCGACCCGGAGCATGACCCGTCTGTTCACGGGCGCTCAACCGTTGTTCCGTGCCTGGAAACCGGGCTCGCCGCCCGTCCTGATCGCTGGCGCAGCGACGGAAGATCCGGCGGAGATTGCCGCCTTGCAACGTGAGTATGCGATTCGCGCATCGCTTGACGACGATTGGGCGTCGGTGCCGCTCGGTTTGATCACCGACACGCACGGTACCCGGCTCGTTCTCAACGATCCCGGCGGCGAACCGCTCACAGTCGTGCCTGGCCGGATGCCGAATGTCGAAGACTTCCTTGAGCGAGCCATTTCACTTGCCGATACGGTGAACGCCATGCATGCCGCGGGTCTCGTGCATCGCGCAATCATCCCGGCGCGCTTCCTGATTGCCAACGACGGCACTGCCCGTTTATATGGGTTCGGTTGGGCGAGCCGTTCCGCCGAGACGTCATGCGCAGCGTTCGACCCTTGCGATGCCGCGAGCTTACCGTACATGTCGCCCGAACTCGGCGCGCGCATGAATCTGAGTGTCGATCGGCGTGCCGATCTCTATTCGCTTGGCTGCGTGTTTTATGAAATGCTCGCAGGTGTGACGCCCTTTGCCGCGGTGGACCCCGCTGCCCTGATTCACGCACACGCGTCGTGCGTTCCACGGCACATCGACGAACTCCGTCGCGATGTACCGCGTCAGGTGTCGCTCGTCGTCATGCGGCTTCTGGAGAAAGCACCCGACGCGCGATATACGAACGCGGCAGGATTGATCGCGGATCTGCGTCGATGTGGCGAACTGATGCGCCGGCACGGAGACGTGCCCTGCTTCCCGCTGGACATTCACACGGAGTTGTATCGCCTTCAGCAGGCGGACTGCATCTTCGGTCGCGAAGAGGAGGTCGCCGCTGCGGTGGCGCGATACCGCGCATTGCAGGACGACGGCACGGCACAGATAATGTGGATTTCGGGGCCGCCAGGCATCGGCAAGACCACGCTGTTGACCGAGATCGAGCGACGGATTCGCGGCATTGGCTCACCGCTCATCGTGTTTGGCACCAAGGGCGAGGGCCTCGGCAGCAAGCGTTACGCAATGGCCATAAGGCTAATCGAACAGTTGCTGCACTACGTGGCAGGTTGTCCCGACGACGAGTATCTGCGTTGGCGCGAGCGTATCGAAACGGCAGTCGCTGCTGACCATGCCCGCCTGTCGCCGCTGTTGCCGACTCTTTCCGCTACGCTCAGACCGGTCGCACAAGAAAAGGCCGTACCTGCGATGAATGAGGACGAACTCATCGCGGCCGCTATGGCGCGGCTCATCGCCTGCTTTGCAATGCACTCGCGACGGCTGCTCCTGTTAATCGACGATCTGCAATGGGCCGATCCCGCCACGCTTCGCGTGCTCGAGCAGCTACTGACCTGTCGCAGCGACGGTTCGATATGCCTGATTGGTGCGTTTCGGGTCGATGATATCGGCACCGACCATCCTCTGCGTTCAGGGGCGCTGGCGAAGGCGCGAACATCGCCGGACATCGAGCTCGGACCGCTCAGCGATGTCGCACTTCTCGAACTGATGTCTCGAACGCTGGGGCAAGACAGCCGGTTGCTCGCTCCGTTGTCGAAAGAGATCGGGCGAGATACGGGCGGTAATCCTTTTTTCGTTCATCAATCGCTTCGGCTTCTCGCCGATGACGGGCTGCTGGAATACGATGTCGAGAGTGCCGCGTGGCGCTGGAGTCTCGTGCCCATCGCAAGCAGACCCGATGAATTCGGGATAACCAATCATTTTGAAGCGCGGTTGGCGAGGCTGCCGTCTCTCACGCTGAAACTGCTTCGTGTGCTGGCGTGCCTGGGACCGCAAGCACGAAGCGAGACGCTCGCGATAGCCGCGGGCATTCCCGATTCTTCGCTGGCGCGCGAACTCGAGCCGGCGCTGGAAGCCGGCTGCGTCGCACGCGAGGGAAACGACTGGGTTTTGCAGCTCGAACGCGCCCGCGAAATTGCATACGCATCGATACCCGTCGCCGACCGTGCGCCGCTTCATCTGCAGATCGCGCGACGCCTCTTGAGCGATGCCGCATCGAATATGGATGTATTCGACCTTGCCGGACAGGCAAATCTCGCGAGAGCAGCCGTCAAGACGCGCGGCGAGCGCATCGAGTTCGGCGGCCTCTGCCTTGCAGCGGGCCGCCGCGCCATGACGGCCGCCGCCTGTCACACCGCGCTCGCGCATTTACGCGCCGCGCTGGATTTCTTCGGCGAAGACGATACGGGCGAAGACGCGCTGAACGCACGCAGACTGTGTAGTGAAGCGGAAATCATGACAGGCGCGTTCGAGACGGCCGAATCGCGGCTTGCGTCTCTTGCGGTGCAGGTGAACGACGACCTGTTCGGCGCGGACGTGGCGCGTCTGCGCGTTGAGCTCTACATGCACCTCGAACGCTTCGAACGGGCGCTCGAAGTCGGCCTCGGGTTTCTCGCGCGGGCTGGCATCGTCATGCCGGCGCATCCGCGCGTTGACGAAGTGGAAGACGAATGGCGGCGCTTTTCCGGTTGGCTCGACCGGCGTGGAGTCGATGGTCTGCGTGCGCTGCCCGACACGGACGACCGGCGGCAGCGAGCGCTCGCCGTGCTTCTTTCTGATCTGTTCTTGCCGGCGCTGCTTGCACGGCCCGATATGTCGGATCTGCTGGTATTGCGCACAGCGAATATCGCGGTACGAATGGGACTATCGGATGTGATCGCGATCGTGCTGCCGGGCGTGAGTCGCATCGCAATAGAGCGCTACGGAAACCCGGCGTTAGCGAAGGCAATGGCGCAGGCCACTCTCGATTTCATGAGCGAACGTGGGCTCGATAGGTTCGGCGAACGCGCTTACATGATGTCTGGCGTCTTTGCGGTACCGTGGATCTGGTCGGCGCGTAACAGGCAGCTCGAAGCACGGCAGGCCTTCGATGTCGCGGTTGGCAGCGGCGATCGACTTCTCGCAGGCTATTGTGCGACGCATGAGGCCGGCGCGATGCTATTTGCCGGCGATTTTCTGGGCGATGTCCTCGAGACTCTGACGCGTGGGCTTTCGCTCGATCGAAACCGGCGTTCGTCGCTGGCGCGCAAGGCTCTGCACGTGCAGCGGGAGCTTGTCGCGCAGTTGCGGGACATCGCTGCCCACAACGAGGTATCACGAGATTGGGACGACGACCGCATGCCTGCCACGGAGCCTGTTTTTGGCTATTGGGTATACCGCATGCAGGCGGCGTTGCTGTTCGACGATCTCCCGAAGGCGCTGCAATCACTGGCCGGGGCGGAGCAGTGCGGGCCGGCGGACGCGGGTTTCGCGCAAACCGGGGAGTTATTTTTCTATGGTGCGCTGACGCTTCTGGCGCTGCGAGATCGCGACGCGAACGGCGAGGCGGCGCTCGCGCGTTACGTCGATCTGCTTTCACGTTATGCACAGGCGTACCCTGCCAGCTTCGATGCCCGCTATGAGCTCGTGAAGGCTGAGATCCTCCGCGCGCGAGGCGATGCAGCCGAGGCGAGCGCGGGTTATGCAAGAGCCGTCAGGCTTGCGCGTTCTCACGAATTTATCCAGGTGGAAGCGCTCGCTTGCGAACTCGCGGGGCGCTTCCATGCAGGCCGTGCGGAGAGCGTTCCAGCGCAGGCCTATCTGCGCCAGGCGTACATGTCGTGGCAGCGGTGGGGCGCCACCGCGCGGGCAGACTGGTTAATCGCCAGACACCCCGAACTGTCTGTCACCGATGCCGTTGCATCCGCGCCGAGAAATCTGCATCGGCCGGATGTCCGGGCCGTGTTGCGCATCTCGTGCGCACTGGCAAGCAACATCGTTCCCGAGCGACTGGTCGAAACGTTCCTGGAAACTGCGCTCGAGGTCGCCGGCGGTGCCCGCGGCGCCCTGCTGTCATGCCGCGACGGCGTCTGGCTTATTCAGGCCCAGGCGCAGATGCAGGAGGGTGCGATTACGTTTTTTCCTCGTGCCGTCGCGCTCTCGTCCGAGGTCTTGCCCGTATCGCTGATTCATGCGGTCATCCGCAAGCAGGACGGCGTAGTCATCGACGATCTGCGCGATGAGCCGGCCTACGCTCATGACGAGTATGTGAGGCGACAGCAGCCCCGCTCGGCGCTGTGCATACCGCTGGTGCGTTATGCCAGCTTGGTGGGAGTGCTATATCTGGAGAATAACCTTGCCCCCAAGGTGTTTACGCCTGCCAAGGCCGCGTTGATGGAAGTACTGGCGTCGCAAACGGCATTCGCGCTGGAGAACGCGCGCCTGTATGACAGCCTGCGTGAAGAGAATCGCCAGCGGGCGCAAGCAGAGGAACAGTTACGCGCCGCGCTGACGGAACTGGCAATTGCTAGCCGGCTTAAGGCGATGGGTGAACTGGTCGCATCCATCGTGCACGAGGTGAGCCAACCAGTCGCGGCGATTGATACTTCTGCCAGTGCTGCACTGCGATGGCTTGACCGGGACGATCCGCAGGTGGAGGAGGCCAAAGACATACTCAGGAACGTTTCGCTCAGTGCCGCGCGTGCGGCTGCGATCATTCAGGCACTGCGTGCGAAGGCGAAACGCCCCGAGCCACTGTTCGCGCGGGTCGACCTCAGCGACGCATTGCATGAAGTCGCGACACTCGTTGCCGCGCCGCTCGAATCGCTGCAGGTCAATCTTCAGTTACGAGCTTCGGCAGATCCTATTTACGTGCGAGGAGACCGCATCCAGTTGCAACAGGTGGCCATCAATCTGTTGATGAACGGGGCGGAGTCGATGGCGGCGATCAAGGGCAGACCGCGCCGGCTTTTTCTCGACTGGGGCGTCGCCGCTGATGGCAGCATCTGCGTGACAGTGGACGACGAAGGCTGCGGCATCGCGCCCGACGTCGCCGATCGTATGCTCGAACCGCTATTCACTACCAAGGAGAGCGGCATGGGCATGGGCCTTGCAATCTGTAATTCGATCGTCGACGCGCATGGCGGAACGCTGATTCTGAACTCGCGCGAACTGGCCGGAACGCGCGCGACCTTTACGCTTCCAGCATGGTTCGGATGACTTACGGGCGTCCTGTGTACGCTTCAAGCGGCGAAATTTGCGCATCGAGTCCGGCAAGCGCACCTGCCGGAACGGCCGCATGGCGATCCGGAGCGCGGTAGATGGCGCCAGCCGTGTCTGCTTTGCGTTCATAGCGCACGACATCATTGTCGGCGGTCGTGTGCGCGTGATCGTGTATCAGAGGGGCGTCGAACACATCGTAGCCATAGAACCAGGATAAATCTTCGCTATCGCGCATCCATGCATTCTTCCTGGAAAGCCGCTGCGCCTTCGACGTGCGTTCGACGCGGTTGGCCCGGTAGAGTGCAAGTGCATGTTCGTGGCGTGCGACACCGGCTTCGTTGAGGCAGCGCGCGAGCATCGCCGCATCTTCGATCGCCATTGCGGTGGCTTGCGGCGTCGACTTCATCGGATGACAGGCGTTGCCGATCAGCACCAGCCTTCCGCAGCTCCAGACCGCGGATGGATCTTGATGCAAGAGTGGGCGGGCGCTCAATGTCGGAGAAATCTCCATGAGACGCAGGACGTTCGGATGGAATTCTGCGAACGCCTCGCGCATCTCGTCGCGCGTGTTGCTCATGGCGGTGATGCCATCAGGCCAGATTTCCTGTGGGACTCTCGTCACGAGGTGATATTCGCTGCGCGCGCTCGTGAGGTTATAGATAAGCAGATGCCGGTCGTGCGCGCACCATTTCACGCACATGTCGTAGGGGCGGCGGTTGAGCAATGAGGCTGGCAGGGTCCAGCGATGCGCGACGTAACCGCTGTAGCGTGGCGCGGGTACGTCGAGAATGCCGTTTCTCACCCTGGAGGCCGCGCCGTCGGCGGCGACGAGGAGGTCGGCCGTTTCAACGCTGTTGTCGGTGAAGGTCATTCGCACTTCGCTGCCTACGTCTTCCACGGACCGCAGGCACTTGTCATAGCGGATGCTGCCCGGCGCGATCGCTTTTGCCAACACGTCGTGCAAATCGCTGCGGCGCATCGTCAGATAAGCGGCGCCGTACGTCCCGCGCGCGTCGCCATCAAGTGAAATCTGTGCGATGGGCTGGCCGGATTCGGCGTCGCGGCTGATCCAGAAATTCGGACGCGCGCCGATTTCATTAAGTTCGCGCTCGCAGCCAATGCGACGCATTACCTTCATCGCGTTCGGGCTCAGATGTACACCGTCCATATTGCGCGACAGGCCCGGAGCCCGTTCGTAAACGGTCACTTCCGCACCGTTGCGCTGCAATAGCGCCGCGGCGACCGTGCCGCCGAGGCCGGCGCCAATGACCGCGATGCGCGGTTTGCCCATGATTTTCCCCGACGCGACAAGACATTGATTTGAATTTAGAGCGTACACGCTCTAAATCAGGCATTCAAGTTAAATCAGGGGAAGGGTTGCGGCGGGCGTGTACGAAGCGTGCAAGGATGGTTGAACGGTCGCTATGCCACGATGCCGATCATCTTTCTCAGCAGGAACAGCAGCGCCACGCACTCGGCCGGATTGAGCGTGCCGTAAGTCCTCGCCGTGACGGCAAAGGCAAACGGAATGATTCGCTCCACCAACATGCGGCCGGCTTCCGTGATGTCGATAATCAGCTTGCGGCCATCGTTAGGATCGGGGTTGACTTCCAGCAGGCTCCGTGACCTGAGCCGGTCCACGACGCCGCGGATCGTTGCCTGGTCGATCGCAGTCGACTTGACGACATCGTTGAGCGAACAACCGGGCGCGTCCTTGACGGAGCACAGCGTGACGAACTGCGCAGCGGTCAGTTCGGAATCTGGAATGGCTTCCTGAAAGATTGCAACGTGACGCTGGTAGGCGCGTCGCAGCAGATGCCCGATCTGGTCATGGAAGTCGTAAGCAGGGTAGTCGTCGGGCATGCTCATCCTCGATCCATGAAATTCGAGAGTGTACACTTATAATCGGATTGATCGAGCCCGCGGGCCAGAGCCCGCGGCAGATCAGTTGGGCGGGCCGGTGCGAAAGGCCTTCAGATGACGCAAAACGACTTCGGGCGTGGCCGGAATCTCGTGTATCCGTGAGCCGATTGCATCCGCAAGCGCGTTCATGACCGCGGCAGCGGTTGGTACGAGCGACGGTTCGCCGATGCCTTTCGCGCCATACGGTCCGATGGCGGCGGGATCTTCGACGAGAATGATCTCGATGACTGAGGGCATGTCGAGGGAGGTCGGCACCAGATAGTCGTGGAAGTTGTTTGTCACTCCCGGAATGAATCGCTCCATGAGTGCCATGCCGATGCCTTGGGCAACGGCGCCTTCGATTTGTCCTTCGAGCAGTGCCGGATTCACCGCACGTCCGACATCGTGAGCGGCGGTGTGACGCAGAACGCGTGTGGTGCCGGTGCGCGTATCGACTTCTACCTCCGCCAGCTGGGCGCCGAATGCATAGACCGCGTAGGGCGAGCCCTGACCATTTTCATCGAGAGCCGTCGACGGCGGATCGAAGGTTTCTTCGGCCATGAATGCATAACCGAATTCGTTCACGGCAAGCGCGCTGAGATCGAGCGTCGCGTCGGCGGCTCGAATGGCGCCTCTGATGAACTCGATATGCAGACGGGATTCCGGATCGAGCGCCAATCGCGCGAGAATGTCCCGCCGCAGCCGCTCGCCTGCGCGTTGCGCGGCCTTGCCCGTCACGAAGGTTTGACGCGACGCGGACGTGCGTCCACAGTCGGGCGTCAGGTGCGTGTCGGCGCCGACGCATTTGAGCCTGTGCAAGGCGATGCCCAATGCGTCCGCCGCGATTTGAGGGATCACGGTGTTCGAGCCCTGGCCTGCGTCGACGGCGCCCTGATGAAGCACGACGTCGCCGTCCGGCGTGACGCCGAGCCGGATGGTTGAAGGATTGCTCATTGCGGTGTTGCCGCAGCCGTACATCATCGCAGCAAGGCCCACGCCGCGTCTAAGCCGCGAATGGACATCCGTGTTCGCCAGAGCTGCCGCCGCGACCGCTTCATTCCAGCGCGGCTGCAACGCCTTCAGACACGCTTCGATACCGACGCTGTCCGCCAGCCTTTGGCCGGTGACGAGTGTGTCTCCTGAGCGAACGACGTTCCTCAACCTGAACTCGAGACGGTCGATGGCCAGACGGTTCGCGAGTTCATCGATCAGCTGCTCCTGTGCGACTGCCGTTTGCGGCACTCCGAAACCGCGAAACGCACCCGCAGGCGTGACGTGGGTATGAACGGCACGCGTCAGCGCGCGATAGTGCGGGACCTTGTAGGGGCCAGACGCGTGCACGGGAACCCGGCTCGCGACGGTCGTGCCCCACGATGCGTAGGCCCCCGTGTTGAAATCGCCGTGAAAAGCGATGGCGCACAGCCGGCCGGTCGCATCGGCGGCGATACGGCTGCGAATTCGCGCGGGATGCCGCTTCGTGGACGCGGCGATCGACTCCTCGCGTGTGAAGACCATGCCTACGGTCTTGCGCAGCGTCCACGCGGCGACGGCGATAAGCGGCTGCACGCTGAGATCGAGCTTACCGCCGAAGCCTCCACCGATCGCTGTCGGTATCACTCGGACCCGATCCTCCGTGCAGCCGAGCACGCGTGCCAACTGCGTGCGATGCGGATGCGGCGCCTGCGTCGGCGAAAAGACTTCGAGCGTGTCGCCCGCCATGTATGCCCAGCCAGCTTCGGGTTCAAGGTACGCGTGCTCGACGAAGCTCGTCTCGAATTCGCCTTCGACAACTGCGGCCGCATCGGCGAATGCACGGTCGGGATCGCCGCATGACACGCGGCCGCTGATCAGTGTGTTATTCGAACGATGCGCATGAATAAGCGGAGCACCGGCTGCGAGCGCCTCGTCAATGGTTAGTAGCGGCGGCTGCGGCTCCCACTGCAGGGGAAAATCCTCGAGGTTCAGGCGATCGATCGCCTCAGCGCTGCCAACGACGAGGGCCACTGCTTCGCCAAAGAAACGCACGCAGTCTTTAGCAAGCACGGGCTGATCCGCTAGCGCGGCAACGACGCCATGCTCGTTGATGCCCGGCACGCTTTCGGCGACGAGAACATGTTCGATTCCAGGGTGCCGCGCGAGGAACGCACCGACATCGCCGATGACAAAACGCGCGTGATGATACGGCGATCGCACCGCCTTCATCATTAGTGCATCGGCGGGAATTCCGTCCGCGCCGAATCGCTCGGTGCCGCGTACCTTTTCGCGACCGTCAAGACGCGTGACGGATGCCCCGACAGCCTTGTGCGGGGCAGGCGAATGCAAAGGCGGCGGCACGTCGCCGCGGCCGACCTGCACGATGGCCTTCACCAGCTTGCTATATCCCGTGCAGCGGCATAGCACGCCGGCGATTGACTCGCGCGCGCTCGGTTCGTCGGACACGTCGCGCCGGTCCAGCGCTGCGGTGGCGGCGCATAGCATGCCAGGAATGCAGAAACCGCACTGGATGGCCTGATGGGCGAGCATCGCCTGTTGCAGGATGGCGCCGTTGACGGTGCAGTCCGTCAGACCTTCGACGGTGACGAGCGCGCATCCGGCCACACGTCCCACGGGTGTAATGCACGCGTAGACCGCTGCTCCGTTCTCGATGACGGTGCAGGCGCCGCAGTCGCCTGTGCCGCAGCCGACTTTCGTACCGGTCAAACCGAGCGTGTCGCGCAGGAAGTCGGCGAGCATCATCGTCTGGTCTTTGGGAAGGCGCACTTCGCGGCCGTTCACGCTGACATGGTCGAACCGGATGGACTCCTGCATCTCATAACCTCAGTCTGGCGAGTTCGATGGCACGACGCGCCAGTTCCCTGACGAGATGGCGGCGATAGGGCGAAGTTGCACGGAAATCATCGATGGGCGCGATTTCCGGTATCGCGGCATGTTCAAGGGCGTCGTTACCGTGCGCCGGCGCGCAAGCAAGCTGCGCTTCGAACCCACGAAGCCTGACCGGCGCCGGCCCGACGCTGCCCGCCGCAATTCGACACAGCTCCGCATCGTCTGCCACGCGGACGGCTACCGAGGCGATCGAGATATTGAGTTGCCGCCGCACGCCGAACTTCACGAACGACGACGCGCAGCACGTCGGGGACGGCGGTAGCCAGACCGCTTCGAGCAATTCGCTCCGATGCAGATCGACTGCGTTCTTTCCTGTTAGAAAGCGCTGCAGCGGCAATCTGCGTGAATGAGTGCGACTTCCAAGTTCGACCTCTGCATCGAGTGCGAGTAATGCCACCGTGCCGTCCGCTGCCGGCGAGCCATTGCACAGGTTGCCGCCGACGGACGCGCGATGCTGGATCTGCGCCGAGCCGACCATCCGTGCCGCGTCCTGTAGCGCGCGCCACCTCGGCTCGAGCGGATAGCGCACTATATCGGACCAGGTGGTCGCGGCGCCGATTCTCAACCAGCCGTCGTTGAGCGAAATCGCGCGAAGTGCAGGAATGCGGCTGATGTCGACCAGTCCCACGCTTGCCGAGCGCGCCGCGCGGCCGTGCGGGCTCCCGAACCAGTCCGTGCCGCCGCACACGATGCGGAAGTCCGGATTGTCGAGCGCTTCGAGCGCCTCGCCTTCGCTTGCAGCGAGTACATAGGACATGCGTGTTCCCTTTACGGCAGCGTTAATGACGCGGCGCGCGTTACCTGTCAGGTTCGCACGTCAATGACCTTGTGCGCTGTGAGTGTGCTGACGGCAACCATCGTTGCGACGTTCAGAAGAAGGGCCACCAGTCCCGGATTGATATCGGCAATCCACGATTGCGAGGGGAAAAGGCCGGCGAACATGCCCCCGGTCCAGTACATGGTCAGCACGGCCGCGAGTCCGGTCGTCATCCCGACCGCGGCGCCGAGCCGATTTACCGGATTATTCGTCAGCAGGCTGGCAAGCAACGCGGGCAGCACCTGTGTGACCAGGTTGTAGCCCATGATGAGCAACGCAACGATGCTCTGTACGTCATAAAGCGCGATGGCAGCCGAGAGCAGGGTGAACGCCGCGGCAGCGAATTTCGCCACGCGTGCGAGGCGCTCATCGGTCGCACGTGGAGCCAGGGGACGGTAGACGTTCTGGGTGAACAGGGTCGCCACCGACACCAGCATGATGGAACCGGGGACGAGCGCGGTCAGCAAGCCGGCCGCGCCGATTACTCCGACCTCCCACGGGTTGAAGGTCGCGATCGATAGACGCAGCAGTGCGAGATCGATCTGTCCGCCCTTGAGCGGTGGAATCCGCAAAACGGCGGCCATTCCGACGAACATCGAGAAAAGCATGACAAGAGCGTAGAGCGGCATGACCGACGCGTTGCGGCGGAAATGATCGTCGCTTTTTGCCGTGAATACGGAACTGAACGTATGCGGCCACATGAACATCCCGAGCCCGCAGACCGTTATGGTGGATACATACCACGTGAGATTCTTGCCGTGCGCCGAAAGCGACAGGAAGCCGGGCTTTGCCGCATCTATCGCGCTGAACATGCCGGGCAGGTTTCCGTAATAGTGAATGGGGAGATAAACGCCAAGAAAGACGCAGACGCTCAGCACGAGCACGTCTTTCACGACGGCGGTAACAGCGGAGCCATGCATGCCGGCCGCCATGACGTAGACGCCCATGACAGCCGCACCGACCCAAATAGCTATTTTGCTCGATATCGAACCGTAGGACGTTGCCGATACCAGAATGCCAAGCCCCTTGAATTGCAGGATCAGATACGGCAGCAGCGCGGTGAGCGAGATGCACGCTACTAGCAGGCCGAGTGGCGTGCTGTCGTACTTCCTGGCAAAGAAATCGGCTTGCGTCAGCAGTTCGTTCTCTTTCGCGAACCGCCAGATGGCAGGCAGGAGCCAATAGGACAGGACGAAGGCCTGTGTCGTATAGACGATGATGTAGAGCGATGCGCCGCCGTAACCGTATGCAAACCCGCTTGCGCCTAGCAGCGTGAACGTCGTATAGATCTCGCCAGCCATAAGCACAAAAACGAGCGGCGCGGAGAAGCCGCGGCCGCCGATGCTCCATTCCTCCAGATTCATGCGAACACGTCGGCGAGCAGTCACGGCGAGCACAAGGACCGCAAGCAAGGTGAACGCGATGATAAGTAGAGGAGGGCTCACGGGGGGCCAATATCAGTAAGCTATGATGGATCCAGGGGGTCTTTCTTGACACACATGTCTAGAATGTAGATGAGTCGCATGACGATCGACGTGACAATTACGCATCCGACGACCCAGAACAGCATGGCCGGTATGCCGATGATGACATCATGCGGCCGGGTGGACAAAACGGCTCCCACCACGTTCAGTGAGGGGGGAATCAAGCCGAGCAGATAAATCTTCTTCATGTCATGGCGCCGTTCATGCTTTGGATGAGGCAGATCTACCGGCGATCCGCGATTCCAGGATTCAGTTATCCATGGAAATTTGAATCAACGAAAAGGTTATGAGACAAAGTGGGTTGCCTCGCGAGTTCCAACATTGGATCCGTGGTTATGAAAATGAAGGGCGGAATATTCCGCTCGCTCGCAGTCTTTCTCACTGGGCATAGTCGTTTCCGTTTTTGCTGCGCCGTCACTCAGCAATATCGACAATCAGTTTTCCCCTCGCGGCGCCTTCTGTAATGGTGCGGTACGCATCGCAGATGTCGTTCAGATCGAAGCGTCGCTCGTCGAGTATCGGCATCACCTGACCGGATTCGATCATGTGTCTGGCCCGCTCGAGAATGGCACGGTGGTGCCGCCGTCCGCTGCCCGACAGCAGCGGCGCCAGAATAAACACGCCTGAATACGTCGCTTCCTTGAAGGAAAGCGGGGCCAGCAGATGCGTGCCCCAGCCGAGGCAACTGACCACGTGCCCGAAGCGCCGCACGGCCTGGAACGATGCGTCCAGAGAGGCGCCGCCCACGGTGTCATAGACGCGGTCAAAACCGCGCCCCTCCGTCAGGCGTGCTATGTAGTCCGAGGGAGGTTCTGTGCGGTCGATGAAAACCGCGCCCAGGCGTTCGATGACAGCGCGGCTATGTGCCGATCCGGTTGCGAAAGGTACCGCTCCCAATGCGCGTGCGATCTGGATGGCGATATGGCCCACACCGCCGGCGCCGCCCTGGATCAGCACCGTTTCTCCGGTGCGGACGTTCATCCGATCCACTAAGCCGTTCCACGCGGTGATCAGCACGGTCGGCAGCGCCGCTGCCTGCCGCATTGAAATATTCGCTGGCTTGACTGCCAGCAGATCTGCGTCGACAGCGGCATATTCGGCCAGCGTGCCCTGTAGTCCCCCGACGCCGCCGGTCACGCCATAGACCGTGTCACCCGGCCGCAAGTCGGTCACGGCCGATCCCACTGCTTCGACGGTACCGGCAAGGTCCATTCCTGGAATCGCCGGCGCCGGATGGCGCGCGTGTTCCGCGGCACCGGCGTGGATTTTCGTATCGAGCGGATTGATACCGCTCGCGGCGATGCGTACGAGCGCCTCGCCCGGTGCGGGCGCCGGCACGGGGATATCCGCAATTCTTAACGGCTTTCCATACGTCTCGAGGATGGCGGCTTTCATCGTGTTGGTCATGATTTTTCCTTGGGCAAACATGGCGCTTCAATCGGGTCGCGTTGGGTCGATCAGACACTAAGATCGTGTTGCGCCCGCCACGCCGCTGGGGCGTAGCCAGTGTGACGCTTGAAAACCACACAGAAATGGGCGTGAGTGGAAAAGCCGCATCGTTGCGCGACGTCGAACACGGTCAGGCATGGTTGCCGCAGGAGTTCTTCCGAATGCTCGATTCGTCGGCGCAACAGATAGCCATGCGGTGAAAATCCGGTCGAGAGTCGAAACTGCGACGCAAAGTGCATTCGCGTCAAGCCGACGCATGCCGCAATGTCTTCGAGCCGGACAGGCGTCGCGAGGTTTTTCTCTATGTAGTCGAGCGCACGACGCAGTCGCCACAGCGGAAGCTTGTTAACCCGCGGCTGCGGTTGCCGCGTTGAAAGTCTGTCCAGCACGCGGGCGACAATCGCGTGCGCAATGCTCTGCGAATACAGTCGGCCAAGAGGCGAAACTATCTCCCGCGCGCTATTTAACGTACGCGCAAGGCGCTCGATCTCCATATCCGGATAGAGAAGAAAATCGGAGCGCCACTGATCGTGTATAGGGCTATGCCCGTGATTCGCCGCGTATGAAGCATCGATTGCTTTCACCGGGACAACGAGATGCAAAACTTCGCACGAGGAGCGAAACAGGACCCTGGTCTTCCTGTTTCGCGGGGTAATCTGGACCATGCCGGCCGTAACCGGGCCATCGAGTACCGACTGGCCGTGCAGCTTCAGGTCGACGTTCGTAGTCTTGAGATTCACCGCAATCGAGAAGTGGCTTTCGTCGGTTCGGCTCACCAGCTCTTCAGTGTGTGGCGTGGCCATTTGCCAACGAAAGATTTTGATCTCGTCGTGATCGTGCGTTCTGGTTCCTGCATCATTCGTTGGCGGCCGCCAGCCTGGTCCCTCCGCGGCCGCGCAGGAATTCCTTTGCCAGTATGCAGAAGAACAGAAGCTTCCGACATCGGGTTCAAGTGAAGCGTCAGCTGCGTAAAAGCCGGTTCTCGTCATGATCGGGGCGCAAGTCGGATCGTAGCCATGTCGTTCTGTGAGCCAAGGAGTTGGTAGAATGTTTTGTCTTCCTAAGACCGCTTG
>NZ_JAVHZD010000108.1:0-683 GCF_031119615.1 Paraburkholderia sp. SARCC-3016 | reverse complement strand
ATGTCACCACACCAGGCCTGATTTGGCGCGCTTGCGGCGAAATCCTGGTTCAACAGGTTCGGCGCCACTGGCAGCTCGTGCCTTGAATTGGTCGTCGCCTTGAACTTGCGTTTCTGTCTGCAGCGCAACCCAAGCTTTTTACGCAGCCTTTTTATGCGGTGAACGCCGATATGCACACCTTGTTCCCCGAGGTGCCTCTGCAAGCGTTCGGGGCCAAAGCTCTCACGTGTGCGCTGGTGTGCAGCAAGCACTTCGGCTTCGAGGCGAGGCTCCTGTTGTGCCCGCAACGGGAGCGGCCGCCTGCGCCAGGCGTAATAGCCGCTAACCGAGACGCCCAGCAGCCGGCACATCGGTGGGACCGGATAGTCCTGTCGCATCTGTTCAATCACGCCGTACCTCACCGCGACTCCTTCGCAAAGTACGTCGCGAATTTTTTTAGTAAATCGCGCTCCATCTTCACTTCGGCCAGCTCCCGCTTGACCCGCCCCAGCTCAGCTTCCATTTCCGTGAGTGGCTTTTGATGCTGACCGACGCTTTCGAGCTTGCCGGCCTTCGCGGCACGCACCCAGTTCGCCAGGGTCTTTATCGATATTGAAAGCCGACGTGCGGCCTCCGATATGCCGACGCCCTCGGTCATCGCCAGCTTCACGGCCTCTTCACGGAATTCCTTCGTGTAGACAGCC
>NZ_JAVHZD010000107.1:0-698 GCF_031119615.1 Paraburkholderia sp. SARCC-3016 | reverse complement strand
ACATAACTGCGTGCTGCACATAAATCGATTAATGTTGCGCACAACATTAATCGATGAGATCGGGTACCTGCCGATCGGCTCCAACGGCGGCAACCTGTTCTTCCAGCTCGTCAATGCCTGCTACGAACGTTGCGCGATCATCCTGACGTCCAACCGCAGCTTCGGCGAATGGGGCGACGTGTTCGGCGATAGCGTCGTCGCCGCGGCGTTGCTCGACCGGCTGCTGCATCACGCGATCGTCGTGCAGATCGAGGGCTCGTCGTATCGCTTGCGCGAACACGCTGATCTCTTGCCTGATCACTTGCGTAACCGCCCGTCCTCCCTGAACCATGCGCCCGCCGAACCGGTCCGCCGGCGTCCGGGCCGACCGCGAAGGAGTTCACCCGATCACATCGCCGGCTGATCACCGTTTGCACAGGGTGGGGAATTTTACTTCGACACTTCTGGGGAAATTACGGCCGACGTTGACAAGTTCGGCTTCGAGTGTTCCGAAGAACGACTCACACATCGCGTTGTCATACGCATCGCCCGCTGTCCCCATCGATGAGGCCGGTCGGAGAAAGTAGACGCCAACATTCCGTAGAATTTGGGAATGGAGGCAAACATGAACCGAATCCCCAGGGCTGTCTACACGAAGGAATTCCGTGAAGAGGCCGTGAAGCTGGCGATGACCGAGGGCGTCGGCATATCGGAGGCCG
>NZ_JAVHZD010000106.1:0-761 GCF_031119615.1 Paraburkholderia sp. SARCC-3016 | reverse complement strand
CTCAACGCTTAACGGAGGATCAATATCGTACTGATCTCAACTGCAAATCTGGCCGTTGAAGCGGGTCAACCTCAAACGACGCCGGTACGCTATAGCGGTTGCGCTCGAAGTTCACCAGGCAGGTGGGCGAAACGCGCTTGGTATGTTCGACGAAGCCATCGAATGGCTGGCCCACCGGCATCAGGTGTGGGCGCTCGGCCGCCCACGCATCCCAAATAGTCGTGTCGTGCTCCGGGTGCCGCGTCTGTTGCCACAGCAGCACGCACTGGTCGGCCAGCCAGTCGTTAAGCGCGGCGAGCGAGCCGAACGCCGGCGCTTTCTGCCACAGCCGGTGACGGCTGTCCTGAACGTTCTTCTCTATCTGCCCCTTCTCCCAGCCCGAGGCGACATTGCAGAACTCGGCGTCAAACAGGTAGTGGCTAACCATCGCGCTGAAGCGCGCGTTGACCTCGCGCACCTTGCCGGGTCGCACTCTGTCAACGGCGGTCTTCATGTTGTCATAGATGCCGCGGCGTGGAATGCCGCCCCAGGCGACGAACGCGTGATAGTGCGCGTCGAACAGCATCTCGTGAGTCTGAAGCAGGTAGGCACGCAGGAAGAACGCGCGGCTGTGGCTGAGCTTGAGCTGCGCGACCTGCAGCTTGGTGCGCTCGCCATTGATAACGGCCCAGTCCTCGCTCCAGTCGTAAGCACCTCACGGCGGCCGTTCTCCTGAGAGCAGTGAACGGAGGTAATTTGGTTCCCACCAATATTTCTGGTGG
>NZ_JAVHZD010000105.1:0-762 GCF_031119615.1 Paraburkholderia sp. SARCC-3016 | reverse complement strand
TGAGTATCTCGGCCATCGCCGCTCGACTCGGTATGGATCGCAAGACGGTTCGCAAATACATCAGGAACGGCGTACAGGCGCCGCGTTACGGTCCGCGTGCGCCGCGGCCGTGTGTAGTGGACCATTTCGCCAGTTACGTGACCGAACGCGTGCGTGAGTTTCCCGATCTGAGCGTTGAGCGTCTGCTAAGGGAGGTTCGGGCGATGGGTTACGTGGGCGGTCGCACGGCGCTGGGTGACCTGGTTCGCGAGGTCCGGCCGCCACGCCAACGCGGCTTCGAGGTCCGCTTCGAAACGCCTGCCGGTCACCAGGCCCAGGTGGACTTCGCGCACTTCAATGTTGAATTCGATGACGTCCCGGGCCAGCGCCGCTCGATCTGGCTGTTCTCGATCGTGCTGGGGCACAGCCGTTACCTGTGGGGCCGCTTCGTCGAGCATCAGGACCTGCAGACGGTGCTGCGCTGTCATATGGAAGCGTTCGGGCACCTGGGCGGTGTGCCGCGAGAGATTCTTTACGACCGGATGAAGACCGCTGTGCTCGGTGAGGCCGAGAAGCACATCGTCTATAACGCGAAGCTGGTCGCGTTTGCACAGCATTACGGTTTTGCACCGCGTGCCTGCAAGGCATATCGCGCCAAGACCAAGGGTAAGATCGAGCGACCGTACCGCTATATCCGGCAGGACTTCTTCCTCGCACGCCGGTTCCAGAACCTTGGTGACATGAATCGCCAGTTGCGCGAGTGGCTCGACACGGTAGCCAATG
>NZ_JAVHZD010000104.1:0-783 GCF_031119615.1 Paraburkholderia sp. SARCC-3016 | reverse complement strand
CGTAGCCATGTCGTTCTGTGAGCCAAGGAGTTGGTAGAATGTTTTGTCTTCCTAAGACCGCTTGGCCTCCGACTTCCGGTCGACTGCTTTCGCGAAGGTCCCAACTTCCTCGCGATCGATCCGGACGAGTGCATCGATTGCGCTGTGTGCGTCGCCGAGTGCCCGGTGAACGCCATCTACGCCGAAGAGGACGTGCCGGGCGACCAGCAGCACTTCACTGAATTGAACGCGGAGCTCGCCAAAGGATGGCCGAGCATCACGAAAACGAAAGCGCCGCTGCCCGAGGCAGACGAATTCAAGGACGTGAAAGAAAAGCTCTCGCTGCTCGAGCGTTGATCAGGGTTGAAGCTGCGGGCCAAAGTCCAATTGTGATGACAAGGTTGCGGTGATCCCGGTTTAATGATCCGGCCGCGCTGCCCGTCGCAAGCGCGCCGCTACAGCCGCCGCTGCAGCTATTGACAGGCCGCCTGGCACCTCATACAATTTCGCTTCTCTGCTGTTTGTTGTTCCCCGATAGCTCAGTCGGTAGAGCGCCGGACTGTTAATCCGTAGGTCCCTGGTTCGAGCCCAGGTCGGGGAGCCAAGAATTGCAAAGGCCCGTTTTTATAACGGGCTTTTTTATGTACCGAATCCAGTCGAGTTGAAGTTTCGCCCTGCCTGGGTCGTGCCTCCTCTGGTTCTGCCTCTGTAGTGGTTCCCGTGCAGGTCCCCGATAGCTCAGTCGGTAGAGCGCCGGACTGTTAATCCGTAGGTCCCTGGTTCGAGCCCAGGTCGGGGAGCCAA
>NZ_JAVHZD010000011.1:0-212098 GCF_031119615.1 Paraburkholderia sp. SARCC-3016 | reverse complement strand
CGTAGCCATGTCGTTCTGTGAGCCAAGGAGTTGGTAGAATGTTTTGTCTTCCTAAGACCGCTTGGCCTCCGACTTACCGTGGGCATGTGGAATGCCGCAATCGATCTGCATGCGACGAAGGCGCGCGGCATCGTCGTCTCCGGCACCAATGCGGGTGAACCTGCGGCGACACCAGCGCTCACGTGGGGTCTGATTCTCGCGATCACGCGCAATCTGCATCGAGAGTCCGCATCGGTACGCGCGGGCGGCTGGCAAACGAGCGTCGGTGTCGACATCAACGGCAAAACACTCGGCGTGCTCGGCCTCGGCGGTATCGGCAAGCAGATCGCGCGCTTCGGTGCCGCGTTCGAGATGAATGTGATTGCATGGAGCCCGAATCTGACGCCCGAGCGCGCCGCCGAGGCCGGTGCGAAATACGTGGACAAGGCGACGCTATTTCGCGAAGCGGACATCGTATCGATCCACCTGAAGCTCGGCGACCGTTCGCGCGGCCTTGTCGGTGCAGCCGAGCTTGCGTCGATGAAACATACCGCCTACCTCGTCAACACGTCGCGAGGCCCGATCGTTTCGGAGCCGGCGTTGATCGACGCACTGCAGACGCAACGCATTGCAGGCGCTGCGCTTGACGTATTCGATGAAGAGCCGCTGCCGCTTACGCATCCGTATCGCTATTTGCCGAATGTGCTTGCCACGCCGCACATCGGTTACGTGACTGAAAACACCTATCGCCGCGCGTATCCGCAGATCGTCGAATCGCTTCACGCGTGGCTGGCCGGCGCGCCGATTCGCGAACTGCAAACGTAGCAATCAGCAAGTGCGCTCAAGGCCGGACGTAAGAAATGCACGCTGCTAAAACTACGCCCGACCATCGCACGCCGATTGCAAGCGCATTGCGGCCACGCTTGCAATCGGTCGTACGTCCCCCGCTTTTTCATCAGCCGCGCGCAAGAAATCTGCAGTAACCCGCAGGTAACATGAACGTCGCCGATCTCGCCTAACCTCCATGACTGGCTTGTTATGGAGTGAACAGGTATGGCCCCCCCGTCCGCCGTTGCGATCGATTCGTTCAAAGGCTTCGAGCTGACCGCGGATGGTCAGTATCTGATCCTGAACAGCAACCAGCCCGATCGCATCGCGCTTCATTGCTCGGTCATGCACGAGCTGCTGGCGGCGCTTTCGAACGCAATCGGTTCGTCCGAGCGTATCCGTCACAAGAAAAAGAGCGTCAAGTTCGCCATGCCTTGCGAAGCATGGGCGCTCGGCAAGGATGCCGACGGAAAGCCCTATCTGATCTTTACGTTCCGGTTGCCCGGAGGCGCCGAGTTGTCCTTTCAGCTTCACCGCTCGCAAGCAGCGCATATGACCGAGGTGCTTGCGCTCGCAACCGGTCTTGCGAAGAGCCGCGATCTTTCAGGACTGCGGCTGCAATAGCCGGTCGGGCCTCATTACAACAAGCTCCATTCAACGAGCTCAAACACAGCAAGCTGCATGAAGTCACGAATATTACTATCACGCTGCGCGCGGTCTTTCACCTTGGTTGGCTTGAGCATGGCGGCTGTATCGGCGCACGCGGCCGATTCATTCGTGGTCCAGGACATCCGCATCGACGGGCTGCAACGGGTCGAACCGGGCACGGTATTCTCGTATCTGCCGATCAAGAAAGGCGATACGTTTACCGACGACAAAGCATCCGAAGCCATTCGAGCGCTCTACGCGACGGGTTTTTTCAACGACGTCAGAATTTCCACCGAAGGCAGCGTGGTGATCGTCACCGTGGCCGAACGTCCGGCCATCGGCACGATCGATTTCGCGGGCATTCACGAGTTCGAGAAAGACAATCTGCTGAAGGCGCTGAATGCGGTGGGTCTCTCGTTAGGCCGCTATTACGACAAGGCGCTCGTCGACAGGGCCGAACAGGAACTGAAGCGCCAATACCTGACGCGCGGCTATTACGCGGCCGAAGTCACCACCACCATTTCGCCGATCGACCGTAACCGCGTCGGCCTGCTGTTTTCGGTTATCGAAGGACCGAGCGCGAAGATCCGCCAGATCAACTTCATCGGCAACAAGGTGTTCAGCACGAGCACGCTGCGCGATGAAATGGAAATGTCCACGCCGAACTGGTTCTCCTGGTACACCAAAAACGATCTGTATTCGAAGGAAAAACTCACCGGCGACCTCGAACATATCCGCTCGTACTACCTGAATCGCGGTTATCTCGAGTTCAATATCGAATCGACACAGGTGTCGATTACACCGGACCGCAAGGATATGTATCTGACGGTTACGCTGCACGAGGGCGAGCCGTATACCATTTCGAGCATCAAACTCGCGGGCAATCTGCTCGACCGCGAGGCAGAACTGCAGAAGGTTGTGACAGTCAAGCCGGGCCAACGATTCTCCGCGGAGAAACTGCAGGCCACGACGAAGGCAATTGTCGACAAACTCGGCGAATACGGCTACGCGTTCGCTACAGTCAACGCGGTGCCGCAGATCGATCAGGAACATCACAAGGTCGATCTGACGCTGCAGGTGACCCCGGGCAAACGCGTCTACGTGCGCCGCATCAACGTAACCGGCAATACGCGCACGCGCGACGAGGTGGTGCGCCGCGAAATGCGCCAGCTCGAAAGCTCGTGGTTCGATTCGAGCAAGCTCGCCCTCTCGAAGGACCGCATCAACCGGCTCGGCTATTTCACGAATGTCGATGTGACTACCGTGCCTGTGGAAGGCACCGACGATCAGGTCGACGTCAACGTCGATGTGACCGAAAAGCCGACCGGCGCGATCACGCTCGGAGCGGGCTTCTCGTCGACGGACAAGGTCGTGCTGTCGGCTGGCGTGTCGCAGGACAACGTATTCGGCTCAGGCACGAGCCTGTCGGTGAACGTGAACACCGCGAAGACGTTCCGCACGCTGACCGTCACGCAGGTCGACCCGTACTTCACGGTGGATGGCATCAAGCGCATTACCGATGCGTATTACCGCACCGTGCAGCCGCTGATCTTCTCGACGGATTCGAGCTTCCGGATCATCACGGTCGGCGCCGATACGAAATTCGGCATTCCGTTTTCTGAGGCGGACACCGTGTTTTTCGGCGTCGGTCTTGAACAGAACCGGCTCGACATCGACGGACAAACGCCGCAGTCGTATATCGACTACGTGAAAGAATTCGGCCGCGTGGTCAACAACGTGCCGGTCACGGTCGGCTGGTCGCGAGACGACCGCGACAGCGCACTCGTGCCGAGCCGCGGTTACTTCACGCAGGCAAATGCCGAGTACGGCACGCCGGCCGGCAACACGACCTATGTGAAATTCGACGCGCAGGCGCAGTATTACTACTCGTTCGCGCGCGGCTTCGTGCTGGGCCTCAACTTTCAGGGCGGCTACGGCAAGGGGCTGGACGGCCAGACATTCCCGATCTTCAAGAATTACTTTGCCGGCGGTATCGGCTCGGTGCGCGGATATGAACCGAGTTCGCTCGGGCCGCGCGACTCGACCACCGGCGATCCGATCGGCGGTTCGCGCCTTGCGGTCGGCAATATCGAACTGACGTTTCCGCTGCCCGGCACCGGATACGACCGCACGCTGCGCGTGTTCACGTTCTTCGACGGCGGCAACGTGTGGGGCGATCCGGGCCAGGGCGGCACGACGACCGGCGCGAACGGCTTGCGCTACGGCTACGGCGTCGGCCTTGCGTGGATTTCGCCGATCGGGCCGCTCAAGCTAAGCCTTGGCTTCCCGCTCGTCAAACATACGGGCGATCAGTACCAGAAATTCCAGTTTCAGATCGGCACAGCGTTCTGACGCCGATCCGCACGCGCCCGTGCCGCTACCCAGGGCGTCATGCCGACTTCGGCAAGTCGATGCCCGGAAACACCTTGATGACCGCCGAATCGTCCTCGCCGCCGTGCCCGGCCGTCGACGCCATCATGAACAGCTGATGCGCGGCCGCCGATAGCGGCAGCGGAAACTTCGTCGCGCGCGCTGTATCGAGCACAAGGCCAAGATCCTTGACGAAGATGTCAACCGCGGACAGCGGCGCATAGTCGCCATGCAGAATATGCGGCACACGATTTTCGAACATCCACGAATTGCCGGCGCTATGCGTGATGACGTCATAAAGCATGTCCGGGTCGACGCCTTCGCGCAGCCCCAGCGCCATCGCTTCGGCCGCCGCCGCGATATGCACGCCGGCCAGCAGCTGATTGATGATTTTCACTTTCGATCCGACGCCGTGTTCCGCGCCGAGCCGGTAAACCTTCCCCGCAATTGCGCCGAGCACGTCCTCGCACACTTCGTACGCGGCTTGCGGGCCCGATGTCATCATCGTCATTTCGCCCGTTGCAGCGCGTGCGGCGCCGCCCGATACCGGTGCGTCGAGCATCAGGAGCCCGCTTGCCTCGAGGCGCTTCGCGAGGCCCACCGCGAAAGCGGGCGGCACGGTCGCGCTCGAAAGCACGACACTGCCCGGTTTCATCGCGGTCGCGGCGCCGTTGTCGCCGAATAGCACCGTGTCAGTCTGCTGCGCATTGACGACCAGCGTGATCACGACATCGCACTGCGCGCCAAGCGCCGCGGGGCTCTGCGCCGCGATGCCGCCTTCGTTCGCGAAGCGCTGCAGCACGTCGCTGCGCAGATCATAGGCATGCGTGGGAAACCCCGCCCTTAGCAGCGAACGCGCGACGCCGAGCCCCATCGCCCCCAAACCGATCACTCCCACCTGTCTTTTCACGCGTGTCTCCCGATCCGGTATTGACGGTCAAAACGATGCATAGAACGGTACTGTAGACCTGAACGGGCCGCCACATCGCAACTGCTGCGATATTTTTGCCGGGTAACGACCTGATTTCGCCCGCCGCGAAACGAGCGTTAAACTGAACGCCGAGGAAACCGATCGCGGAGGCAAGATGAGCGCAGCCATCGATACCCAGGACGATTTCACCGTTCGCCCGATGCGGCCCGACGAAGTCGAACTGGCCATCCACTGGGCGCAACGAGAAGGATGGAACCCTGGTCTGCATGACGCGACCTGTTTTCAGGCGGCGGACCCGGATGGATTCTTTATCGGCACGCTGCGAGGCGAACCGGTCGGCTCGATCTCCGCAGTGCGATACGGCGGGCACTTCGGCTTTATCGGCCTTTATATCGTGAGGCCGGAATTTCGCGGCAAAGGCTTTGGCTACCGGATCTGGCAACACGCAATGACATATCTCGCGGGCCGCAATATCGGCCTCGATGGTGTTGTCGAGCAGCAAGACAATTACCGTAAATCCGGTTTTCAGCTCGCGCATCGGAACGTGCGGTTTCAGGGCATAGCGCGGCCGAGGCGCGCTCGAATGCCGAGTGTCGCGATCAAGGAACTTCGCGGATTGCCATTCGCGCAATTGATGCCATATGACCTGTCGCACTTTCCTGCGTCGCGCGAGCGGTTTCTGGCGAACTGGATCGTGCAACCGGATTCGATCGCGCTTGCCGCGATGCATGATCGGGATATTCGAGGCTATGGCGTGCTGCGCAAATGCTGCAACGGCCATAAGATCGGACCGCTCTTCGCCGATGACGCAACAACGGCGCAAGCGCTGCTCGATGCATTGATTTCACATCGCGAAGGCGAAACCTTCGTGCTCGATGTCCCGGAACCGAATACCGAGGCGATCGCACTCGCACGAGAGTATGGAATGGCAAGCGTGTTCGAGACCGCGCGCATGTACACGAAGGCCGCGCCGGCGATTGCGCTTGCGCATGTGTTCGGCATCACGACGTTCGAGCTTGGGTGATACCAGTCGGCTATCAGAACTCGACGTTGCTCAACGCCTCGCGCACACGCTCGATCGGCGCGCCCCACCCTTCGTCTTCCGCTTGCCTGAACAGCCGCACGGTATCGGGATACCACGGCGAATCGCTGCGTTCGCGCAGCCATCGCCAGTCCACGTCATGCGCCGGCAGCAGCACCCAGCAGCGCTTGCCAAGCGACGCCGCAAGATGTGCTGTCGACGTATCGACGCAAATCAGCAGATCGAGCTGCGAAACGATCGCGGCGGTATCGGCAAAGTCCGCGACCTCCGATCCGAGATGCAGCAGCGGCTGTTTAGCGGGCGGCGCTTTGGCTTCGTCTTCGCCCTGCCCCTTCTGCAAGCTCACAAAGCGGATACCCGGCACGCTCCACAGCGGCGCCAAAGCCGCCAGCGACGGCACCGACCGGTTCGCATCGTTGTGATGCTTCGGATTGCCCCTCCAGACGAGGCCGACCTTGCCTCCCGCGGGCAACGCTGCGAGGCGCCCGGCCCATTGCCGCACGAGCGCGGGGTCCGCCGTCAGGGCCAGCGCCGGTGGAATCGTACGCAACGTCGTGTGCAGATACGCGGGAACGCTGATCAGGCTCGTCCACATGTCGTACGTATCCGAGCGCAGCAACGCTTCGCCGTGGCTCATCACGTCGTCGACGCAATCGACACGCTCGAACAGGCGCCGCAATGCACTCGCGCAAGCGAACGTGATGTGCGTCACGCCTTGCGCTTCGAGCAGCGGCAGATAGCGTCCGAACTGAATCATGTCGCCGAGCCCGTCTTCCTGCCAGACGAGCAGCCGCTTGCCCGCGAGCGGCTCGCCGCGCCAGCGCGGACAGCGCAGCACCGACGCGCTATGGTGATGGATGTTCCCTTCCTGTTTGTAGCGCGATTCGTAAAGCCGCCACGCTTCTTCGTAGCGGCCGATACTGAGCAGCAACGAACCGAGCGAAAACCGGGCGAGGTGAAAACTCGGGCGGAACGCGATCGCACGACGATACGACGCCTCCGACTCGCTCAATCTGCCAAGCATCTTCAATACGATTCCACGGTTGTGGTGCACTTCGGGAATGTCGATGCGGATCGCGAGCGCGCGTCGATAGGCATCGTCTGCTTCGGCAAGCCGGTTCAGTCGCTGCAGCGTATTGCCGAGGTGAACATGGTTTTCGACGAGATTCGGCTGCAGCTGCAAGGCTTTTCGATAGGCCTCTTCCGCCTCGGCAAAACGCTTTGTGGCATGCAATAACTTGCCGAGGTTGTGATAAGCCTCCGTGCAATCGGCGCGCCGCGCAATCGCATTGCGATAGGCGGCTTCCGCGTCGGGCAGACGGTTCAGATCGAACAGCACCGCGCCGAGGTTGTTGTGCCCTTCCACATAGTCGGGACGCACGGACAGCAACCGCCGGTAAATCGACTCCGCCTCGTCGAGCCGCCCCATTCCTTTAAACAGAATGCCGAGGCTGTTATACGCCTCGACAAAATCGGGCTGCACGTCGATCGCGCGGCGCCAATAGCGTTCGGCGTCCTCCGGCTGCTTGAGGCCAAGCGAACTGATCGCGGCAATATTGAGCGCCTGAACCAGATCCGCATCGCTCATCGGCGCGTTCGCATCGATAAGCGGCTTCACCTTCGCGAGCGCCTCGGCGTAGGGCCCCTCGGGACGAGGCGCGTCTGGCCACGGGTGATGTTGCTGGACGTGCTGTCGCTGCGATTGCGTTTGCTGCTGCTGGCGCGGTTCGCCGGTCGGAAGTGTGGCCATGGTCGTCGATTTGAATGCGCCGCGGCGGCTGGCATGATGCAGGGCCGCGAGGGAAGCCGATATGGCCCCACGCCTGAAGCTTAAGGCACGAAGGCGCGGCGCATTCTCGCGATAAAAGCGCCTTGTTTCGCGCTATTCGCGCGATAAACGCTTTCATTGCGTATGGATACATCATCCACCCTACATTCAGCCAACAACGATTTCATCGCTCGATGTCACCCCTTCCAGTCGCGCAGAAAAGCAAGCAGCGCTTCATTCGTTTCGATCGGCCGCTCTTCGTGTGGAAAGTGGCCCGCTAGCGCGATCGGCGCGCACGTAAGGTCCGAGGCCATTTCGTTCCAGAGTTCGCGCATGTCGACGAATTTCGCCCCGTCGAACTCGGCACCCCATAGCGCAAGTGTCGGCATCGATATTTTCACGTTCGCATCCTGCTTGTCCTGCTCGAAATCCTGCCGCCATGCGCGGTAGTCCTCGAATGCGCCGCGCAAACCGCCGGGCGCCGCATACGCGCGGCGATAGATTTCGATGTCCGTATCGCTGATCGCGCTGATGTCGTAGAGCCACGATGTGAAAATATGGCGCAGCCACACTTCTTCGCGCCCTTGCACGAGTGCTTCGGGCAGATCGCGCACGCCGTTGAAGAAAAAGAACCAGCCCGCTTGCGCAAAATCGGCATTCATGCGCTCGAAAATCATGCGCGTCGGAATATTGTCGAGTGCCGCAAAGCGCGCGACCAGCGACGGATGATCTTTCACGAGTCGCGTCGCGACGCGCGCGCCGCGGTCATGCCCGATCACCGCGGCGCGGGATATGCCGAGCGTCGCGAGCAGTTCCTTGATGTCGTTCGCCATCGTGCGCTTGTCGTAGCCGCTCACCGGCTTATCGGAGGCGCCATAGCCTCTCAGGTCCGGCACGATCAACCGATAGTGGCGGCTCAATACCGGTATCTGCCGCCGCCATGTATGCGACGTTTCGGGAAAGCCGTGCAGCAGCACGACCGGAGGGCCATCGCCCGCAAGCGTGTAGTGCAGCTTGATCCCGTTGACGGTGCGACGATGGCACGAAATAGGCGTATTCATAGGTCCGTTCCCGTTTGCGGTTGCATAAAAACGGCGCCCGGAGCACGCATCGGTCTACCGATCGATCTGCACGCCCGGACCTTGAAAGTCTTGCATGGACCCTGGTGCGGTGTTCAATGCGGCCCGCAACGACGTGCGAAATGACGCAACGGGAAAGGCGGAATGGCGGCGGATAAAGCCTATGGAAGTGGTCTGGCGCGCAGTATGTTCGACGCGCTTGCGAAATTTCCGGCGCCCAGATGATGAAGGGTATGCAACGACTCGTTCGATGAATCGAATATCCAGTGCCCATTGTCGAACACGCGCGGGTCGGACGCCGCCGACACCACTTCACCGAAGCACGTATCGTACGCCTCTTCGGTATGCGGCTCGCGAATCAACCTGCATTCGAGCCACGCTGCGCAGTTCGTCTCCACGAGCGGCAACCCCAGCACCGGGCCTGCTATCGGCTCGATGCCGTATTCGGCAAACTTGTCCCTGCCGCGCCCGCTCGACGAACCGACCGCGTACGTCACATCGGCCGCGGCGACGCCTGGTACGCAGACGCCGAACGTGCCGCTCGCCACGACAAGCTCGCGCGTATACGTGCTTTTGTCGATAACGATCGCGATACGCGGCGGCTTGAATTCGACAGGCATCGACCAGGCGGCGGCCATGATATTGCGCCGCGCGCCGTCGCTGCTGGTGACGAGCACGGTCGGCCCATGATTGATCAGGCGGCTTGCATGCTCGAGTGCAACGGCTCTAAATTGGCTCATCGACTATGACGGGAAAACGAAGGACGTCCCGCATTGTAAATCGCTTGCGATGCAGTCGCTCGTCGCCGCCATGGCCGTTGCCGGCCGTACCCGCGCGTGACTCGCGCGGTATGCACACAAGCCTCTACGAATTGATACGGATCGACACCGTGCCGTTCGAATAGACGGCCGACGCATTGAACCCATCCACCGTCACGGTCGCGAAGTGCTGGTTGCCGACACCGCCGCTAATCAGCTCAATCGTATCGCCCGCCTTCGGCGTGAAGCCGTTCGCGAACTTCACATGCAGCGTGCTGCCCGCAAACGTCAGTTGGCCGCCCACATTCAGTTGCCCGCCGCCCGAGCCATCGACATCCATCTCGAGCGTCGTGCCCGGCAACATCGTGAACTTGCCGCCCACTTTCACCGGCGCGCTCGCGCTGATAATCGCCGAGCCCGCGCCGACATACACGTCGCCGGTACCGAACGCCGTTGCGGAATCCGCCTCGATCGCACCGCCCGACACCTGCGTGCCGCCTGAATAGCCGTTATTGCCGGCAAGCTGCAGCGTGCCGGTGCCATTGAGCGTCAGCTTGCCGGTCCCCGTGATGTCATTGCGCCAGGTATCGTTCGCACTGAAGCCGCCTTGCGTCGCATCCATCGAAATCACGACGCTGCCGTTGAACTGGCCATAGCCGTTGAACGCTGCGAATGCGTCAATGCGCCCGTATCCTTCCGGATCGTCCATCACCGGAAAACCGGACGGAAATTCAGTGGTCTTGATCACCACGCGCCGCTGGTCCGCGCTCAGATACGGATAGCGCGTTTCGAGCAGCACCTCCGCGCCCTTCGGCACCACAGGCGCCGCATCGGTCGATTCGATCTGCGCGAAGCCGAACGTCATGCGTCTGATATCGTCGGCCTTGTTCGTCGCATAGTCGGCGAACCGGTCGGTAGCGAGCGTTCCCGAGTGCGCGAACGCGAGGAAGTTGGCCGGTGTCGTGTTCGTCGCTGCTTCCAATGCCGTGTGCGCCTGCTGGAATGCTTCGGACTTCAGCGCGGCGTTTGCCGGATCGTTCAGATTGGCCACGGCCGCCGCGATCGCAAACATGCGTCCGGCCATCACATCGAGCGGCGAATGCATGCCGGCAAAAATGCGGTTCTCGCCCAGCTCGAGCCCGCGCGCGATCATCTCGGAGCCGCGCTCGGGCACACAGTAAGCCATCGTCAACGCGTCGCGCATGGCTTCCGCTTCGTGGCCGCTGATATAACCGCCATCGGTGGTCGGGTCCGTGCTTTCGGCCGGCACCAGTGTCGGATCGACGATCACACTCGTGCTCCACCGATAAGGCCGTGCATACTTGTAAAAGCGCTTCGCCGGCTCCGTCGACGCGTTGTTGCCCATCGCCGACAGCAGGTCCACCACGTGCCCGAAGGTCGAATTCGCGCTGCCGCCGACGCCGATATTGTTCCCCATGTCGTTGAACAGCACGGTCGTCGCATTCGCGGGAATGCTCGTGATCGACGTCGTTTGTTGGGCCGCGGCACGCCAGGCGTCGGTAAGCGGCCCCATGCCGTCGGTTACGCTATAGCCTTTGCCGCGCCGGTCGTCGAAATACGCTGCGTCGGCCTGGGCCTGCGTGCGGTTCGTCGTCTCGTCGATCGCAAACTGGATGTTCTGGGCCAGCACGGCAGCATTGAGGATCGTGCCGCCGTCGTTCGGCTGGCCCGTCCACGTGGACGGCACGATGGCCGGGAACGATCCCACGGGCGGCGCGGAAACGCCCGCGTCCACGATCGGCGTTAGCGGCTTCCACAGATCAAGAAAACGCGAGACAAGACGCACACCCGCATTAGTGTCTACCGTAGCGAAGCGCGCGTCGCCGCGCTGATTGGTCGCGATGTTATCGACGAATGCGGGCACGTCGGGAATCGGCGCGCTATCGACGAAACTCGGGTCCGGCGGTGCCGGCGGCGCCGACGCATTCGTGCTGCTGTTATTGTCATCGCCACCGCCGCAGGCGGCCAGCAGTAAAACGCCTGATACGAGCGCTGCGTGCAGCGGCAAACGATTTGTGTATAAACGCATGTGAGAACGACTCCGGGGTTTACTAGTCCAGTTTCATGAAAACCGCGCGAGTCTATTCACATTACGTGACCGGAAAGTTACTTTTTCTTTATAAATTGTAAACAGCGTTTTAGGGAAATTCCTATCATTTTCTGGCGTCCATAAAATTAAAAATGAAGATTAATTTTTTAATGCACAAGTCGTAATGCAGCTGACTTGCGATTCTAATGAGATTATTTCCCCTGCGAATTTCTTTTTCGCTGACGCGTGTTCCGGCACCGTGCGAACGAACCGCCGGCGATCCGCAAACGCCAACGCGCTGGCCGGTGCAAAGCCTCGCAGTTCTCGAACACATCCACGTTGTGCCCCATCGTCCAGTAAACAATCCCTTTACCCGATACAGGCTGTTTCAATCATGCCGCGCCTTTTAGAGTGCCAGGCGCATGCTGTCGCGCCGCACAGAGCGGACAGTTCCGAGCCACACACTCGACAAAGGCATTCCGATGGAAAACACAATGGGTCGTGCGCGCGGCGCACGTACGCTCGAAGCCGTCGCCGGCGCACTGGTGCTCGCAATAGGCATGGGCTTCGGCCGCTTTTCGTTTACCGGCATGTACCCGTTGATGGTTCGCGATGGCGTGATCGACGTGACGGCGGGCTCGGTTGCGGCGTCGGCGAATTACGCGGGCTATCTGCTCGGCGCAATTTTGATGAGCCGCTTCAAGCATGGACATGCGGCCCGGCTGTGCCAGTTGTCGATGATTGGGACGATTGCATGTCTTGCTGTGCTTTCGCTGCCTCTCTCACCGTCTCTGATCGCCGCGGTGCGATTCATTGCCGGAGTCGTCAGCGCGGTCTCGCTCGTCGCCGCTTCGATCTGGCTGCTGCACGTGGTCGGTCACCATCACGGTGCGCCGGTGCTATTTGCGGGCGTCGGGCTCGGCATTGTCGTCTCCGCGGAAATCATTGCGATCGGCGCGGCGGAGCACTTCAATAGCGCTGCACTGTGGGCCTTGCTCGCTGCAGCGACGCTTTTGCTGTCCGCGATGGCATGGACGCGCCTCGGTGCGCGCCGCGACGAAGACGAAGACGAAGACGCAGACGAAAGCGAAAGCGAAAACGCCGACGCAGAAGACGCGGAATCCGGCAACGATCGGGACGCAAAGGCAATCGCCGACGCCGGCGCGAGAAACGGCGCACACCATCGTTCAGGGCCCAACGCGTATGTGCTCGTCGCCCTGTATGGCCTCGCGGGCTTCGGCTATATCGCGACTGCCACATATCTGCCCCTGCTCGTCAAAAACGCGGTGCCCGGCATCAACCCTGTTCATATCTGGGCCGCATTCGGCCTCGGCGCGGTGCCCTCGTGCTTCTTGTGGCATTGGCTCAATCACAGATTCGGCAGCCGCCGCTCGATGGCATTGAACCTGCTTGTGCAGGCGGCCGGCGTGATGCTGCCGGTGCTCGCCGAATCCGCGACGACGTTTCTTGCGAGCGCGTTGCTGGTAGGCGGCACCTTCGTCGGCACTGTAACGATCGCCATGCCGGTCGCAAGGCAAATCGCCTCGACGGTACGTTTCAACATCATGGCGACGATGACTGCGGCGTACGGCGTGGGACAGATTCTCGGGCCGCTCGTATCGACCGCGCTGTTTGCGCGCACGCATTCGTTCGGACAGCCGCTGATTGCAGCGGGTGCCGCACTGATCGCAGCTGCCGCTCTGGCCTGCAAGTAACCGACGCGACTCACGGCATACGCGCTGCAAGCGACGCGACGGCGTGAGCGAGCGACTCAACCCTCGTCCGGCCTGCTCGCTTGCGCGGGCTTCCTGAACGCAACCGAGTCCTCCAGCAACGCATCGGCGACCCATTCCTTCACGAACTCGACCCATGCCTTGATCTTCGCGTCGAGATACTGACGCGACGCATAGACGACGTAGATATTGAGTTCCTGCAGATAGTATTCGGGCAGCACACGCACCAGCGTGCCATTACGAAACGCTGAGCGCACCGTCAGCGCCGGCAATGCGCCGATGCCCATTCCCTCATGAAGCGCTGCGGCCATCGCATCCGGCAAGTTCACCCTGAAACGCGTATTCGGCAGAGGAAATTCGCGCGACCCGTCGGGGCCGATCAGGGTCCAGCGGTCCGCCGGAAAGATCGGTATCGCGACCTGCAGACACATGTGATGCGACAGGTCGTCGACCGATTCCGGCACGCCATGCACCTCGAGGTATGACGGCGACGCGCATAGCACGCTGCGCACCGTTCCCAGCTGATGCGAGATGTAGTTCGAATCGGGCAGCGCGCCGGGCGAGACGCGCAGCGCGACGTCGAACCCGTCTTCGAGCAGATCGGGCACATTCTGCGAGAGCACGAGATCCACGGTTACGGCGGGAAAGCGCTCCTGAAACGCGGCGACCGCGGGCACGACATAGTTTTGCCCGATGCTCGACATCGCATGCACCTTTAACGTGCCGGCGGGCCTCGCATGCGCTTCCGACGCTTCCAGTTCCGCCTCCGTCACGGATTCCAGAATCGCGAGGCACCGGCTCAGATAGCGCTCGCCGGCCTCGGTCAGCGCGATTCGGCGCGTCGTGCGATTCAGCAAGCGCGTGCGCAGATGCGCCTCCAGTTCGGAAACCGATCTCGACACATAGCCCGTTGTCGTGTCGAGTTGCTGAGCGGCTGCCGTGAAGCTGCCCGCTTCTGCGACCTCGACGAAGATCTTCATATTACGGAGCGTGTCCATATAGACGCCTTCGATTTTCAGTGCACTTGTTCGAGAAATTCACGGCTTAACGTCGCCGCGAAATGCTGCCTCAGTTTCGCCTCGCGTGCAGCGAGAGCACACAGCCATCGCATGCATGCCTACATGTAACAGGCGTTGTTACACCCAATCAATAATGCGCGGTGCCGCCTTGTTGCGTCGCCGCGCCAACCCCCGAACGCCTGTTTGCAGGCCTTCCGGCGTTTCGCGCGATGCGTGCGCACAATTCGACACCGATTTGTTCCGTGAAGTTAAGTCTCTTTGTTCATCGCGGGTATGCGCGAACCTCACGACATTGCCTACTCTGTCAATCAATCGATGCCGCCGGCTCGATGCAGATCAATCAACTTCACGAGGTACATCATGAGCAACCCGAATAAAGTCGCAGTCGTCACAGGTGCATCGCAAGGCATCGGTGCTGAAATCGTCAAGGGATTCCGCGAGCAAGGCTATGCCGTTGTCGCAACCGCACGATCGATCAAGCCCTCCGACGATCCCGGCATCGTGACCATTGCCGGCGACATCGGCGATCGCGAGGTCGCAAAGCGCGTGATCGATGCCGCGATTTCCAACTTCGGGCGCATCGATACGCTCGTCAATAACGCGGGCATCTTTATCGCGAAACCGTTCACGCAATATACGACTGACGATTACGCGGCGGTCCTGAACGTCAATGTGAGCGGCTTCTTTCATGTCACGCAATTCGCGATCGAGCAGATGGAAAAGAACAAGAGCGGCCACGTAGTTCAGATCACGACGTCGCTTGCCGACCATGCGGTGTCGGGCGTGCCGTCCGTGCTCGCCTCGCTGACCAAGGGCGGCCTGAACGCCGCCACGAAGTCGCTCGCCATCGAATATGCGAAGACCGGTATTCGCGCCAACGCGGTGTCGCCCGGCATCATCAAGTCGCCGATGCACGCGGTGGAGACGCACGGCGCGCTCGGTGCGCTGCATCCGCTTGGCCATATGGGCGAAATGAGTGATATCGTCAACGCGGTGCTGTACCTCGACAACGCACCGTTCGTCACCGGCGAGATCCTGCACGTCGATGGCGGCCAGAGCGCGGGCCATTAAACAGTCAGTCAGGCGACGGCTTCGACACGTCGCAAGCATGGCGCCGTCAACGGCGCCTTTTTGTGCGCATCTGTGCATGTCATGCGTCATATCACGGAGATATCCATGCCTATCGTGACCATTCAGGTAACCCGCGAAGGATCGGCGCCCGGCAAAGACGCCGTCACGGCCGAAGAAAAAGCCAGGCTGATCAAGGGCGTCAGCGAAGTGCTGCTGAACGTGCTGAACAAACCGATGGAAGCCACGTTTGTCGTGATTCAGGAAGTCGAAAAAGAAAACTGGGGCTGGGGCGGTTTGCCCGTAGACGAATTCCGTGCGCTCAAGAAAGGGAAATCTGCGTGAGCAGCGCTCAATGCGTCGAGCCCCTATGAAGACAGCGCGTCAAGGCGCCTCGAGCGCCTTGACGCGCTGCCTTCGATCGAGCCTTTCCTTCACTTTCCTTGTTGCGACTGCCAAAGCGCCAGGCCTCAGCTGCCGTACTGCTGCAACCCGCGGATCGCATCCTTGAGCTCCGCATCGAGCACGGCCATCAGTTCCGCGGCCGGCAGCGAGCGTGCGAGCGCCGCGGCCTGCCCGGCCCATTGCGCGCCGTAACCGAACTCGCCTTTCGCCTTCGCCGCGGCGTGCAGCGCCTTGCCGGCATCGTAGGCGATCGGATACCGAGGCGTCGCCGGTGCATTTGCGTCGAGACCCAGCTCGGTGAAGCGGTTCATCATGCTGCGTGCCGGCCGGCCCGAAATTGCCGACGTCAGCACCGTGTGTTGCGCCTGCTCGCTGAGAAGTGCGGCACGATAGCCGCTATCGATCGAGGTCTCGGGGCTCGCCACGAAAGCGGTGCCGAGTTGCGCCGCCTGCGCGCCGAGCGCCAGTGCAGCCGCAATGCCGGCGCCATCCATGATGCCGCCGGCGGCGATGATGGGCAGATCGAATTTCTCCACCAGCAGACGCGTGAGCGCGAATGTGCCGAGCCCTTCGTCGAACTCGCCAGGGTTGAACATGCCGCGATGGCCGCCCGCTTCGACACCTTGCGCGACCAGTGCATCGACGCCTGCATTGACGGCCGCGCACGCCTCGTTCAGATTGGTCGCCGATGCAAACAGAACAATGCCGGCGTCTTTTAGCGCACTGATAATCCTGCCCGACGGCAAGCCGAAGTGAAAACTCACGACAGCGGGCTTCTCTTCGAGAAAGACCTCGAGCATCGCCTGATCTGCCACAAAGCTCGTATAGATCTCGCTGAGCTGCTCGGGCGCGTTCGCTCCATAGTTGCGAAAGTACGGTGCAAGCCAGTCTAGCCAGGCTTTCTCGACCGTCGCATTGCCCGCCGCGGGTTCATGCGTGAAGACGTTGACGTTGAACGGCGCTTGCGTACGCGCTCGCGTTTGCCTGATTGCCTCGCGCGCCGCATCGGCTTTCATCGCGCCCACGCCGAGCGACCCCAGGCCGCCTGCATTCGATACCGCCGCCGCCAATGCCGGCGTACTGACACCGGCCATGGGCGCCTGAATGATTGGTTTCGAGATGCTTAGCATCTTCAAAAGAGATTGATTCCCGGAGCGCGTTTTCATGTCATTCCTTTAACGAAGCAGCCTATGCGCAATGATCTCTTTCCGGCGCTAAAGGGTCAACCATGCCGCAAGTAAAAACTCATTTGAACGACCGGTTCAAATCGAGCGTTGAGCAGCGACCGTCGGCGCCGGCGTCAGCATGGAAGCGACACGATCGCGCCGTTGCTCGCGCGCTTCGACGAGACGCCTCGTTTCGTCCGGCATCCGGTAACTCGACGAAAGCGGCAGCAGTGTTTTGTATTGCACCGGGCTGATGCGATCCGGATCCGCGTCGACGCCTTCGGCTTGCCATACCGGTATTCCGTCGAGCCTGCGCACTTCCATGACATCGGGGCGGTTCGACGTCGCGTAAAAGCCGTCATCGAACAATAGCGCCGCGTTACTTTTGCGCAACCATGACGCCGTGTCGCGAGCTACGTCGGGCGTGATCCGGTCGACGTTATCGAGAAACCTGCCCGTGAACGGGTTATCGGGTATCCGGGTAATGAAGCGCGTCGCGCCTGTTGGCAAGGCAGTGTCGGGGTCCATGTAAAACGCGTGAAGCTGTTGCGGACTGCCGCTTGCATGATTGCGAAACGTATGGACGTTGACACGAGGCGGATCGACATCTTTTCCGTCCGGCGCGCGCAAATGCCACTCGCTGCGCGCGCCATGGTTATCGCTATCGACGAACGGCGTAAACACCGACAAACCGGTCGTCAGCAATTTCATATCTTCCTGGTGAATCAGGTGTTTTCCGTCGTACTCGAATACGCCGTTCAGCGAGGCCGGATCGGACGGTGCATCACCAAGCTGGAGATAGCCGTCGGAGCCGACGCGCAGAACCTTGTTGTAGTCGTCGCGCAAATGAAAGCGGCCATCGTCGGCAAAGCTGAAGTCGTGGCGGGTACCTTCGGCCGTCGACGACGTCGAGTACATCGTGTTGACTTGCACCTTGTTATCCGGATCGATGTAAATACCGGTTTTCGATGCGTCCGCGCTGCCGTATGCGTGCAGACGCAACGGCCCGCGGTAATCGAGACCCGCGGCCTGGCGGCGGTTCAGTTCGCGGACTTTCTCCCACGCGGCATCGTAGAAGAGCACATGGGCAACATTCGGATTCTCATTGAATTCCCTTGATTCGCCGCTTTTGCCGCCGTCCGATACGAATGCGCTGAAGCCCGTTTGATTCCAGATGTTGTTATCGATCGGCAAGCGCGACAATTGCGGCTGTGCGCCGGCCATGCGGGTCTGGTCATAGACGTCCCATCGGTAGTCGGGGTTGGCGACGTATTTGCCCGGCACGCCATCCTTGACTTCGCGCCATCCGCGGATTTGCGGATAGTCGATCCATCCCATCGCCGCGACTTCGCCATCCCATGGCGCATGCATCTGATGGCCGAGACTGCCCGCAACGTCCACCATGTTCGGCGTCGGCGCCACGAAATAGACATAGCCGTTTGCAGCGGTGCCCGGCATCCGTTCGAGCGCGGTCTTCTCCTTGCGGAACGTGCCGAGATATCCGGCGCTGTCGACAAGATGCGGATTCGACGCGATATCGAGATTGTGTACGCCAAGATCGATGTCGTTGACTCGCGTCTTCTCGCTATCGAAGCCGCCATGTGCCTTGAGCTGCGCAGGCGACATCGTCGACGGCCGAAACAATCCGTCCGGCTTTAGCGCCATAGGCGTCGAAGCCCAACGTTTCAGGTCCGCTCTCGGCTCGATCACGACCGGCGGCGGCGGCAGATCCGGCCTTGCCGTAACGCCTGGACGCGCGTCGATGATGCCGAGCCTCCGCTCGAGTTCACCAAGATCGAAATTCGCAAACGCGGAAGACGCACTCGCCGGTGGCGAACCGCCGGCCGCAGCCATCGGCGTCGCCAGATTCGCGTAATAAGTCGTGTCCGCATGATCGACGCCACCCAGCTCGGGGAAGCCGACATCGAAAACCCCACGCAGCGCATCCGCCATTTCGCCGAAGCTGCGATAGCGGTAGACGCCCGAGCCCGGTTCGTAGAGCTCGTAGCTATCGCCCTCGAAATCGTCCATCTGGCGCATCCGCTGCACGACGACCGGTACGCCGTCGGCCCGCGTGCCGATCGCACCGCCGGCAGCGCCTGGGCGCATTGCGAGATTGATCACGGCCAGTTCCGTCGGATATCCGGCGCCCGTATTGTCGGTCGCGTGCAGGCTGCCGAAATGCTGTCGCAGGTCGGCAATCACATTTGCAGCGGCCAATATACCGACCGAGCCCCGGCGCCTCGTATAACCGGGCAAGGGCTCGACAATGCCGTTGCCATTGCTCTGCTGCATATCGGAAACTTCATCGAGCGTTATCGCTCTTCGCGCCGGGTCCGTCAGCCTGCGTCTGATGTTTTCCGTTGCATCGGTCAGATTCGACGAATGCCCTTGCGACATATCGCGCAACGCAACGGTCGCAAGGCCGCGGTCCATTCCCGACATTGCGTCTGGTTGACCGGCCGCTCCCGCCAACATGCCGGTCGACAGGCTGTTCGACTGATCGGCATGCATTTCGAGTGCATCGCGCGCCCGCGATTCGGGTTGTGCGGACGCGGTGAGCGGTGGTTCAGGCCGAGCCTGAGGCCGATCAGGCGCCTCTACCGGCGTCTGCGAAACCGTTGTGCCGGGTGGCGGCGCCGAACGTGCGTAGTACTGCACGAAATCCGGCGTAAGCTGCATACCCGTGTCCTGGAAGGCTTCGTCGAGATATCGGCGCAGCCCCGCTTCCATATTGCGTCGGCTCGAATAGGTGATCACACCGTTATTCGGATCAAACAGGGCAAACTGCCCGCGGGGCAGCCGCTGCAACATCAATACGTGCCCCGTCGTACCCGTATCCGTGCCCCGCGGATTCAAACCCAATCCGATATGTGCGACCCCTCCTTCGCTCAGATTCTGGCGTGCCGATTCGAACAGCTGGCGAACGTGCGATCCACGCGTACCGCTCATCTGCAGCGAGGACGCCGGACGGTAGTTACGCAATTGCAGCGTTGCGGCAGATTTTTGCAGGTTGCGGGCGCGGGTAATCGTGTCTTCTGAAATAAAGCTGCCGCGATGGTTCACATCGCCTTGTATGTGCCGCACTGCATCGGTCAAGTCGGCAGTTTCGGAATCGTCGAGCCTGCTCAACGCAAGGCGAATCCAACCCTGGCAGATACCCTTCGGCCCTGTTTTAGCTGCGTAGTCAGCCTGATCGAAGCGATAGTAGGACCACGCGGAAGATCTCAGCGCGTCCCCGCCGCGGAACTCCCGAAATGGCTTGAGACCCGCGTCTTTGGTTAGTACGGGTCCGCGCTTCGTGCGCGATGGCGCTTTCGTGCTCGCGCCGCTCGTGCCGCTCGTGCCGCGTAACGGACGGGAATCCGGTGCGTCAGTCCGAGGGTCGACGGCTGCATATGGACTACTACCTGCGCTTTGAATCAGCATCGCTGAACTCCTCGCTCGAGCACATCAAGATCCATTGAAGTCCGCATTGGAGCACTACGCACGCTGCATGAGGTAGTACAGAGGAAAACCGCTACACCCGGAGCGCCGAGAGAGCGCCCAAAATAAAAACGCCGCGTGATTGCACGCGGCGTTTTGCTGGTCGGCAACTTCGAGCCAGGCGTTACTTCGCAGTCGGCATGGCGAACTCGGCGCCCTTCTCGATGCTGTCGGGCCAGCGCTGCATGATCGACTTCTGCTTCGTATAGAAACGCACACCTTCTTCGCCATAGGCATGCATATCGCCGAACAGGCTGCGCTTCCAGCCGCCGAAGCCATGCCATGCCATCGGCACGGGAATCGGCACGTTGATGCCCACCATGCCGACTTCGATGCGCCGCGCGAATTCGCGTGCGACATGTCCGTCGCGCGTAAAGCACGCGACGCCGTTGCCGAATTCATGCGCGTTGATCAGATCGACCGCTTCGGAGAAATCGTTCACGCGCACACATGCAAGCACCGGCCCGAAGATTTCTTCCTTATAGATGCGCATGTCGGGCGTCACATTGTCGAACAGCGTGCCGCCGGTGAAGAAGCCGTCTTCGTGACCCTTGACCTTGAACCCGCGGCCGTCGACGACCAGCTTCGCGCCCTCTTCGACGCCAAGCGCGATATACCCTTCGATACGCTCGAGCGCCTGGCGCGTGACGATCGGGCCCATTTCCGCATCGGGCTCCATGCCGTTCTTGACGATCAGTTCGCGCGCGCGCTCTGCAAGGCGCGGGATGATTTTGTCCGCCACGTCGCCCACCAGCACCGCAACTGAAACGGCCATGCAACGCTCGCCGGCCGAGCCATAACCTGCGCCGATCAAGGCATCGACGGTCTTGTCGAGATCCGCATCGGGCATTACCACGAGGTGATTCTTCGCGCCGCCGAGCGCCTGCACGCGCTTGCCGTGCTTTGCGCCTGTTTCGTAGATGTAGTTCGCAATCGGCGTCGAGCCGACGAAGCTGATTGCCTTCACGTCCGGATGCGCAAGCAGCGCATCGACGACCACCTTGTCGCCTTGCACGACGTTGAAAACGCCATCGGGCAGGCCCGCTTCCTTGAGCAGCTTCGCCATGAACAGCGCTGCCGACGGATCGCGCTCGCTCGGCTTCAGGATAAACGCGTTGCCGGCCGCAATTGCAACGGGAAACATCCAGCACGGCACCATGCACGGGAAGTTGAACGGCGTAATGCCGGCCACCACACCGAGCGGCTGACGCACGGTCCAGTTGTCGATATCGGTCGATACCTGTTCCGTGTAATCGCCTTTGAGCAGTTGCGGGATGCCGCATGCGAACTCGATCACGTCGATGCCGCGCGCGACTTCGCCTTGCGCGTCGGAGAATACCTTGCCGTGCTCCGCGGTAATGATGGCGGCCAGTTCGTCGCTATGCCGGTTCATCAGTTCGAGAAAACGCAGCATCACGCGTGCGCGGCGAATCGGAGGCGTATTGCCCCACTTCGGGAACGCGGCTTTCGCGCTCGCGACGGCGGCATCGACGTCCGCCGCTTCGCCGAGCAGTAGCTTGCGCGGGCGCTCTCCGGTCGCCGGATTGAAGATCGGTTGCGTGCGCTCACCCGCGCCGCGCACCGGTTTGCCGTTGATGTAGTGGGTGACGTCGGCTGTATCTGTATAGGCTTGCATGTCCGTTCCTTGGTCGAAAATCGTTACCTGCACAGTGTATGAACGCCCGCCGCCCAAGCAAAGGCGCTAACATTGAAATTATTGTTTTCCATGGTGAACAATCTATCGATGGACACGCAAAAGATCGAAGGGCTATGGGTGCACCTGCACTGGCTGACGGTCCTGGCCGAGCAGGGTTCCTACACGGCTGCGGCCGCGCGCCTCGGCGTCAGCAAGGCGGCGATGAGCCAGCGCATCGCCGAACTCGAACGCGCGGCCGGCGTGCCGCTCGTGCAGCGCACCACGCGCAGCGTGAGGTTCACGGAAGCGGGGCAACGGCTCGTCGAAAGTACGCGGCCGCGCTACGACGAAATCGCCAATATGTTTTCGACGGTACGCGAGATGGCCGGCGTCGCGCGCGGGCTCGTTCGCGTCACCGCGCCGGTCGCCTTCGTGCGCCAGCAGCTCGTGCCGCGCATGTCGCGTTTTCTGCGCGCGAATCCACAGGTCAAAGTGCAACTCGAAGTATCGGACCGCCTCAGTTCGATTGCGACCGAAGGATTCGATCTGGCCATACGGCATAGCGCACAGGTGCCGGAAACGCATGTTGCGTGGAAACTTTGCGAAACGCATTCGGTGCTCGTGGCGACGCGCGCGTATCTGAAACGGCGCGGCCGGCCTGCCGAGCCCGCCGAGCTCGCTTCGCACGATTGCCTCTTTTATCCGCGCGCAAGCGCCTCGGGCGTCTGGACCTTCGAGCATCGCGCGGCACGAAAGGCGCAGGCTGGCCCGGTCAGCGTATCGGTGAATGGCGCGTTTTCGGCGAACAATAGCGAAGCGCTGCGCGATGCGGCGCTCGACGATCTCGGTATTGCGCTCGTGCCCGATTTCACCGCGCAAGGCGCGGTGAAATCAGGCAAGCTCGAAATCGTGATGCCTGACTGGCGGCCGCTCGGCGCGTTTGCCGAGCAACTGTACGTGGTGCGTCCGTATGCGCCGAACGTGCCGAGGGCGGTCGCGGTTTTTGTGGCCTATTTGAGGGAGACGTTTGCCGAGGGCTTTCCGCTCGAGCGTGCCTGAGTGTGCTGCCCTTCGCGTTCGAGCCACGCACAGAACAGCTTCACGAGGTCGTCGGCGGCTTTTTCCTGCGGCACGTAACTGCAATAGCTGCGTGACGGCAGACGCGGCCCGTCGAACGGCAACACGAGACGCCCGGCGGCAAGATCGTCGGCGACGAGCGCGATCGGTCCCATTGCGATCCCGGCACCATCGATTGCGGCCTGCAACGTCAGATAAAAGTGATCGAACGTCAGCGTCGCGGCCGGACTCAGCGTGGCAACGTTCGCTTTTGCAAGCCAGTCCGGCCAAAGCCGCGGCAAGCTCGACGTATGCAGCAGCGTATGCTTGCGCAAGTCGTCGGGCACCCGAGCCGGCAGACGCTCGAGTATGGCCGGGCTGCAAACGGGCACACGCTCCTCGGAAAGAAAAACGCGCATCGAATAGCCGTAAAACGTATCGGGGCCGCCGCGAATAATCACGTCGTACGTCTCTTTCAAACTTTCCAGAGGCTCGTTCGACGTATCGACCTTCACTTCCACGCCTGGATGTTCGAGATGAAATTTCGCCAGTCTCGGCACGAGCCAGCGCAATGTGAAAGTTGCGACGGCATTCACCGACAGCGTTCGTGAAATGGCTGCGGGAATGCCGTATCGCGATGTAGCCTGCGCGAGCTGTTCGAACAGCGGCCCGATTTCGTCGAGATAAACCTTTGCCGCCGGTGTGAGCACGACGCGCCGGTTGCGCCGTTCGAACAGCGGCGCGTCGAGCCATTCCTCAAGCGCCCGTACATGCTGGCTCACCGCGCCATGCGTGACGTGCAATTCCGCCGCGGCCTCCTTGAAGCTGCCGAGCCGGCCCGCCGCCTCGAAGGCGCGCAGTGCATTAAGAGGAGGCAAGGTCCGCTTCATTGTCCCTTTTAACCGGCTTTGTAATGGCCTTGTAACTGGCTTTGTAACTGGCTTCGCGCCCGGCTTCAACGCGCCGCGTTCACGATAGTTTTATTAACGCAAACAAGCAATTTATCTCGTTTGTCACGCAAGATCAAGATAGTTATGCTGCCATGCATACAGAGGGCTTAAACAATGTCTACAGGCGTGATGCTGGTCGTTCTCTTCGCGGCGTTTCTGCATGCAAGCTGGAATGCGCTCGTGAAAGCGAGCCCCGACAAGATTCTCGACATTGTCTTTGTCACCGGCAGCGCGGGTGTGCTTGGCGCCGTCGCGGTTCCGTTCCTTCCATTGCCCAATGCCGACAGTTGGCCGTACATCGTCTCGTCCGCCCTTGTCCATATCGCCTATTTCCTGCTGATCGGGGCGGCTTACCGCGGCGGCGATATGAGTCATGCGTACCCGCTGATGCGCGGCGCCCCGCCACTGCTCGTTGCGATTGCAAGCCTGCCGCTGATCGGCGAACGGCTTACCGCGGGTGAATGGTTCGGCGTGGTGTTGATCTGCGGCGGCATTCTCGGCTTGCTGCTCGTCAATCACGGCAGCGGCCGCAACTCGGCCCGCACGACGCGTCTCGCGCTGATCAACGCGGTCATGATCGCGATCTACACGCTCATCGACGGCACCGGCGCCCGAATCTCCGGGCATTCCGCTTCATACACGATGTGGATGTTCGTGCTCGCCGCACCGCCGGTTCTGATCTGGGCACTCGCGCGTCACAGAGTCGTCGCGCAAGCGCATTTTCGCGAACGCTGGCATCTGATGTCGATCGGCGGCGCCTGTACGCTGGCCGCCTATGCGCTCGTGCTATGGGCAATGACGCGCGCGCCGATCGCAATGGTCGCTGCGTTGCGCGAATCGGCCATCCTCTTCGGCACCGCGATTTCAGTGTTCGTTCTGAAGGAGCGCCACGGCTACAGCCGCCCGGTCGCCGCGCTCGTCATCCTGCTTGGCGTCATTACGCTGAAATTGACATAAGTGTCGAAGAACGCTCGCCGCTTATGGCGATCGAACCGCTCACCTTGTGCGCGGCGCATGTCCGTGCTCTCCGAATGCCGTCGGCGCCTCGTCGTATTCCCGCGAAATGTCCTTGTTCGTGTAGTCTCCGAGCAGCGAGGCGGCGATCACGCTGATCACTCCGCAAGCAAGCACATAGAGCGCGATCGCCATACCCGAGTGGTAGTACGCAAACAGCGCAGTCGCGATCAGCGGCGCGGGGCCACCCGCAATAATCGATGCGAGCTGGTAGCCAAGCGATGCGCCGCTGTAACGCAAGCGCCCGGTAAACGACTCTGCGATAAAAGCGGCCTGCGGACCGTACATCATCGCATGCGGCACGAGCGACAGCACAATGGCAATAAAAACCCACACCGGGTTGCGCATGTCGAGCAGCGTGAAGTAGATGAATCCGTATATGCCCACTGCGACGGAGCCAATGATGTACATCTTGCGCCGCCCGATCACATCGGAAATATGCCCGAACAACGGTATCGTGACGAACTCGCACATCGAAGCGACGAGCACCGCCGTCAGCAAAAGATTGCGCGACAAACCGAGCGTCGTTACGCCGTACGTGAACACGAAGGCGGTGTAGATATAGAACGGAGCCTGCTCGGCCATCCGCGCGAATGCGGACAGCAGAATGTCCTTCGGCTGGCGGCGCAATACTTCGAGCGTCGGCGTCTTCTCGATCTTCTGCTCGGCAAGCAGCCGTGCAAAAGTCGGCGTCTCGAGAATGCTCAAGCGTATATAAAGGCCGATCGCGACCAGCACGATGCTGAACGCAAACGGAATGCGCCATCCCCAGGACAGAAAGCTGCTGCCGGACATCTCACTCGTTGCGAGCACCGCGAGATTCGCGACGAAAAGCCCTGCCGGCACCCCGAACTGCGGCCACGACGCAATAAAGCCGCGATGCGAATCGGTGCGCGCCCATTCCATCGACATCAGCACCGAACCGCCCCACTCTCCGCCGACGCCGACGCCCTGAACGAACCGCAACACCGTGAGAAGAATGGCGCCCCAGATGCCGATCGACTCATAAGTTGGGACGAACGCAACAAGGAAGGTCGCAAAACCCATCAGCAGCAGGGTAACGACGAGTGTCGCCTTGCGTCCGATGCGATCGCCGTAATGACCGAAGATGGCCGCGCCGACAGGCCTCGCGATAAAGCCGACCGCGTAGATCAGAAAGGCCTGCAGTGTGCCGACCAGCGGGTCGGACTGCGGAAAATACAGCTTCGCGAAGACGAGACCCGTTACCGTGCTATAGAGAAAGAAGTCGTACCACTCGATCGTCGTACCGATCGTGCTGGCAACTACCGCCCGACGCAACTGGCGCCGGGCTTCCTCTTCGGACAGGGGCGTAGCCCCCGAATGCGTGGCAGCCATTGACATCCCCTAGATGGTGGCAGTTCGGATACCAATATGCACCCTGGAGAAGTCGACCGGCATTGGGGCAAAAACCGAGGTATCGAACCAAGGTCGGCAAAAAAGGTTCGTTGAACTGTAATTCGCAGAAAGCCGAATTCCAATGAACGGCTGACCAGGACATTTACCAGGGGGCGACAAGCAGTGTTTTGCCGTTTTTATGCTGTTTTGCTGTTGCGCGGTTTCGATCGCGCTGACGAGTGGACAGTCCCGAATGATAAGCCGATTCACTTCCAGGTTCGACGGATGCGTTTCCAGCGCGCGAGCGCGCCATCGCGTACTTTCCCCGCACTGCGCTTGTCGCGCTCGCCCACTTGCATCTGCGCCGCGCCGCGTTTGTTTCTCGCATCGTCGTCGAGTATTGCGGTCGAAAAGAACGAGCCCATCACTGCAGACCCGATAATGAAAATCGAAGCTGCATCGACCAGCAACCCGAAATACCGGAACAGCAGCACGCAACTGAGCAGCGACAGCAGATTGAGCGCGATGCCGAGGATCGCCGATGCCTTAGGCACCCTGCGAATAAAGGCCGCGAGGCGCGAGTCGGCACGCGGCAAGTACCAGATGATAAGCAGCCCGAACGCCAGGATGAACGCGCTTTCACCCCATTTGACCCACGCCGGACGCTGCAGGAAGCGCCCATCGAAAATCGTCTCGATGATCTGAGCCTGGATCTCGATGCCCGGCACCTGCTCGCCGAGCGGCGTCGCGCGCACATCGGGAAGGCCCGTCCCGGTCAGGCCGACCAGCACGAGCTTGTTGCGCATACGATCAGCATCGACTTTGCCTTGCAGCACGTCGCGTGCGGACACGTAGCGGTTCTGCGTCGAGCGGATCGAGGCGAAATGCAGCCAGATTTCGCCGTCCGGTTGCGTGGGCACCTGCACATCGGCCACGCCCACTGCCTTGACGCCCCACGTGCTCGCGAAAACTTCGACCATCGGCGATCTCGTCGCGACGCGCAACATTTCGATCGGCAAGCTGGGCACGAGCTTGTTGCCCAGCCCCATGATGAGCGGAATGCGCCGCACCGTGCCCTGCTCGAGCGCCACATTGAGCATTGCCTGACCATGCGCGGCCGCCTGCAGTTCCGGCAAGCTCGCGAGTACATAGTCGAACCTCTGAATGCTACCCAGCGCGTTCCCGCCGTGCACGACAATCGGCGCGCTGCGCATATCGGTGCTCGTATCGGCCGTCGCATGGTCGGACGCCGCCGCACCGAGTACGGACGGCGCCGCCCGCAGCGATCGCGCGAGAATCGCTTCGTGACTCGGCAATGCGCGCAAACCGGCAATCAGCGACGCGGCCGACGGCGGCAGATTGTCGGCCACTTTATCGGGCGACGTCTGATCGGCCTCGGGCATATAGATGTCGAGCCCAATCGCAAGCGGTCTTTGCGCAGCGATCGCATCGATCAGCGTCGCCAGCCTGTTGCGCGGCCACGGCCATTGGCCGACGGCGGCAAGCGTTCTGTCGTCGATCGCGACGATCGTGACGGGCTCGCTCGCGGGAACACGCGGAAACCAGCGCTGAAAATGGTCGAAGAGAAGTTGCCGCGGTCTTCCAAACGAATCGGGCAAGACGCTGTCGTAGGCGTCCAGCAACGCGGGGCGCGCAATGCCGTGCGGCCACTCGCTGCAGACGTTGAGCACGCTGAGACCGAGCAGCACCGCGAACGCCATGGGGCGCCCCTTGTACGCCCTCGGCAACTTTTTCAGAGATTCGATCCAGGAGTCGCGAAAGAGCTTCATGTCAGCGAGCGCAGACCTATATCGATTCAATGCGCGGCGATTCAATGCGCGGCAGCACGCGGCAAACCTATTGAATCGTGATGACGACGCGCCGGTTCGCCTGATTCGGCACGCCGTCCGCGGTATGCACGAGCGGCTCGCGCTTGCCGCGGGCTGCCGTCTCGATCTGTCTGGCCGGAATGCCCGCTTTGACCAGAAATGCCGCAACCGTTTGTGCGCGCCGCAACGACAGCTTGTCGTTGAAGGTATCGGTACCCACGAGATCGGTATGGCCGACTACCGTCAGATGAGGCGCCGGCCAGTCTTTGAGCGTGGCCTTGAGCTTCACGACGGTGGCCGACGATTCGGGCGCCAGCTGGGTAGCCGAATCGAACAGGAAGTTGATCGTGAAAGTGACAGGGCGCGGAGGCTGTGCGGCAAGCAGTTGGCCATAGTGTGCCTGCACCGCGGAAGGGCTGTCCATGCTTTGTTCAATCGCGCCGCCTCGAGCGACGTCGACGCTCGCATAGGGCTTGTCGAGCACCTGCGATTGCGTCGCGCTCTTCACGACGACCGCTCCCACGCGACCATCGGGGTCCGGCAATAGCGTGATCCTGTCGCGCGGCGTGCTGCATGCGCACAATAAAACCGGTACGGCGAATACCGCGACGGACACGCGCCCGAACCCAGGGCAGCCACGCATCGCGGCCGTCACCGCGCATCCTCCCCGTCGCCACCCACTTCGATAATGAACTCCGTGCCACGCACGCCGAGCGTCGTGGTCGGCGTGCTGTAACGAACCGCATTCGGATGGGTCTTTGCGATCTTGCCGTCGACTACCGCGAGCGAGCCGCGCTTGATGGTCGCGTCGAGTGAGCCTTCGTAGGTCGTCGTATCGAACGCGAAGTTGCCGAGTTCGAGCGTCGAATTGGCACCTTCGGAAAGCAGCGTATTGTCGTGCAGCGTGATGCCGACAAACGAGTCCGGGCCCGTCACGATGCGATCGCCGCTATATATTTCGCTGCCGACGACCGCGCCGAGGCTTTGTCCGCTCCGCTCGATGTGTGCGCTGCCCTTGACGGTCTTGACATAGCCGATCACGTCGGCCGCGCACACTCGAGAGACAGGCATGCATAGACATGCAAGAAATAACGCATACCGAATGGCTTGGCTGCTATTGCACATAGGCGACCACCGTGATGGCAAGTCAAACGTTTCTGTGCGTTGTACTTTGCTCCCTGCTTCGACTACTGCGCGGCGCTCCGGCGATCGACCAGAGAACAGGACGCCTGATCGGGTCACTCCGTGCGATAGCATCCATGACGCTGTCCGGATCGGCTTTTTTTCTGCAGATGATTGCCTGATCCCGCACGCAATACAAAGGCCGATCCGTTAAGAACTGCTCTATGCGTGCGCGATAAGACTGACGCGATATAAGACTAAAGTCCAATTGTTTTATCTGCTCTGCAGACAATACTGCCCGATGCAGGTCGGCCCACCCCCGTGTCCGGAGAACGAAATGAACCGCAAAGTGATGGTCGCGTGCCTTGTCGGTGCAGTTATCGCCGTTCCCGCATCGGCGCAGACGCCGCAAAAAAACAATCCGATGAAGATGAAATGCGAGGACTTCCTCGCGGTCGACGAAGCCTATCGGCCCGCGGTCGTCTACTATCTGGCCGGCGTCGACAAGCTCGGCATTACGGAGACCGACACGATGACGGTGGATACCGCCACCCCGATCGCCCTGCTCGTAGGCGAGTGCCAGAAATCGCCGAAAGCGTCGCTGCATACGAAGGTGCGTACGATGTACAAGAGCGGTCAGCTCAAGCTGTTCGATCATCACTAGGCGGCATCGCGGAAAGATGTCTTCAGGACGCTAAAGGCCGATTGGTGTGAATAAAGGGCGACGTTGGCGCTGCGACGGCAACGCCGGCGGCATGCTGCTTCAATCGCCCAGATAACCGGTCGCCCTCACGTTCGCCGAACAGAACACGCGGAACTCGACAGGCTCGTCGTGCGGCATTTCGTTCACGACGCCGCACGCATGCAATACGTGCTGCAGCGCCGAGATCACCTGCCCGTCCGGATCCTGGTCGATCACGATATCCATCACACCCGCGTCGATCAATGCGCGATGCTGATCGAGCATCTCGTGCCCCACCCAGACGACACTGCCCGCCGCGCCGGACTTGCGCAGCGCCGCATCGATGCCGGCCGAACCGTAGCCGGTGTTGTAGATGCCGACGAGGCCGCCGCGCTTTAACGCGGCGCTCACTGCGCGGAAGCTGCGATCGTCGTGATCGAGCGTCGGCTCCTCGCCGATTTCGCAGGTCAGATGCGCAAAGCGTTCGGCGAGCTGAGCGCGGCAACCTTCGATACGCTCGACATGTGCGCGATAGTCCATGCGCGCGGGCAGCAACAGCACCCTGCCCGGCTGGCGCGCGAACCGTCCGATGAAGTAACCGGCTGTGCGCCCGGCGCGCAGATTATCGATGCCCGCATAACGTAACCGCTCGATACCGCCGACATCGGTCACCATCGTGACCACTGCTTCACCACGCGCAATCGCGGCGGTGAGCGCGTCGCGCACCTGCGGCGTGTCGTGCGTCGTAACGATCAGCGCTGCACGCCGGTAACCGGAGTGCGCCAGCGTTTGCGGCAGACCCGCTTCGTCCGCGGCCGACATCAGCGTGCGATGCACGACGACACGTCTGTCAAGCATCTGCATCGCGCGTTGCACGGCGTCGCGCAGCCGGCAAAAAAACGGGGCGTCGCTGTCGGGCAGAAGCACATCGATATGAATGAGGCCGTGCCGCGTATCGGGCAACAGCCTTGGCAGCGCAAGCTCGCGAGCCGCGGCGACGACGCGTTCGCGCGTTTTCGCCGATACGCTGCCGCGTTCGTTGAGCACGCGATCGACGGTCGCCGTGCTGACGCCGGCCCGCTCTGCAATCTCGACGAAGCGCGCGGTGCGCTTGCGCCAGCGCGGTGGGGTTTCGATCGACACGCTTCCTCCGTGGCTGCGGTCCCGTCTGAAGCTTTCCCGTACGCTAGAAGAATGACGAAATTTCGTCAACCTTCCTGTTGAGCGTTAAACGGCCGTCCGCTATGTTGATCACACGCCTTGCGCGCTTTTCCATGTGCAACGCAAAAAAGATCAAGGAGACACAGGTGGCCGACATCAATATGCAAACGCCTTCGCACGAAGCTTCGCGTGCGGCGCAGCGCGACGCCTACCGGCTGATCGGCGGCGCGGGAGAACAAGCGCGCGCCGCCGGCCTCGTCAACGCGAACTGGTACAAATGCGCAGTGCCGCGCGCGGTCATGAAGCAGTTGATGCAGCGCAGCGACGCACGCGCGATTCGCGATACGGCGATCTGGTATGCGGCGATCGTCGCAAGCGGCGTCGTCGCGTGGTTCGCCTGGCATGCGCATTCACTGTGGGCGATTCCCGCGTTCTGGCTGTACGGCACGCTTTATTGCAGCCCGGCCGATTCGCGCTGGCATGAATGCGGGCACGGCACCGCGTTCAAAACACGCTGGATGAACGACGTGCTTTATCAGATCGCGTCGTTCCAGATATTCCGGCGCGCCACCGTATGGCGCTACAGTCATGCGCGCCACCACACCGATACGCTGATCGTCGGGCGCGATCCCGAAATCGCCGCACAAAAACCGACCGACTGGCTCGGTCTCGCGCTCGGCATCTTCGCAATCAGGCATGTCGCGCACGAATTTCCGAAAATGATCGGCGCTGCGTTAAGCCGCGTCGGCGAAGAAGAAAAGACCTTCGTGCCGGAGTCCGAATGGCCGAAGGTGATCCGCGAAGCGCGCATCACCGTATCGATCTATCTGGTCGTGATCGCCGCGTGCGTCTGTTTCCGTTCGGTGCTGCCGCTGCTTTATATCGGCTTGCCGAGTCTCTACGGCGGATGGCTCTATCTGTACTTCGGCTTGACGCAGCACGCGGGCTTGCCCGAGAACGTGCTCGATCATCGACGCAACTGCCGCACCGTGCGAATGAACCCGGTATTCCGCTTTCTTTACTGGAACATGAACTATCACGTCGAGCACCACATGTTTCCGATGGTGCCGTTCCATGCGTTGCCGCGCCTGCACGATGTCGTGAAGGCCGATATGCCGCCGCCCTATGGCAGCACGATTGCCGCTTACGCGGAGATCATTCCGGCGCTCGTTCGCCAAACGCACGATCCATCGTATTCGATTGCGAGGCCCGTGCCCGAAGCGGCCGCGCGTGCGTGAACCGATCCGGCCGCAGATAGACCCATCATCGATAAACATTACCGGAGAGACAGGCAATGACACAGTGGCTCGACGCAGCGGCATTCGACGATATCGAAGACGAGGACGTCATGCGCTTCGATCACGCTGGGCGCACCTTCGCGATCTATCGGATCGAAGATAACGTCTTTGCAACCGACGGCCTTTGCACGCACGAACACGTGCATCTGGCCGATGGACTCGTGATGGGCCACGTGATCGAGTGCCCGAAGCACAACGGCCGTTTCGACGTCCGCGATGGCCGCCCGCTTTGCGCACCGGTATGCGAGAAACTGCAGACGCATGCGGCGAAAGTCGAAGGCGGACGCATTCTCATCGAGGTTTGAAGCAGGACGCGAGCAATGACATCCGAACCTTTGATGGCCATCGTCGGGGCCGGGCATGTCGGCGGGCGCGCTGCGCAAACACTGCGTCAGGCAGGCTGGAACGGCGCCATTGCGATGATCGGTGCGGAAACGCATTTGCCGTACGAGCGGCCGCCGCTTTCGAAGGGCTTGCTCACGGGCGAACGCGAAGCGCAACAGTGCCAGTTGCGAACTTCGGACGCGTGGCGCGACGACCGGATCGATCATATCGTCGGCAGCGTGCAATCGTTCGACCCGCAAGCGCGCACGCTGCAAATGGGCGATGGCCGCACATTCGCGTACGAGGCGCTATTGCTCGCAACCGGCGGCCACCCCCGGCGGCTGACGATACCGGGCGCCGAACTCGACGGCGTCATCGCGCTGCGCACACTCGACGACGCCGCGACGATCGCGCGGCGCTTGGTGCCCGCAGCGCGCATCGTGCTCGTCGGCGGCGGTTTTATCGGGCTCGAGGTTGCCGCCTCGGCGCGCAAGCGCGGCTGCGAAGTGGCGGTGCTCGAAGGCGCGCCGCGTCTGCTCGGCCGCTGCGTGCCGGCCTCGATCGCGGCGCGCGTGCACGCGCTGCACGAGCGCAACGGCGTATGCATTCACCTCGACGCGATGCCCACGTCGATCGATCGGCAAGACGACGGCGCACTTGGCGTGACGTTGACGAATGGCGGCGTGCTGACGGCCGACACCGTGATCGTCGGCATCGGCATCGAACCGGCCGACGAACTGGCGCGGGCAGCAGGCCTTGCGGTGAATCGCGGCATTGTCGTCGATGCGTCGCTCGAAACGTCGGCGCGCGGCGTGTTTGCGGCCGGCGACGTCGCACTTTTCCCAAGCCGCTATACGGCACAGCCGATCCGTCAGGAAACGTGGCATAACGCCGAAACGCAGGCGCGCGTCGTCGCGCACAACATGCTCGGCGCCGCGGAACCCTACCGCGCGTTGCCGTGGTTCTGGTCCGATCAGTACGATCATCAACTGCAGGTGGCGGGTGAACCGGCGCTCGGCGTCAGTTGCACGACTCGCGCGCTCGACGGCGATGCGGAGATCCACTTCCATTTCGACGCGAATCTGCGTCTCGTCGGCGCGAGCGGATATGGTCCGCTCGGCGGCCTCGCGAGAGAGATGAGGCTCGCCCGCATGCTCGTCGACAGCGGTAATACGATCGCGCCCGAAACGCTTTCCGACAGCGCCATCAAACTCAAGAGTCTTCTTTAAGCCACCGCGCATAAGAACCGCTCGACGCCGTTCGTGTTTGGCCTGCTGTTGCCATGCGCGATTGCATGGCAGAATTGCGCCGACCGTAACCGCGTCGCATATCCAGATCGAATGTCCGACGGTCGTTGGCCGGAGCAGTCGTTGGCCGGTAGCAGTCTTTGCCGGCAGCTTTCGAAATCCTGCTACGGCGCTTTCGGCATTGCGCTGTCATCAGGACCGCCAGACCGCGCTTTATCCGCTGAAGCATGCGTTCCGAATCGTTATCACGCTGACCTCCATACTTAGTGGGACATCGGAGCGTTCCTCGTGCAATACGACCTTTTGTTTTGCTGCCTGACGTATGCGGCGTCAAGGCCACGACGAGATATTGTGCAGAGAGAGAACCAGACCACGCTCGTGCGCGCGAAGCTTAGTTGCAGGATCGGCGTGTGGGTCGGCAGCATACTTATGTCCATCTACGCGATTTCGAGCCGCGCACAGGCTCCGGCTCCCGATGCGTCGCCGGCCACCCTGGACACCGCTGTCCAGCAGGTCGTGCTCGGCATCGTCAGCTTCACGCACTGGCCGCAGCCGCGTACGCCGGTGCGTTTGTGCACGGTCGGCAACACGCGGTTCTCGCTCGACGGCATCGACAAACTCGCCGCGCCGCCCGGGCCGGCCATCGCGACCCGCAAAACAACGGCTGACGATCCGGCGCTGGGCACCGCATGCGATGCGCTGTACATTGGCGCGTTGTCCGATGCGGACCGCCGCCGGGTCGACGCGAAGCGGGCCGGCCATGCCCTTCTCACGATTGCCGAAAGCGACAGTACCTGCACGCTCGGTGCGATGTTTTGCCTCTCGACCGATGCAAATCGCGTGACGTTCGATATGAACCTCGATAGCGTGGCGCGCAGCGGCGTCCGCGTGAGCCCGAAAGTGCTGGAACTCGCGCGCAAACGGAGCACGCCATGAAGCGCATCGTCCGGCGCCTTGTCGGATCCCGCGGCCATGTGCGCGCGCGAAACGCCGTCATGCGACGCCCTTCGCTCGAGCGCTTGTTGCGCCAAACCTACGTGCGCCTCGCATTTTCCGCAGTCTCGCTCGCGGCCGTGTGCCTCGTGCTGGTCTCGTGGACCGTGCTGCGCGCCTATGCGAACGACAATCTGATGCTGCTCGCGCGCTCGATCGCGTACACGGTCGAGGCCGCCGTCGTGTTCGACGACGCGCCCGCCGCGGAAGATGCGATTGCGCAGATCGCGGGCAACGAAGATATCTCCGAAGTCCGTGTGATCGATAGCCACGGTGCGACGTTTGCGTTCTGGGAGCGGCCGGGCGACGGGCCGCTGGCGCGCAGCGTGCACCGCATTGCGGACCTTGCGCTGCCCGGCGGCGCGGTCGTACCGGTGATGCATAACGGCATGGTGATCGCGAAGATTCGCGTGCGCGGGCGTGGGCATCAGTTCGCGATCTTTCTGATCGGCGGCATCGGCGGCGTGCTCGCGTGCCTGGCCATTATCGTCGGCGCGGGCACGCTGATCGCGCGGCACATGCATCGCGACATCGTCGAACCGCTGCGCGCGCTAGCCGAAGTGGCGCACGCGGTGCGTCGCGACCGCGCTTTCGATCGCCGCGTGGCCGCGACGCCGATCATGGAACTGCAGGAACTCGGCAACGACTTCAATGCATTGCTCGACGAATTCGAGGGCTGGCAACAGTCGCTGCGCGAGCAGAATGCAACGCTTAGTCACCAGGCGAATCACGATCCGCTGACCGGCTTGCCGAACCGCGCGCACTTCGAGGCGCGACTCGAACAGACGATCCGCGACGCGCGCGCATTGGGCACGGCCGTCGGCGTGCTGTACATCGACAGCGACCGCTTCAAGGAAATCAACGACACATTGGGTCACGACGCCGGCGACGCGGTACTCGTCACGATTGCTTCGCGCCTGCGCGCAACGCTGCGCAAGCACGATCTGGTCGCGCGCCTCGGCGGGGACGAATTCGCAGCCCTGTTGCCGGGCCTCGACGACGAAGACGACGCGATCGTCATTGCGCAGGCCTTAAGCGAATCGATGCTCGAGCCGATAACCTTACCAGGCGGACATCGAATCGCCACATCGGTAAGCATCGGCATCGCGATGTTTCCTTCGCATGCGGACGATGTCGCAAGCTTGCTGCGCAGCGCCGATATCGCGATGTACGCCGCCAAGCGCACCGGCGAACAGGCATGGCAGATGGCGCGTTGACGCTACGTCTATAAAGCGGCAAGCCGGCGCGCACCCTGGACGTTGCGCTGGACGAACGGCGCAACGGTTGGTCACACACGCAAAATGGGGATTGAAGTGGAATGCTCGGCTGGAACAACAAGAAATGAAAGCAGGACGCTCAAGATTCGGTATTTGCGGCATTTTCCGGCGCTTGTCGCAGCGAGCTTCCTGTCGATGCTCATGCTGCTGGCCGGATGCCAGAGCACACCGCCCAGACACGGGTTGACCGCGGCGCAGATCGCGGCACTCAAGCAAGCCGGCTTTCACGAAACCGACGAGGGTTGGGAGTTTGGCATCAATGACAAGGTTCTGTTCGCGACCGACAGATTCGAGCTTCAGCCGGCCGCCCAGGACGTCATCACACGGGTCGCGTCGACGTTGCTCAAGGTTGGCATTTCGACAGTGCGCGTCTACGGTTACACCGATTCGACAGGCAGCGATGCGCATAACGAATTGTTGTCCGAGCAACGAGCGAAGGCGGTCGCCGACGAGCTCGTCGTCGCCGGTATGGCGCGAAATGGACTGACGCCGGTCGGCGCGGGCAAATCGCATCCGGTCGCCGACAACGGTACTGCCGAAGGCCGCGCACAGAACCGCCGCGTGGCGATCGTTATTTCGACACATTAGAGCGCGATGGTCCGAGGCGCTCGGTCAATGCGGATGGGCGCGACATGCAGGCATCGGCGTCGACCCGAGCGCCGCATATAAACCGCGCTACTGCGCAGACGGCGACGGCGCATCTTCTCCATCCGCCGTTTTCGCGCCAACGAGATCCGCGCATGCCTGATCGCGCCAGCGCATCGCCGTCACGCGGCTATGACTATCGAACCGGATCTGGAACTGACAGACCATCGTCTGATCGCCATTGCGAAGATGCAGCAGATAGTTCCATTCGCGCACGTGGAACACCGCTTCGTTGAAATGCGGCGGCCCGATCAGCTGATCGACCTGGCTCTTCGTTTGACCCGGTGCGACCATGCGCAGATTGTCCATATTCGGAAACGAGCCGTCTTTGGTCCATGCCCGGTCCGGATCGGGAAACGAACCGTCCGGCGGCGGATAAAAGAGGCAGCCCGAAAGGCCAGGTACGCTAGCGAGCGTGACGGTAGTCGCCAATATCGATTTGATCTTCATGTTTCGTTTGAGCCTTGAATTTGGGCGTTGAATTTGGGCGTTGAATTTGGGCGTTGAATTCGGACGTTGAGTTCGGGCGCTTGAGGCGTAAAGCGCGTCGTCGGGGACAGGCAGGCCTGCACGGTATTCACTCGCGAGGTCTGCCCGGCAACTGCGACGAAGCACAATGAATCGCGCCTGCCGCTACCACTGGTATCCGGCAGCCACCGCACCGCCATAGGTGCCGCGACTATTGGTGGACACCGCCGCCTTATAGATCCAGTGATTGTTCTCCGAGATGGTCGAGACGCCGAGCGCCTGGCCCGTTTGTCCGCGATAGACGCTGCCGCCGAGCGACACCATGCTCATGCCCGGCCCAGACGGCTGCGGCAGAGCGGCGATCGCCATTGCAGCGGCAGTCCCGCCATCCGCATCGCGCCGGTCGGTGTCGATCTGATTGCGCAGGCCAGCGATCTGGTTGTCCGTGTAGCCGTTCGCCTGTTGCAGCGTCTGGTTGAGCTGCTGCACGTTGACGGCATCGGTAGGCGCGGTGCCCGCCGCCACGTTGACCACCTGCCGCGCGTTCGTCGCACTGCCCACCGACACGACATCGTTGCGGCCGCCGTCGCTGCTGTTGCTGCCGATCGCGACCGACCCGTTACCCGATGACGTCGCACCGGTACCGACCGCCGTCGAATTGCTGCCGCTCGATTGCGAGTTGTTGCCGACCGCCGTGCTGCCCGCCCCGGTTGCGGACGAACCCGTTCCGCCGGCAGAAGAGTTCGAACCCGTCGAGGAAGGGCCCGTCGATGCGCCGCTGCCCGCCGGGTTCGTCGAGAAGCCGCCACCGCCGCCCGTGCTGTTATTGTTGCTGATGAGCTGCGTGAGCTGATTGGCGACCGCATCGAGCTGCGAGACATTGACGGCATCGGTGCCCGCCTTGCCTGCCGCTAATCCGGTGATTTGCCGGTTACCGACGTTGACTTCGCCGACCGACGATTGCGGCGCGCTCAAACCATACGCAATGTAGTTCGTCAACGCGCCGACCGTCGTCTGCGAGCCGGCGCCGATCGCGACGCTGTTCGCGAAGGACGCGGTCGCGCCCGCGCCGAGTGCGACCGCGTCGACGGCGCTGCTGCTCGAGCCCGAGCCGATCGCAATGCCGCCTACGTTCGTTACGCTCGAATTCGCGCCTTGCGCGATCGATTCGGCCGCGTTCGCATTCGCACCGCTGCCCACCGCGATCGCATCGACCTGACCCGAGTTCGCCTGCTCGCCGATCGCCACGCCGCCCGGCGCGAGTTGCTGCACGGTCGCGCCGTTGCCGATTCCGACGCCGCTGTCGCCATTGACCACCGTCTGCGGACCGACCGCAACCGACTCCGCGCCGACGGCCAGCGAATCGGCCGCGGCCGAGTTCGCATGGAAGTACTTCTGCGTGGTCGTCGCAAACGACGAGAGCGAATTGGCCAGCTGTTCGACCGTCACCGCGTCGTGCTGGGACGTACCGTCAGCGACATTCGTGAGTTGCCGGAACGTGTTGCTGGCCGCGCTGCCGAACGAAACCGCGCCGAGCAGCGTGCCGTTGGCCGTGTTGAACGGCACGGCCGATGTGCCGATCGTGATACTGCCGATGCCGGGCGCGATCGCGCGATCCGACACGGAGCCCGAACCAATGGCCACGCCGCCGGCGACCGAGACATTCGACTGGGCGCCCAGCGCAAGCGAGTTGTCCGCCTGCGACTGCGCGCCATTGCCCGCAGCGAGGCTGCTCGCCCCGGCCGATACGGCGGCCGGGCCGATTGCGACGCTGTTCGCGCCTTGCGCCTGGCTATCCGCGAGCGCGGAATTCGCGTGGAAGTACTTGATGCCCACGCCGTTATTTACGATGTCGTTGACTTCGTTCGAAACGTTCGCGACGTTCTGGTTTGTCGCGAAGAGCTGCGAACCGTTGACGGCATCGGTACTCGTCGCGTTGACTGCACCATCGGCCACGTTGGTGATGTTATTCGGGCCGGTGCCTGCGTGACTTGCGCTGAACGCGCCTGCGCCGCCGTTTGCCGTCGCATCCCACAACAGTGCATCCTGCGTCACCTGGTTGACCTGCGAACTGACAGCCTGCAACTGGCTCACGTTGACGGCATCCGTCGCCGCCGCGCCCGCGGCCACGTTCGTGACGCGGCGTTCCGCGCCCGCGGAGCCGACCGACACTTCGCCAACCGGCGTTGCTCCGGCTATCGTGCCGGTTCCGGGATTGAATGCGGCAAGCGCCAGATTCGCAGTGGTAGTCGAGTTGGCGCCGAGCGCCACCGAGTTGGCCGCGCTGACCGTTGCGCCGGTGCCGATCGCCACGCCGTCCGTGGCGCCGGCCTGGACCGACGAGGTTCTGCCGAGCGCCGTTCCGCCATCGGCGCCGGCAGTCGCCTGAAAACCTTCGGCGAGCGATTCCACACCGGCGGACGTGGCGTTCGTGCCGACCGCAATCGAGCGCACACCGGAAGCCGTCGCGGCGGCGCCGACCGCCACCGCATTGCCGACGCTGGCATTAGCCGAGTTGCCAAGCGCCGTCGCATTGATCGCGGCATTGGCCGCGACGCCGATCGCCGTGCCGTTGGTACCGCTCGCCGTAGCGGTGCGGCCGATTGCGATGGCGCTGCCCGCGCTGGCGTTGGCGGTGTCGCCCAGCGCAATTGCACCATCGAGCGTGGCGGTCGCACCGACACCTTGCGCAATGGAATTGTTTCCGCTTGCCTCGGCGCTTACTCCCACGGCAATCGCGCCCTGTGCCGTCGCGCCATCGTTGTTGAAGTTCGCGCCCTGCGTACCGCCATCGTTGATGCTTATGTAGTGGTGCGCGTCAGCCGCGATCGTGTTGCTGAGGTTGGTCACGGCCGTGTTCGTCGCGAACAGTTGCGAACCGTTCACGGCATCGGTCGAAGCGGCCGAGAGCACGCCCGCGCCGACATTCTGGATCTGCCGCTCGGCGCCTGCGCCGCCCACCGACACCACGCTGGTCCCGGCGGTCCCGGCCGCCGGCGTCGCGCTGCCGGCAATCACGAACGCGCCCGTGTGCGAAGCCGCCGTCTGCGAGCCCGAGCCCAGCGCCACGTCGCCGGCCGCGGCCGTGGCGTTCGCGCCGTCGCCGATCGCGACGTTGCCGGCCTGGCCCGTCGCGCCTGCGATGGACGTGTTGCCGAGCGCGACGGAGCCCTGCCCGACCGCGATGTTGCTATTACCGATGGCAACCGCGCCATTGGCTTCATTGGCCGCAGTCGCCGTGGCTGACCCGTCCGCATTCGCAATGTTGTTCGCACCGCCAGTGAACGCGCCATTGCCGCTGGCGAAGCTCGGATCGCCGAGTGCGACCGCTCCGTTCCCGAAAGCGCTGTTCAACGTGCCGATCGCCAGCGCGCCGTCGCCGGTGGCGGTGCTGGTCCGCCCGATCGCGACCGCGCCGCCGGCGGCCGTCGCGGCATTGGCCAGATTCCCGAAGCCCAGCGAAACGTTCGTGCCGTTCGCACCGGTCTGTGCCGCATCGCCGATCGCGACGGAGGTGGCGCCGCCGGTGACGGCGTTGAAGCCGATCGCGATCGCGTTCGACTGGGCTGCAACGGCGTTGGAGCCGATGGCGATCGTCCGGGCGGCAGTCGCTTGCGCCGGATTGCCAAGCGGGCCGCCGCCGCCGCTGCCGATGGCGATCGCATCGCCGCTCGACGCCACCGCACCCGGCGAGCCCGCCGGCCCTGAACCGATCGCCACCGTGTAACCGTTGTTCGCGGACGCCGCCTGGCCGATCGCGATGCTGTTCTGGAACAGGGCGGAAGCATTGCTCCCCACTGCAATCGAACCGAATGAGCTGGTAGCCGCCGACGCGCCGAGCGCGACCTGGCTCGAGCCGTTGTCCCGATTCGCCGCGCCATTGCCGATCGCCACGCTATTGACGCCGAGTGACGCCGCCGCCGGCCCGATCGCAATCGCGTTCACGCCGGTCGCGCCGTCATTGGCGAAGTTCGCGCTCTGCGTACCGCCGTCGTTGACGCTCAGGTAGTGGAGCGCGTCAGCCGCGACGGTGTTGCCGAGGTTGGTCACCGCCGCGTTGGTCGCGAACAGTTGCGAGCCGTTCACGGCATCGGTCGACGCAGCGGATAGCACGCCTGCGCCGACATTCTGAATCTGCCGCTCGGCACCCGCGCTGCCTACCGACACCACGCTGGTCCCAGCGGTGCCCGCCGCCGGCGTCGCGCTGCCGGCGATCACGAACGCGCCCGTGTGCGAAGCCGCCGTCTGCGAGCCCGTGCCTAGCGCCACGTCGCCGGCCGCGGCGGTCGCGTTCGCGCCGTCGCCGATCGCGACGTTGCCGGCCTGGCCCGCCACGCCGGCGATCGACGTATTGCCGAGCGCGACCGAACCTTGCCCTACCGCGACGTTGCTGTTGCCGATAGCGACCGCGCCGTTGGCTGCATTCGCGGCAGTCGCGGTTGCCGTGCCGTCGCTATTGGCGATGTTATTCGCGCCGCCGGCGAACGCGCCCGTGCCGCTGACGAAGTTCGGATCGCCGATTGCGACCGCGCCGTTGCCTACCGCGGTATTCGCCACGCCGATCGAGACCGCCGAGCCACCGGATGCCGATGCGCTCTGCCCGATCGCGACTGCGGTAGCCGACCCTGCAACGGCCCTGTCGCCAACCGCGACGCTCGAAGTGCCCGTGGCGCGGGCGTCGATGCCGACCGCCGTCGAATTGTCCGCTGACGCGGTCGCGCCCGGCCCGAGCGCGGAGGCCGAAACGCCTGTCGAACTCGCGAGATTCCCGAGCGCCACGCCGAACTGCTGGGTCGCCACCGACGACACGCCGAACGCGATCGACGACACGCCGCTCGCGGCGCTGCTCAGGCCGAGCGCGACTGCCTGATCGGCAGCGGCAAGCGAAGCTTCGCCGAACGCGATCGATGCATTGCCCGTGGCCTGGGTGCCCGAACCGGGAACGCCGGCCGTGCCGCCGACACCGATGGCAATGGCGCCCGTGTTGCTCGCGCCGCTGTTGACGCCGATCGCGACCGCCGACGGGCCATTCGACACCGCGCCGCTGCCGAGCGCGACGCCGGCGTCGGCGCCGGCGCGCACCTGCGACTGATTGCCGATCGCGACCGACCCGAGCCCCGCGGCCGACGCCTGAAAGCCCAAGGCCGCCGCCTGGGCCTGCGAAGCGCTCGCGGACTGGCCAATCGCAACGGCAGCCGTGCCGGAACTCTGCGCGGTCGTGCCGATCGCGATCGCATTGGCCGTGTTGGCCGCCGACGCGCCGTCGCCCTCGGCAATCGACGAAGTTCCGGCAGCGCTCGAGCCTGCCCCGATGGCGATCGCGCGAATCGCCGACGCATTGGGCGCGGCGGCCGCAACGGGCGCCGCCGCGCCGCCCTCGGCGGTCGAATCGGCACTACCGAGTGCAACGGACCCTGCGCCCGACGCCTGCGCCGCCGCACCCAATGCCGTCGCGCCTGCGCCGGCCGCCTTTGCGGCTTGACCTAGTGCCGAACTCTGCGCACCGGTCGCGACGGTCTGCCGGCCTATTGCAACGGAGTTGGTGCCCGTGGAAGTCGCGGCGTCTCCGACAGCCACGCCGAAGTTGTTGGCCGTCGCACCGCTGCCCGCCCCGATCGCGATCGAAAACGAACCGCATGTCGCGGCGCCGGAGGCGCCGCTTCCCGTCGCCGTACTTGTGCCGATCGCGTCCAGCTGAACGCATGTCCCCGCGAACACGGCCGGCGAAACTGCGACACAGCCGCACACGACCAGCCAGCGGACCAGCGGCAGCCGCCGCATCCGGTCGACGCCTGCGGATGTCGGGCGCCTACCGCGTTTCGCAGCAAGAGATATATCGACGGAAGGGTTTCCTGTCCTCGCATCAGATAGACCGGACGCGCTCGACGCAACCCCGCCTTTGTCCTTGCCCAACGCGCAGTCATGTTCGGACACCGCAATAAAAGCGCCAAGCGCTTTGTTGTAGATAGTGCGACACACCTTGTTCATGTTGTTCCCTCTTCACCGGACAGAAAGTCGACTTCAGCGCCAGCGATACGTCGAGACGCTGCGCGCCTGCGAACGGCAACAGATGTCCACAATCGATACGACCACCAGCGCGCCGCACGACGCTCGATCGGCTTCGCTTGCAGATCGCGCGGACGTGACGAATCGCCACGTAAAGCGCTACGCGGTCTGCTCTCCGGTTTCCCGTTGTTGCCGATGGTCGTCCGATACTGGATTAGCCAGTGGACATTGACCCGTCTCGTTTTCAGATAATCGTTATTTGCATTCCTGCTTGCAGGTCGATACGGCATCTCATTCAGTTGCCGGACCACCACCTGATTTCAATCAGCGAATTGACTTCTTTAAATCGTCAGGCCGAGCGCAGCCTTTCCATTTGGCGCGAAATGGCCAAATGAAGTATTCAGGCGACAACGCTACTGACAGGGATGCAATAGCCGGGCGATTTATCCGGCCGGAGAAAACTTATGAAGGACCATCGTGGCGCGAGATGCGTGCGAACACGATTTGTGGAGGCAATAGCCGATCGGGGGAACCGTCTGGCTGTTCTGCTGGATGCTCTTCGATCCCCGGCGCACTTCGAGTGCTCATGGTTACCGTTTCCTCTTCAGGCCGTCTTTGCGCAGCCATTAGACGTCGACATGCACGTTGCACGACGGCGCGCGTGACACGCCCGTGCAACAGCGCTCTCTTTCGGAAACAACCCCGAGCACGTCTGCTAAATGCCTGCACAACCATCCTGTAGGCGGTCGCGACTGCCGGCATAGCGCTTGTAACGAAGGCAGGATTCAGTGCTCGCTGGAACTGTCGCATAAGCAAAGTTGTTTGTCTACAGACAGTTTTTTATAAATCAAGGCGAAAACAGGATAAATGATACAGAGTAATACCGGTCATTTTTTCCCATGATCTTTATGAACCGTTTCGCTAAAGGTCAGGTGAAATGTCACATTAATTTGACACACATAACAAACTGAAAGGATAGCAATAAGGTGCATCCTTTCTTCAATACCTCGCCATACCTCGCGTTCATATATCGAATAAATCTTAAGAATCGTCGCGCAATGCATTTGGGAGTGTCCCTTTCCATAGAAGGAACGATTCGACCCGGATCTGGCGACGATGTGCCACGTGTTAAAAGTCTGGACCACTGAATTCAACGACATCCGACGGAGAACAACGACGATGGGCATACCGCTACACCTCTGGCTTACCGATGACGGCGACGCGCCGGTCCGCGGCAACAGCGAAGTATCGGAACGCGAAGGAAGCATCGAAGTCCTGAGCGTGACGCATGACGCAGATGCACCGGTCGATCAGCAGACCGGCAGGCTCATGGGTCTTCACTCGCACCGGCCGCTGTCGATCGAGAAGGAAATAGATCGCTCCTCGCCGCTGCACTCTCAAGCCATCGTGCGTGGGTAGACGCTCGCTGGCGCCGTTCTCAGGTGGTACGGGACCACTGAAGCAGGCCACGAGGAGAACCACTTCACGATGTCGATTCAGGCGCACGTATGGGATGCTCTATGACCTGATCGCATCAGCCAATACCGGCACGACCGATCGATCGAAATGGTTCATGCTCCGGAATGAGCGGACGGGCGACACGACCTATATCGACGGCGTCAGGCGCGGCGCTTTCCGTCTGCACGCAGCGGGCTCCCGAGGAGTCGGCGAAGGCTTTCCGTCGCACCGATCCGACGTCATGTTGCGATTACCGCGCGTTACATCAAATCTGCGTCTTTCTCATCGGACCAGTTAAAGTGTTGGGTCACGCCAATCCAGAACGGACCGATAGCAAATCGTAAGGTGTACGAGTCGTACATCACGTGATCCTATGCATGTGCGTTCAGGCCGGCACCCTATTCGAAAGCTCGTTTTAATTCTCGATCCTGACCGGACGGGGCGCTCGTTTGGAACGGGGAAACCAATCGATGAGAAGGTGTATGCAGCATAGCTATTCGCCCGGCGGCGGCCAATGCAATAGGGCACCCGCGCCGCGGCTCGGCCAGCGGTCCCAGCCGTGGTCACGGTTACGGTTACCGTGCAGCAGGTCACGCTCGAAAACAATACGCGCGAGGTAGCGATGAATGCTGTAACGACCCCGCAACAGAAACCGCGGCGCCGCGGCCTGCTCGTTATTGCCGTCATCGTGATCGTGCTGATCGCCCTCGCGGTGCTGCACGTGCTGCGCGGCAAGAAACCGGCGCGCGCGGCGACGCCGCAAGTCGTAACGGTCGCAACGGCCACCGTGGGCTCGATGCCGGAAACGCTGAGCGCGCTCGGCACGATTACGCCGATCGCAACTGTCACCGTACTGCCGCAATTGAGCGGCTATCTGACCGCCGTCGGCTATCGCGAAGGCCAGGACGTCGAAAAAGGCCAGTTCCTTGCGCAGATCGACCCGCGCCAGTTCGAGATCAGCAAGCAGCAGGCTCAGGCGCAGCTCGCGAAAGACAAGGCGTCGCTGGCCCAGGCCCGTGCCGATCTCGCGCGCTTCACGCAACTGAACGAGCACAAGTCGATCGCCGAGCAGACTTACGTCGACCAGCAGTTCCTCGTGCAGCAGGACGAAGCCGCCGTCAAGGCGGACCTCGCGAACATCGCGCAATTCGATCTCGACCTCATCTACTGCCATATCACCGCGCCGATCTCGGGCCGCATCGGCCTGCGGCTCATCGATCCGGGCAACTACGTCACCGCGTCGAGCCAGCCCGGCATCGCCGTGATTACGCAGATGAAACCGACCACCGTCGAATTCACCGTGCCGCAAAACTCGCTGGAACACGTGCTGCGCCGCTTCAATACCGGCGCGAAGCTGCCCGTCACCGTCTACAGCAGCGACAACTCGAAGAAGCTCGCGACGGGCGAGCTCTACACGATCAACAACCAGATGGCGACCGCGACCGGCACCGTCACGCTGCGCGCGAGCCTGCCGAACGACGACGAGGCGCTCTTCCCCAACGAATTCGTCAACGTGACGCTGCTCGTCGATACGCTGCAGAACGCGGTGCTCGTGCCTACGCCTGCGGTGCAAACCGGCGCGCCCGGCGACTATGTCTATGTCGTGAACGCCAACAACACCGTGTCGGTGCGCAAGGTCACGATCGGGCCGACCAACGGTGCGTACACCGCCATCGCTTCGGGACTGGCGACGGGCCAGCGCGTCGTAACCGACGGGCTCGACCGATTGTCCGACGGCGCGCATATCACGCCGGCAGCCGCGCGTGCAGCACCGGCAAGCGGCGCGAGCGCGGCACCGGCTGCATCGGATGCGAACGCGCAAGCGCAGGATTCGTGAGGTGCCGATGCGTGACCGACCCGCGCCCGGCGAACGACCGGCAAGCACCGTAGACGCCGACCATAAGCCGCTCATCCCGCGCCGATGAATTTCTCCCGCCTGTTTATCCTGAGACCGGTAGCGACATCGCTGCTCATGATCGCGCTCGTGCTCGTCGGTCTCGTCGCGATGAAGTTCCTGCCGGTCTCGTCGCTGCCGTCCGTGGACTATCCGACGATCCAGGTGCAGACCTTCTATCCCGGCGCGAGTCCGCACGTGATGGCGACCACGGTGACCGCGCCGCTCGAAGTGCAGCTCGGCCAGATACCGGGCCTGCAGCAGATGATCTCGTACAGCTCCGAGGGCGCCTCGATCATCACGCTGCAGTTCGACCTTTCGCTGAACCTCGACGTCGCGCAGCAGAACGTGCAGCAGGCGATCAACGCGGCCAACAGCTTCCTGCCCGCTGGCCTGCCCGCGCCGCCCACGTACGCAAAGGTCAATCCCGCCGACCAGCCGATCCTCACGCTCGCGGTCACGTCGAAGTCGATGTCGCTCACGCAGTTGCAGGACGTTGCGAACAACCGGCTCGCGACGAAGATTTCCGAAGTGCCGGGCGTCGGCCTCGTCGCCACCGCGGGCGGCAATGTGCCGGCCGTGCGCGTCGAAGCCGATCCGCAGAAACTCGCGGGGTACGGCCTCAATATCGACGACCTGCGCACGCTGCTCGCGAACATCAACGTGAGCCAGCCGAAAGGCAACTTCGACGGCCCCGAGCTCGACTACACGATCAACGGCAACGATCAGATCGTCGACCCCGAAGACTATTTGAACTCGGTGATCGCGTATCAGAACGGCGCGCCCGTGTATCTGCGCGATGTCGCGCGCGCGAGCCAGGCGCCGCAGGACGTCGAGCGCGGCGCGTGGTTCAACGGAACGCCGGCGATCGTGATCAACGTGCAGCGCCAGCCCGGCGCGAACGTGATCCGCACCGTGAACCAGATCATGCAGCAGTTGCCGAAACTCGAATCGACGCTGCCGGCCGGCATGAAAGTGACGGTGGTGGCGGACAGCACCGGCGTGATCCGCTCGTCGGTGCGCGACGCGGCGTTCGAGCTGATTCTCGCGATCGTGCTCGTCGTCGCCGTGATTTTCGTGTTCCTGCGCAACGTGCCCGCGACCATCATCCCGAGCATCTCGGTGCCGGTCTCGTTGATCGGCACGCTCGCGGTGATGTACCAGCTCAACTACTCGATCGACAATCTGTCGCTGATGGCGCTGATCATCGCCACCGGCTTCGTCGTCGACGACTCGATCGTGATGATCGAGAATATCGTCCGGTATCTCGAAGAAGGGATGGGACCGCTCGAAGCGGCATTGAAGGGCGCCGGACAAATCGGCTTTACGATTCTGTCGCTGACGGTATCGCTGATCGCGGTGCTGATTCCGCTGCTGTTTATGGGCGGCGTGATCGGCCGGCTCTTCAGCGAATTCGCCATTACGCTCGCCGTGACCATCGTACTGTCGGCTGTCGTCTCGCTGACGGTCGTGCCGATGATGTGCGCGCGCATTCTGCGCGCCCAGGCCGAACGTCACCCGAGCCGCTTCGAGCGCATCAGCGAAGGGCTTTTCGACAAAACGCTTGCCGCATACGAACGCGGCCTGCGCTGGGTGCTCGATCATCAGACGCTGACGCTGTTCGTCGCGCTCGGCACCGTAGCGCTGACGCTGATCCTCTACATCGCGATTCCCAAGGGTCTGTTCCCGGTGCAGGACGTCGGCGTATTGCAAGGCATCAGCGTGTCCGACAACTCGGTGTCGTATCCGGCGATGGTCAAAAGGCAAAACGACCTTGCGCAAGCGATCCTCAAGGATCCGGACGTCGTGTCGCTGACCTCGTACGTGGGCATCGACGGCACCAACACGACGCTGAACAACGGGCGCTTTCTGATCAACCTGCGCCCACGCGACGACCGGTCGCTGACGGCCGAGGAAATCGGCCGCCGCATCCAGCAGGAAGCGGAAAAGGTGCCGGGCATCCGGCTCTATCTGCAGCCCGAGCAGGACCTCACGCTCGACACGACGGTGACGAAGAACCAGTACAACTTCGTGCTGCGCGGCCCGAACCAGCAGGCGTTCCAGCAATACGTGCCGGCGCTGATCGATCGCATGAAGAAAATTCCGTCGATCACCGACGTCGCAAGCGACCTCAACGTGGACGGCCTCGGTATTTACGTCGACGTGAACCGCCAGCTTGCGGCGCGCTACGGCATCACCGCCGCGACGATCGACAACGCGCTTTACGATGCACTGGGTCAGCGCATCGTCTCGACCATCTTCCAGCAGTCGGACCAGTACCGCGTCATTCTCGTGGCAAAGCCCGAAGCGATGGCGGACGTGCAGGCGCTCGGCAACCTCTATCTGCCGAGTCAGACCGGCAGCAGCGGCCAGGTGCAGCTCTCCGGCATCGCGAAGCTGCGCATCGTGCGTACGCCGCTCGTGGTGAGCCACCTCGCGCAGTTCCCGTCGGTGACGGTCTCGTTCAATCTCGCGAGAGACGCGTCGCTGAGCGCCGCCGTGCGCGCGATTCGCGACGCGGAGCGTGCGGTCCATCTGCCGCCGTCGATCACATCGACGTTCCAGGGCGCGGCGCAAGCGTTCGAAGATTCGCTGTCGAGCGAGGTGTATCTGCTGATTGCCGCGCTCGCGGCCGTGTATATCGTGCTCGGCGTGCTGTACGAAAGCTATATCCACCCGGTCACGATTCTGTCGACGCTGCCGTCGGCCGGTATCGGCGCGCTGCTCGCGCTGATGATCGCGGGCAGCGACCTCGACGTGATCGGCATTATCGGCATCGTGCTGCTGATCGGCATCGTGAAGAAGAACGCGATCATGATGGTCGACTTCGCGCTCGAAGCGGAGCGCGTGCATGGCAAATCGCCGCGTGAAGCGATTTCCGAAGCGTCGCTGCTGCGCTTCCGCCCGATCCTGATGACCACGCTCGCCGCCATGCTGGGCGCCCTGCCGATGCTGCTCGGCACCGGCTCCGAACTGCGCCGCCCGCTCGGCCTCGCGATCATCGGCGGCCTGATGTTGAGCCAGGTGCTGACGCTCTTCACGACACCCGTCATCTATCTGTTCTTCGACCGGCTCGCGCAGCGTTTCTCGCGCAAGCGCCGTGAGCGCGATGAAAACGGCGCGCAGCGGAGCACGCCGTGAACATCCCGGCGCTGTTTATCCGGCGGCCCGTCGCGACCAGCCTGCTGGCAGTTGCGATTCTGCTGGCGGGTTTTCTCGCGTATTTCCGGCTGCCGGTCGCACCGCTGCCCAATGTCGCGTATCCGGTAATCGTCGTTCAGGCGCAAATGGCCGGCGCAAGCCCCGAAACGATGGCTTCGACAGTCGCCGAACCGCTCGAGCGTCGGCTCGGCACGATCGCCGATGTCGCCGAACTGACGTCGATGAGTTATGTCGGCACGTCGATGATCGTCGTCGTGTTCGGCCTGAATCGCGATATCAACGGCGCCGCGCGCGATGTCGAAGCGGCGATCCAGGCCGCGCGCGCCGATCTGCCGACCACCTTGCGCGCGAATCCGACTTATCGGCAATACAACCCCGCGAGCGCGCCGGTCATGGTGCTCGCGCTCACGTCGGACACGCTGACCAAAGCGCAACTTTACGATTCCGCCGATTCGGTCATTCAACAGCAGTTGTCGCAAGTGGATGGCGTCGGCCAGATCACGCTCGGCGGCGGCGCCCTGCCGTCGGTGCGCGTCGAACTGCAACCGGGCAAGCTCAATAGCTACGGCATCGGCCTCGAGGACGTGCGCGCCGCCATCGGCGCGGCCAATGCGGATAGCGCGAAAGGCCATATCGACCAGAACGGCCAGCGCTTCGAGGTCCTGTCGAACGACCAGATCAGCAACGCAGCGCCGTATCGCGACATCGTGATCGCTTACCGGCAAGGCGCGCCCGTATTCTTACGCGACGTCGCGAGCGTGATCGACTCGAACGAGAACATCCGCAATGCAGGCCTTTATAACGGCAAATCCGCGGTGCTCGTGATCGTCTATCCGCTACCGGGCAGCAACGTGGTGAAGACGGTCAGTCAGATCCAGGCACGGCTGCCCGCCATCGAAGCGGCGATGCCGAGTTCGATTCACGTCAATGTCGCGATCGACCGCTCGGAATCGGTGCGCGCCTCGACGGCCGATACTGAGCGCACACTGTTTATCGCGGTGCTGCTCGTGGTCGGCGTGGTGTTTATCTTCCTGCTGTCGCCGCGCGCGACGCTGATTCCCGCGGTCGCGCTGCCGCTTTCGATTGTCGGCACGTTCGGCCCGATGTATCTGCTCGGCTACAGCATCGACAATCTGTCGCTGATGGCCCTGACGATCGGCACCGGCTTCGTGGTCGACGATGCGGTGGTCGTGCTCGAAAATGTCGTGCGCCATATCGAAGCAGGGCTCGACCCGAAGGAAGCGGCGATACGCGGCGCCGGCGAAGTCGGCTTCACCGTCATATCGATGAGCCTGTCGCTGATCGCCGTATTTTTGCCGATTCTGCTGATGCCGGGCATCGTCGGCCTGCTGTTCCATGAGTTCGCCGTGACGTTGTCGATCGCGATCCTGCTGTCGCTCGTGATCTCGCTGACGATCACGCCCACGATGTGCGCGTATGTACTGAAGCGCGAACGGGCCGGCCCTGCGAATTCGCATGGGGCACGCGTCGCGCGCTGGATCGACAACGGCTTTGCGCGTTTCCGCGACGCGTATAGCCGCTCGCTCGACCGTGCGCTCGATCACGCGCTGCTGATCGGCCTGTCGCTGATCGCGCTGCTCGTCGCCAACGTGTTCCTGTTTCGCTTTCTGTCCGCGACGTTCTTTCCCGAGCAGGACACCGGCATTCTGATCGGGCAGATCATCGCGGACCAGAGCATCTCGTTCAACGCGATGCAAAAGAAGCTCGCGCAACTGCAGGCCATCGTGCAAAAGGACCCGGCCGTGCAATCGGTGGCCGGCTTCACCGGTGGGCGCGCGCTGAACACGGCCAACGTGTTTATCGAACTGAAGCCGATCTCGCAGCGGCATCTATCGGCAGCGCAAGTGGTGAACCGGCTGCGGCCGAAGCTCAATGCCGTGTCCGGCGCGCAACTGTTCCTGCAGGCGCAGCAGGACTTGCGCATCGGCGGACGGCAATCGGCGGCCGAATACCAGTACACGCTGACGAGCGACGACGCCGATGCGCTGTTCAAATGGGTGCCGAAGCTCGTCGCCGCGCTCGGCAAGCACCGCAGTCAGATCGTCGACGTCAATTCGGATCTGCAGCAAAACGGCCTGCAGGCGTATGTGCAGGTGAACCGCAGCACCGCGATGCGTTACGGCTTCGTCGCGAACCAGATCGACAACGTGCTTTACGACGCATTTGGGCAGCGCACGGTATCGACGATCTTCAACCCGCTCAATCAGTACTTTGTCGTGATGGAGGTGGCGCCTGAGTACTGGCAGTATCCGCAGTCGTTGAACGGCATCTATATGAGCACCGCCGCCGGCAACGCGAGCGGCACGCAGCAGACGCAAATGCAGGGCGCCACCGTAAGCGGCGTGACGCAACCGGTCGTGATTGCTGCTGCGGCTAGCGCGGTTGCGGCAACCAATGCGCTCAATTCGAATGCCCAGGCGAACGCGCAGACCAACAGCATCGCCAACAGCAAGGGAGGGAGCTCCACCGGCAGCGCCGATAGTACGGCGGCCGAAACGATGGTGCCGCTTTCGGCAATGATCAAATGGACCAGCAGCCATACCGCAACCCAGATCAACCATCAGAGCGGTCTCGTGGCCGGCACGATTTCGTTCAACCTGCCGGCCGGCGGATCGCTGAGCGCGGCCGATGCGGCGATCGAACAGGCGTCGCGCGACATCGGCATACCCGCGTCCGTGCATGGCGCCTTCGCGGGCGCCGCGCAGGCGTATGCGCAGTCGATGGGCACCATACCACTGCTTATTCTCGCCGCCCTGCTCGTCGTGTATATCGTGCTTGGCGTGCTGTACGAAAACACGATCCACCCGCTGACCATTCTTTCGACCTTACCGTCCGCCGGCATCGGCGCAACGCTTGCGCTGCTGATTTTCGGCACGCCGTTTTCGGTGATCGCGCTGATCGGCATTATTCTGCTGATCGGTATCGTGAAGAAGAACGGCATCATGATGGTCGACGTAGCGATTCAGTTGCAGCGCAACGAGAAAATGGATGCGCGTGCGGCCATTCACGAGGCCGCCGTCGTGCGTCTGCGGCCGATTATGATGACGACCGCGGCGGCCGTGCTGGGCGCGCTGCCGCTGGCGATCGGCATCGGCCAGGGCGCGTCGCTGCGGCAGCCGCTCGGCGTCACGGTGATGGGCGGCCTGCTGCTGAGCCAGGTGTTCACTCTATATACGACGCCCGTGATTTACCTCTATCTCGACCGCGTGCGTTCGAAGGTAGCGCGCTGGTCCGCGCGGCTGCCGTGGAACCGCCGGTCTCCCACCATCACCGATACCCCGGACGCACCGGATACGGGCGCGCAATGATGAACATGAACCGCACGCTACTCGCGCTCTCGCTCGTCGCGTTGACGAGCGGCTGCATGGTCGGTCCCGACTACCGGAAGCCACAGGTTGCCGTGCCGGCGACATGGTCCGAATTGCCGGGCTGGACGCAGGCGCAACCGACCGCGGCCGAAGGTCCGAAAGGCGACTGGTGGACCGCTTTCAACGATCCGCTGCTCAACGAACTCGAACCGCAGGTCGCGGTATCGAACCAGACCGTACGCCAGAGCTACGCGAACTATCAGCAGGCGGTCGCCGAAGTGCGCATCGCGCGCGCGGGGCTTTTCCCGGCACTCGCCGCGCAGGGCTCGCTTACCCGCGAGCGCAGTCCGACCAGCACGTTCGGCAGTTCGTCGTTCCTGCCGCAAGCTGGTGGCGCGCGGATCAACAACGGCGGTTCGCTCGAAGGCAGCGCGAGCTGGGACCTCGATCTATGGGGCCAGGTGCGCCGCACGATCGAACAGAATTCCGCAACCGCGCAGGCGAGCGAAGCGACACTTGCGAATGCAACACTATCGGAGCAGATTGCGCTCGCTAATGCAGTCATCGATATTCGCATTACCGATGCGAATATCGACCTGCTCACGCAAACCGTCGAAGCATTCAGCGAATTTCTGCGCGTGGTCAGCGAACAGGATCGCGCGGGCACCGTGCCGCCATCGAATCTCGTGCAGGCGCGCACGCAGCTTGAAAACGCGCAGGCGAACCTGATTGCACTTGGCGTATCGCGTGCGCAGTTTCAGCACGCGATTGCCGTGCTGGTCGGCAAGAACCCCGGAGAGCTGGTCATTCCGCACAGCACCGCGCTGCCCACGCTGCCCGACATCCCCGCGGGCGTGCCGTCGACCATACTTCAGCGGCGACCCGATATCGCGACGGCGGAACGTCAGATGGCGGCCGCCAACGCATCGATCGGCGTGGCGATCGCCGCGTACTATCCGGACATTTCGCTGTCCGCGCTCGATGGCTTCACGCAATCGCCGTTAAACGGCTTGCTGCATATCAGCAACTACGTGTGGTCGCTTGGCGCGAACGCGAGCGAGACGATCTTCGACGGCGGCCTGCGCAGCGGACAGGTGGCCGCCGCGCGGGCGGGCTACGATGCGGCGGTCGCGAACTATCGCGGCACCGTGCTGACTGCGTTCGAAGATGTCGAAAACGACCTCTCCGGTTTGCGCATTCTCGCGGACCAGGCGCAGGCGCTCGATGCCGCCGTGCGAGACGCGATCCGCGGCACCGAGATCGCGCAAAACGAATACCAGGCCGGTACCGTCGACTACACCACGGTCGCCACCGCACAAACGACGCAACTCAACGATCAGCAGACCGCATTGAGCGTGCAGCAGCAGAGATTGCTCGATGCGGCGGCGCTGATCGGCGATCTGGGCGGCGGATGGTCGGGCGTGTTGCATGATCCGCTGCATCCGCAGGAAACGTTGCCGCCGGCTAGCGCGAGCGCGGCGGCGCATCAATAGCCCCGCCGCCGCGGCCCCATATCTGAAAAACACACGAAGCGATCGGCGGCATCGCGTGCTGGCGCAATCTTCAACCGTCACACTCCGGCGCGCGCAATCTCCTCGATCGCGCGGCTTCGGGCAGCAAAGCTCTGCGCCGAGCGTTGCTTCACGAGTTCGACCACTTCGCGCGGCGCGGTTTGCGGATCGCCCGCATTGAATGGCGGCGCCGGCGCATATTCGAGTTCGAGCTGGATCGCGTGCGCTTCCTTAAGCCCCGCGAGTTCCGCAGCCAGCGTCAAGCCGAAGTCGATGCCGGCGGTCACGCCTCCGCCCGTCATCAGATTGCCGTCACGCACGACCCGGCCTTGCGTCGGAATCGCGCCGAGCGGTTCGAGCAGCGCATGAAATCCCCAGTGCGTCGTGGCGCGCCGCCCGCGCAGCAGCCCAGCCGCGCCGAGCAGCAACGCGCCCGTGCAGACCGACGTGACATAGCGCGCGAGCGCCGCCTGCTTCTGAACGAACGCAATAGTCCGCGCATCCTGCAGAAGCGGTGTCACACCGGTTCCGCCGGGAACGCAGATCACGTCGAGCGGCGGACAATCGTCGTACGTGACGCTGGGCGTCAGCACGAGCCCGTTGCTCGATACCACCGGTTCGCGCGTCTTCCAGATCAGATGCGTCGCAGCGCCGGGCACCGACGCGAGCACTTCGTGCGGGCCCGTCAGATCGAGTTGCTGGACTTGCGGAAACACCAGAAAGCCGATTTGCAGCGTCATGGAATACCTCGTGAAATGTTGGAACAATGCGCACCCGCGAGCAGGAACCTGCGAGGTGGACATAACGATTCTATGCAGGTAGTCTTTGGCAAAATTGCCATTTAACCCACGGTTTCTGCCAACCATGTCCACAACCGTGTCCAGTCAAGCCCGCTCCGTTCTGCTGCTCGCGTTTGCGAAGGTGCAACTGCTCGACGTCTGCGGGCCGCTGCAGGTATTCGCATCCGCGAACGAACTCGCGGCGCAACGCGGACTCGCCGTGCCTTATGCCCCTCGCGTCGTCGCGGCCGAACGTGGCCCGATCACGTCGTCGTCGGGCGTCGCGCTGATGGCCGATTCGATACGCACTGTCAAAGGCGAGGTCCATACGCTGGTCATTCCGGGTGGCCGCGGCGTGATCGCGGCCTCGGAAGATACGCGCCTGATCCGGTGGACTCAACGGCAAGCGGCACGTTCCACGCGTATTGCGTCGGTATGTTCGGGCGCGTTTCTGCTTGCCGAGGCCGGCTTGCTCGATGGGCGTCGCGTCGTCACGCATTGGGCGCGCTGCGACGAGCTTGCGCAGCGTTATCCGCAACTGCGCGTCGAGCCCGATCCGATCTTTATCCGCGACGGCGATATCTGGACCTCGGCCGGCGTCACGGCCGGCATCGACCTTGCGCTCGCGCTCGTCGAAGAAGACCACGGACGTTCGATGGCGCTCGACGTCGCGCGCGAACTCGTCGTGTTTCTGAAGCGGCCGGGCGGCCAGTCGCAGTTCAGCGCGATGCTGTCGATGCAAAGAGCCGATGACCGCTTCGGCGAATTGCATGCGTGGATGACATCGCATATCGCGTCGGATCTTTCCGTGCCGCTGCTCGCGAAGCGCCTGCATATGAGCGAGCGCAGCTTTATGCGCCACTACAAGGCGGAGACGGGCCGCACGCCTGCGCGAACGGTCGAACAGCTTCGCGTCGAAGCAGCGCAGCGCATGCTCGGCGAAACGTCGTGGCCCGCGAAGCGGATCGCCACGCGCTGCGGATTCGGCAGTGAAGAGACGATGCGGCGCAGTTTTATTCGTCTATTGGGGGTCACGCCGCAGGTGTATCGCGAGCGATTTTCCTGAAGCGGCACAGCCGCCGCGCTTGCTCGTTTTGTTCCGCCTGCTCCCGTTTGCTTCGTTTGCGCGCACGGTCAGCGCGGTGCGTCATCGGCGAGCCGAAACACGCGCACCGCGTCTTCGAGCGAGCGCGCCTGTTCGCGCATGCTGGCCGCCGCAGCCGCGGCCTCTTCGACCAGCGCGACATTCTGTTGCGTCATTTCGTCCATCTGAACGATCGCACGGTTCACTTCGCTGATACCCGAGCTTTGTTCGTTGCTGGCCCGCGTAATCTCATTCATCAGACTCACGACATTTTCGACAGCCGTGACAATCTCGCTCATATTGCGGCCGGCCTCGTCGACGAGCGCGCCGCCCGCATCGACACTGCCGACCGAATCGCCGATCAGCGCCTTGATTTCCTTCGCCGCGGCCGCGCTGCGCTGCGCGAGGCCGCGCACCTCGCCGGCGACCACCGCAAAGCCGCGCCCTTCTTCACCGGCGCGCGCGGCTTCGACGGCCGCGTTCAACGCAAGGATATTGGTTTGAAACGCGATGCCGTCGATTACGCTAATGATGTCGACGATCTTCTTCGAACTGCCGCGAATCAGCGACATCGTATTGACAACTTCGCCGACCACTTCGCCGCCTTTCACCGCAAGACCCGACACCGACGCCACATGCTCGTTTGCATTCGACGCATGTTCGGCATTCGTGCGGACCATCGACGTCAAATGGCTGATCGCCGAAGCGGTCTCTTCGAGCGAACCAGCCTGCGCTTCGGTACGCGCGGACAGATCGGCGTTGCCGGCCGCGATTTCGCGCGCGGCGAGCGCGATCGTGTCGGACGCGCGCCGCACATTGCCGACCACCGACGCCAAACCGACGCTGATGCCGTTGATCGCCTGCATCAACTGGCCGAGATCGTCGCGCCTGCTGACATGCACCTGCGCGGTGAGGTCGCCGCCCGCCAGTTTTTCAGCGGCGGCCTTCGCTTCGAGCAGTTGCACGCCAAGGCCGCGCCGCATCGCGACATACACGAGCACGCTGACCAGCAGTGCGCCGATAAGCGCAAAGCCCTCCATGGCACCGGCTTGCGACAGGTTCCACGCGTGCAACGCGTCGTTTGCAGCATCCGCAAGCATCGACGCACGCACGAGCCACCCATAGCCCGACAGAACGACCGTAGCCGCAACGAACGTCAGCAAAGCGAGCCTGGCGCTCGTCGATAATGTCCAGACCTTGCTGACATCGAAGCCGACATACAGCGCGCCGATCAGGTGCCCCGCGCTATTGACGATGGGCTCGTACCGCGTCATGTACTGCTTGCCGAATAAGGTCGCGTAACCGGTATAGGATTGCCCGCCAAGCAGCAGCCGGTAAGCAGGATGCGAACGATCGAGCACGGTACCCACGGCTCGCTCGCCGCTTTGCAATTTGACGGACGTCGTTACGCGCACGAGGTCGTCGCCTCGCGCGACGAAAAGCGTAGCCGTCGACCCGGTATTCGACGTAAAACGGTCGACGTCGCTGAAATTCAGATTCAGCACCGTGTTGCCGTTCAGCAGCCTCGGCGTAATGGTGCCGCGAATATCGATGCCGTCCGATTCGTCGCGTGAAAATGCAGCAGGGAAATATCCAGCGAGCATGCGCGCATGGCGGCTCACCTGGATTTTGAGCGGTAGCAGTGGGTTCATCGTTTTTTTATCGAGGGCTGTTGTTTGGGTTATAAAACCAAAATAAATCAGACTCCTTCGCGGCGAATATTAGACAGAATATCGCGTCAATTGGCAATTGAGGCGAAACCCACTGCGCAATGGCAACGTACGGGCAAGTCCGATTACCGGGTAACTGCGGTATCCTTGCCCGATGCATAAATACGAAAGAAATCACACGCTCGGGCTGGCGCAGATTCATTTCGCCGTATTGCTGGCCGGCTGCGCCGGCCTTTTCGCCAAATTACTGACTGTCAGCGCCGCGCAATTGACGGCCGGCAGGACTGTATTCGGCAGCCTCGCGCTGCTGCTGTTCGCGTGGGTCGCCAGAAAAAGCCTCCGGCTCGCCACGCTTAAAGACGCGGCGGCACTGGCACTTTCCGGCGTCATCCTCGCACTGCACTGGTTCAGTTTTTTCCACTCCATTCAGATCTCGACAGTCGCAATCGGCCTGCTTTCGTTTTCGACTTTTCCGCTATTCACGACTTTTCTCGAGCCTCTCGTATTCGGCGAACGAATCCGGCGCGACGACATCATGACGGCGCTGGTCGTAACGGTGGGTTTGGTGCTCGTCACACCGAGCCTCGATTTCGGCAATCACCTGACGCAAGGCGTACTGTGGGGAATACTCTCCGCTTTGGCTTATGCGGTGCTGGCGTTGTTGAGCCGCCAATACACGGCGCGCTATCCGTCGGCCTGCGTGTCGTTCTATCAGCAGGCCGTGGCCGCGATATGCATCGTGCCTTTCGCGCTGCAGGCGCAAAACCCGATATCGGGAAGCGACTGGCTTTATCTGATCGTGCTTGGCGTCGTCTTTACGGCGCTCGGGCAAGGTCTCGTCATTGCGAGCCTCAAGCATCTCAACGCGCAAACGACGAGCGTCGTGTTCGGCCTCGAGCCCGTGTACGGCATCGCGCTGGCATGGCTGCTGATCGGCGAGACGCCTGCTTTGAGGACCGCGCTCGGTGGCGTGCTGATATGCGGCGCGGTCGTGCTTGCATCGTTGAGACGGCGCCAATGAAACGGTGCCTGCGCGGCGGCGCAGATCGACGCGATGATGTCGGGTCCGCTGCTCAGAGCCGATGAAGAGACTATGATTGGCGGTTTCTTCCGTTGAAGCTGACGACATCGGCGACGTGCTGCGCGGACAGGCCTCTGTGGGCCGGACGGCATACGCCGCCCGTTCCAGAAGCGCGTCGACATTCGCTAAAGGATTCTCCATGGAAAAACAGGCATTGATCATCGGCGCGACCGGCATTGTCGGCGGCAATCTCGCGCAACATCTGCTCGCATGCGGCGACTGGCACGTAACGGGCCTTTCGCGCGGACGCACGCCACCGCAAGGCGGCATCGATTCCGTCAGCGCCGATCTCGCTTCGCAGCAATCCGTTGCCGACGCATTGCGCGGCCGTCAGTTCAGTCATGTGTTCTTTACCGCGTGGTCGCGACAGGCTACCGAGCGCGAGAATATTCGCGTCAACGGGGCAATGGTCAAGCATGTGCTCGACGCGCTCGGCCCGACCGGCACACTCCGGCATGCGGCGCTCGTCACGGGGCTCAAGCATTACCTCGGGCCTTTTGAAGCGTATGCGCAAGGCAATGTGCCGCTTACGCCGTTTCGTGAAGAACAGGGCCGGCAAGCCGTCGATAACTTCTACTACGAGCAGGAAGACCGCGTGTTCGAAGCCGCGCGGCAGTATGGCTTCGGCTGGAGCGTGCACCGCCCGCACACGATCATCGGCTTCGCGCTCGGCAATGCGATGAATATGGGCGTGACGCTCGCGGTCTATGCCACGCTGTGCAAGCAGACGGGCCAGCCGTTCGTGTTCCCCGGCTCCGCCGCCCAATGGGAGAGCCTCACCGACATGACCGACGCGCGGTTGCTTGCGCGGCATCTCGCATGGGCGGCGACGTCGCCGAATGCGCGCAACGAAGACTTCAACGTCGTGAACGGCGATGTGTTCCGCTGGAAATGGATGTGGTCGCGCATTGCCGAATACTTCGGCATCGCGCCCGCACCGTTCGACGGCCGGACGCGGCCGCTCGAAAGCCGGATGCAGGACGCCGGCAAGCAATGGAAAGAGATCGCGGCGCGCCATCGGTTGAAGGAGCCCGACGTGAACGCGCTGGTTTCGTGGTGGCACACGGACGCCGATCTCGGCCGGCCGATGGAAGTACTGACGGACATGAGCAAAAGCCGCAAGGCGGGCTTTCTCGATTATCAAAGCACGCCCGATGCGTTCTTTGCGCTGTTTGACCGGCTGAAGGCGGAGCAGATCATTCCGGATTGAAAGCACGGCGATCGCTTGCCCGCGCGTGTGTCGGCGCGGCTTGCACCGCGGCGTACAAGGCACTATGCGCGCGGTGTCGCATCGCCAGGCTTCTCGACCAGTTCGTCGTAGACGGACCCGGATGCGTCGAGGACCGGCCCGCGCTGCGGCCGGTAGACGTGCAATTTCCACGGCTCCGGTTCGAAGCGGGACAGCACGCGCACGAGCCTTGCCGCTTCGATATACTGGCGCAGCGGATACAGGACGCGTTGCACGCCAGCCTGCGCCGCTTGCAGACCGATTACATCGATCTCTACCAATGCAACGGACGTCCTGACGCCGCTCGAAGAAACCCTGCACGCCCTCGACGATATGGTTCGCCAGGGCAAAGACGCTATATCGGTGTCTCGAACTGGGCCGTGGCGCATCGCGACGGCGCTCGGCATATCGCGAACCGCGCGCGTGAGCGAGCCTCAGCGGCCGGAACGCAGCCGGGGCGGTAACCAGCGTCCCGACGTCACGGACCATGTCACACATGCGCCGTAAAGCGTCATCGCGCACGCACCGATCGCAAAGAACGCCGTCAGCGACGACGTGATCGCGAGTACGATCGAGCCCACTCCGGCAAACAGGGCAAGCCGCAGGGCGCCGGCCGTCAGCGGCCACACGAGCCGGCCAGCGCCCTGCGACGCGAAATACAGCGAGAAGCCGAGCGCAAAGAATCCGTAAAACGGACCGACGATGTGCAGATACAGTGTGCCGGTTTCGAGCAGGCGCTCGTCCCCTCCAAACAGACGCAGCCACGCGTGCGGCCAGAGCGCCGCCGCGATGCCGATGACCTCCGAGATCGCACACGCGATCATGCCGCCCGTCAGCGCGATATCGCGCGCGCGATCGAGCTGGCCGGCGCCGATATTCGCGCCGACCAGCGCAACCATCGGCGCACCGAGCCCGAACGCGATCGGCATCAGCAGGTATTCGAGGCGCGCACCGGTCGCGTAGCCCGCGAGCGCGGCGGTCCCCGCATGCGCACCGACCGCCGCGGTCGTCGCCGCAATCAACGCGTTGGTGAGAATCGGGTTCACGCACGCAAGACCGCCAACGGTGAGGATATTGCGCAGCGTCGCCCATTCCAACGAGCCGCGCATCAGGCGCGCCGCGTTGCGGCCGCTGATGCAGTACCACGCGAGAATCGCCGTGCCGGCCGCGTAATAGGCGACGAGCGCATACGCCCCTCCCGCCACGCCGAGGCGCGGCGCGACACCGAAGCCGAAAATCAGGCACGGCGACAGCGGAATCAGCAGCACGGCGCCGCCGCAGATCACGACGCCCGGCACCAGCATGTTGCCTGTGCCGCGAATCACGCTCGCAAGTGCATTCATGATCCACATGAACACGAGTCCCGCAAATAGCACATGGCCATAGGTGGTGGCCGCATCGAGCGCCGCGCCGCGAGCGCCGAGCAACGCAAACAACGGCCGTGCAATCGTTACGAGCACCGCCGAAAACACGATGCCGATCGCCGCATTCATCGCGACCGCATGGCGCGGCAGCCGGCCGGCAAGCGACGCATCCCCGGCGCCGAGCGCACGCGCGACCGCCGACGAGATGCCACCGCCCATCGCGCCCTGGGACATGTTCTGCATCAGCATCAGTACCGGCACGACGACGGCAACGCCCGCGAGCACGCCGGTGCCGAGCTTTGCGAGAAACCAGGTTTCGACAAGGCCCGTCGACGATTGCGCAAGCATCATCAGCATGTTCGGCCACGCCATGCGGATCAGCGTCGGTGCGATCGGTGCGTCGAGCATCGAACGCAGGCGCGGATTGTCGGCATGCAGCGCGCGCGGGGAAGTGGAATTGCTGCTCACGGATGAAAGCTCACGACAGGCTCGGGAAAAGTATTGGCATATGCAATCAAATCGGTTGCTCGCAATTTACTTGCATATGCCGATATTGGTCAAGCTGCCGTACACTTGCCGTGAATCGAATTCGCGGCATCGGTGTGCGTCATCGTTGTGCATCGTGCCTGCTGCAAGGAGCCAAACGATGCCGCCGTCCATTCTCAAAGACCCGCTGGTCTGCAACGGCGCCGCGCTGCGCAAGGCAACGCGGCGCATTAGCCAGCTGTATGACGCGTTCCTGCTGCCGTGCGGGCTCAGCGTGTCGCAGCGTTCGATACTCGTGCATATCGAACGCGCGGGTCGTCCGACGATGAGCGAACTCGCGTACGCAATGGTGCTCGATCGCTCGGCGCTTGCGCGCAATATCAAGCCGCTCGAACGCGCCGGTTATCTGGTGCAGGTCCCCGACAAAGTCGACGGCCGCAGCAAGCGTGTCGAACTTACCGCGCAAGGCAAGGCAAAACTGACGCAGGCGAATCGCCTATGGCGAAAGGCGCAAGGCCGTTTCGAAGAGGTATATGGAGAAAAGCGCGCCGCGGCGCTGCGCGTTGCGCTTGCCGAACTGTATTCCGATGAATTCGCCAATGCGTTTATGGGAGCGCACGACGACGGGACGCAGGCATAAAAAAGCGGCGCCAGACCACCTCGCGCACCGAACAGAGCGATGGCCGCGACGCACCGCCCCCCGCCCAGCAAGCGTGAGCGGAAACTTTCGACTGCACCGCACCGATTCGTCTACGCTGTTGAAGGCAGGCTGAAGGCCAGCGAGGGCGTCGCGGTGCACCCGCGTCGCCCCCGCAGTGCTTCCTGCAGTGCTTACCGCAGTGCTCCCCGCAGTGCTCCCTATCGATAGCGGCGCCGACGCAGCGCCAGAGGACGATCCGCCATGAGCAACGAGTCAGGTTCGACACCGGGCAGTGCTTCCGAACCCGGTCAGCCGGTCGACGACGCGTTCGAAGCCGACGATGCATCGACCGCCGAGGACCCGTCGGTGCTCGCCCATCCGCGTTTCGCGCAAATGTTTCCGGTGCTCGAAGAAGCGGAAGTGGAACGCCTGCGCCGCTTCGGCAGCCTTTCGCGCTTCGGCAAAGGCGAACTGCTCTATCAGGCTGGCCGCCCGTGCCCCGGCATGTTCGTTCTGCTAGCGGGCAAGGTGCGGATCATGGGCCGCGACGGCCTCGGTCACGAGCGGATTATTCATACGTATACGCACCGCGGCGATTTCACGTCCGACGTCAGCCAGCTATCGAACAAGCCCGCAGTCGTCGACGCGCATGTCGTCGAAGACGTCAAAGCGATCCTGCTGCGGCCTGACGGGCTCAGCAACATGATGATCAGCGAGGCGGACATCGGCGAAAAAATCATGCGCGCGCTGATTCTGCGCCGCATGCTCCTGATGGAGCGCGGTCATGGCGTCGTGCTGGTCGGTTCGTCGAGCGATGCGCAACTGCTTGCGTTGCAGAACTTCCTGCGGCGCAATGCATTCCCGAGTTCTACGCTCGACGCCGCTCAGGATGCAGAAGCCATCGCCCTGCTCGAGCGCCTGACGCCGCAGCCCGACGATTTTCCGCTTGTCGTGTGCCCGAACGGTACGGTGTTGCGCAATCCCGATGAGGGGCAACTCGCGACGTGCCTCGGCCTGATTCCGGAGTTCGATCCGACGCACGTCTACGACGTCGCGATCATCGGCGCCGGGCCGGCGGGGCTCGCGACAGCCGTGTATGCCGCTTCGGAGGGCCTCTCGGTTGCCGCGCTCGATTGCCGCGCGCCCGGCGGCCAGGCGGGCACGAGTTCGCGCATCGAAAACTATCTCGGCTTTCCGACCGGCATCACGGGCCAGGCACTCGCGGCCCGCGCCTTCAACCAGGCGCAAAAGTTCGGCGCGCACATCGGCATCCCGTGCGAAGTCACCGCGCTCGATTGCGAGCGGCAACCGCCCGTCGTCGCACTCGCGGACGGCCGCCGCATTACGGCGCGCACGGTCGTCATCGCGAGCGGCGCCGAATACCGGCGTCCGTCCGTCGATGAACTCGCGCGCTTCGAGCGCGGCGGCGTCTATTACTGGGCCACGCCGATCGAAGCGAGGCTGTGCCGGAAAGAGCCCGTGCTGCTCGTCGGCGGCGGCAATTCGGCGGGGCAAGCGATCGTCTTTCTCGCTGCGCATGCGGAGCACATTCATGTGTTCCTGCGCAGCGCGAGTCTCGCGAAGAGCATGTCGCACTATCTGGCCGAACGCGTGATGTCGCTGCCGAATGTCACCGTTCATACGCGTATCGAACTGACCGCGCTCGAAGGCGCCGCGCGTCTCGAACGCGTGCATTACCGCGGCGCGGGCGGCATCGAAGGCAGCATGACCACGCACCATCTGTTCGTGTTTATCGGCGCAGAACCGAATACGAGCTGGTTAAGCCGCTGCGGCGTGCTGCGCGACAGCAACGGCTTCGTGCTGACCGGCACCGATCTGGCCGACGTCGGCGTGCCGTCGATGCCGTTGCAGACGAGCGTGGAAGGCGTGTTCGCAATCGGCGATGTGCGTTCCGGGTCGACCAAGCGCGTCGCGTCGGCAGTCGGCGAAGGCGCGGCCGTTGTTGCACAGATTCATGGCTTTCTGGCGGCCACGCGTTGAGACTGAACCCGAGCGCAGCCGACGAGAATCGACTCAAACACCGGCCCACGCCGGCACCACAAGCAGATAGACAAACCCGAGCAACGACCCGGCTGTGAGGAAGATCAGGAGCGTAAAGCCCAACACGCGCTGCACGCCGAGGCCCGCGATCGCCACAACCGGAATCGCCCAGAACGGCTGCAACAGGCTGCCCGCCATTTCACCCGCGGCGATCGCCATCGACGTGCCGGGCAGCGACGCGCCCAACTGCATCGCAGCCGGAATCGTGAACGGACCCTGTACGGCCCAGTGGCCGCCGCCGCTCGGAATGAACAGCGTAATGACGCCTGAGGCGAGATAGCTGAGAAACGGCAGCGTATTGCCCGACGCGACATGGATGTATGCATGCGCAACCACTTCATCGAGTCCGGTCGCGCCCATGATCCCCATGATGCCGCCATAAAACGGGTATTGCAGCAGCATTGGCCCCGTCACTTTCGCCGCTTCGGTCACGGCACCGACATAGCGGCGCGGGCTGCCGTGCAGACAAAGCCCCGCAAGCAGAAAGATGAAGATCACCGTGTTGATGTCGAGATTCACGCCATGGCGAATCCACTGCATGGCCAGATAGCCGGCGCCGGCCAGGACGAACACGAGTGCGCAGATTCGCGAACGCTCGAGCATGCCCGCGAACGTTCCCGCACGCGAGTCGTCGACCTGCTCGATCTTCTTCTCCTCCGCCTCGATCACGCTGGCATCGGCCGCGATCACATCCTTGTCGGCGGGACGCATCAGGATGAACACCACTGGAATCAGGACCATCGCGGCCACGCCCGCGAGCAGATTCCATCCAGTGAACACGGTATGCGCCAACGGAACGACGGCGTGCGTGTGCTGCTCCACGATATTGAGCGGATTGCCGGGCGACGCAATCGATAGCGCAATCGAGCTCGACATGCCGGTGAACGCCCACAGCACCCACGAACTGTAAGCGGCCGCGACGAGCCACGCGAAATCCACGCGCACCTGTTTTGCCACCTGCTTCGACAACAACGCGCCGACGACGAGCCCGAAGCCCCAGTTCAGGAACGTCGCGACCGCGCCGACGCCGAACACGAGCAGCACCGCCGAAACCGGCCCGACCGCCAGCAGGCTCACACGGCGCAATCCGGCCTTGATCAGCGGCGCACTCGCGAGCGCGTAACCGGTAACCAGAACCAGCACCATCTGGAACGCGAACGTGAAGATGCCGAAAATGCCCTTGTACCAGCCGGTCAGAATCGTATCGGGCGCGCCTTTCGGGGCAAACGCGAGCGACAGCGCCGCGACCATCGCCGTCAACAGGATTACGATCACGAACGGGTCCGGCATCACGCGCTCGAAGAGATACACGCACGACGAAACGGCGCGTTGTAGCAAGGTCTTGTGGTCGCCTTCGGAACGGGAAGCGGACTGCGGCCGGACCGCGAGCGGCGAAGTATCATGGGTTTCCACAATGTGTCTCCTGACCATGGGTCTTTATCAGAGCCGCCAGGTTCGACCGATATGCCGTTGGTATCCGGCCTTTTTTCGGGTGGCAGCCACGCCTCGCGCTTCGATCTATGCCATCTCCGACACCTTCGCCGGCGTTTCTCCGACCGGCGCGATCTGCAGTTCGCGCTCCTTGCGCTGCAGCGCCATCAGAATCTGGCGCGCCCGCCGCAGGGCCTTGTCGGTTTTGAGGAACAGTTCCGAGTAACCGTCATCGGGATATTCCATCATCTGTTGCTGTCGCTCGAGCGCCCACTGGTCCTGCTCGACCACGGCCGGGAACATCTCGGCAACCTTGCGTGCGGTCGGCATGTTCGGATCACTAAGCGTCGTATGCCACCCTTTGCACGACACGTTCCAGCGCCAGACCAGATTGCACTCGTCGACCGGCAGATGCAGATGCAGCAGCGTATAGCCGCGTTCCCTGTCGGTGCCCAGTTCGCCTTCGGGCGCGACGCGCATCACGACGCGCGTGAGCCCGGGGCTGACCATGCAGTGCGTGTGAATCCGCTCGACGGTGTCGTACAGGAACCACTCCTTCAGATACGGAGGTTGCCGATAGCCGTGCACATGGCGCGTCGTGCGCACGAACGTATGTCCCTCGCTGTCCCCTTCTTCGAGTTCGACCGGAATCCGGCTGTTTTCCTTGTCGCCGATATTGCCGTCGTGCAGCGGATAAAAGTGCGTGATATCGAGCAGGTTCTCGATCAGCAACAGGTAGTTCGCCGGCACATGGAGCGGCCCCGGCGAGCCGATCGACAGATTGTCGGGGGCGGTGACCTCGGGCGTGCGCGGCGGCGCAAATCGCTGCGCGCCGGCGGGATTGCCGGGCCAAACCCATACCACGCCGTCCTGCTCGCAAACCGGCACGACACTGAGCCGCGCCTGAGGCGGAACCGGCTTGTCCGGTGCGGACGGAATCGCCACGCAGCGACCCGACGTGTCGTAGCACAAACCGTGATACGCACATTCGAGATGGCCATCGTCGAGCAGCCTGCTTTGCGACAGCGGAAAGCGCTTATGGCAGCAACGGTCGTCGAATGCGACGACCTCGCCGCTTTCCGCACGCCACATCACGATCGGCCGGTTGACGATCTTGTGACCCTGCAACTGGCCCGCGGGAAACTCCGCTGAAAAGCCGATCGGATACCAGCAATCCTTGACGTATTCGAATGTACTCATGACAAGCATCCTCTCCAGAAGAATGGGGACGTCGATGCAACCGGACATCGCGGTCCGGCATGTGCTGCTACAGGATGGTCTTCGCGGCTAGTTAGATATCGAGCACGAGCGTCCGGCTCTTCGCGCGCGCACAGCAGATCATCACGAACTCCTCACGGTCTTCATCGTCGAGCACCGTGTCGCGATGGACCGGTTCGCCCGCGAGATAACGCGTCATGCAGGTACCGCAATAGCCCTCGCAACACGAAGTATCGACATCGACGCCATTGGATCGGAGCACGTCGACAATCGACTCGCCCGGTTGCACGGTGAGCGTTTTTTGCGAGCGGCGCAGTTCGACGTCGAACGGAGCGTCTGTTTCGGCGACGCTATCGGCGCCGTTGGCGCGCGCGGCATCCGCCGCGGCGCCCGCGGAAAAGCGCTCGCAATGCCGCGTCGTGGCCGGCCAGTGCGCGCTTGCCGCTTCGATCGCGTCCATGAGCGGGCCCGGGCCGCAATAGTAGAGATGCGTACCGGACGCATAGCCGCTCAGCGTCGACACGAGATCGAGGCCGTTACGCGGGTCGCCATTATCGAAATGAACCGACGCCTGGCCGCTTTCGACAAGCGGCTTCAGTTCGTCGAGAAACGCAGCGCGTTGTGCAGTGCGCGCGCAATAGTGAAGGTGGAATGCCTGTCCGCGGCGGCGCACCTCGTCGAGCATCGCCATGACCGGCGTAATACCGATCCCGCCGGCGATAAAGACGTGGCGGCCGGCAGTCTCCGAAAGCGCGAAATGATTGCGTGGCTGGGAAATCAGAAGCTTCTGGCCCGCGCGCAGTTCGTCGTGCATGGAAATCGAGCCACCGCGGCCTCGCGGATCGCGCAGCACGGCCACCACATAGCGATGCCGCTCCTGCGGCGAGTTACAAAGCGAATACTGGCGTATGACGCCGCCGGCGAGATAAACGTCGATATGCGAGCCCGCCGTGAACCGGGGCAGCCATCCTCCATCCGCGCTCACGAATTCGAAAGCGTTGATATCGTCGGCGAGTGCCGTGATCGACTTGAGACGGACTTCAAGCTTCGTGTGCCGCGCTTCGTCGGCGCAAACGGGGGCCTCCTCACGGGCGAGGACCGCTTCCATGTCTTCCTCCTGGTTTCGCAGCGACAGTCTGTGCGAGGCCTGATGCGGGGCTCATGCGCTGTGCCTGAAGGAAAGATTAGGCGCGCGAAAGCATGAACTCAAACGAGTAATTCGCGCGGCAATGTATCAAGATTGTTGATCTGTTGTTATGCGATGCAGCATTTTCGCGGCCACGCAGATCGTTAAACATCCTTCTTACGAACGATCAGGGCCGTCCACACGCTCGAAATCGCTGACTTCGCTAGCCAGCTCCGCAATTGCCCGCGCAAGCGAGTACGAATGGCCTTCGGGACAAGCCGCAATGAACTCGACCGGTTCGAGCGGATTCGTTACGTGAACAATCGCGAGCTTGCCCTGTTCGAGTTCCTGCCTGTACGACCGCACCGGCAGATACGACACGCCCATGCCGGCAATCGTCATCGACGCGGCTACCGCCACGCTTTTGCAGCGCGCAAGATACCGGCAGCGCGCATGTTCGCTCATGAACCAGTCCTCGAGCGCGGCGTAGTGAAACGACGACTGCTTCATGCCGATGACCGGATAGCGGGCCAACTCGTGCGGGCTGTAAGTACGATCGCCAAGCGCGAGCGCGGGGCTCGCCATCCATTGAAAGTCGACGACGCCGAGCGACAGCGTCGATAGATCGGGCGTTCGCGTATGCCCCGGCGCAAGCACGAGCTCGAGCTCCGCCTGGCGCAGGCTCGCCATCAATTCCGCGGTCAACGCCTCTTCGATTTCGAGCCGCACATTCGGGTAACGCTCCGCAATCACGGTGATGAGCCGCGGCAGCCACGTCGTCGTCACGACCTCGGCCACGCCGAAGCGCACGACGCCCGAGACCGCTTCGGGCGCGCCGACGCGGTGTTCGAGTTCGGTCGACAGATCGAGGATCCGGCTTGCGTAGTCCATCAGCTCGCGGCCCTTCGGGGTCAGGCGCGCGGTGCGATGGGTCCGGTCGAAGAGCTCGACGCCAAGCGCGCGCTCGAGTTCGCGCACGCGCATCGAGACAGCCGATTGCGTTGCGTACAGGCGCTCGGCGGCCGCGGCGAAGCTGCCGAGCTTGACGGTCCAGAAAAACGTCTCCAGTTGCTGAAGGGTCATGGAATCTCTACGTATGTCGTTATCCGTAGAAGTTTAAGGAGTCGCTCAAGACGGGTCTGCAATGGAAAGCCCCTATGCGCCGCCTTTCGCGCAAGAGACCCGGGGGGGCCGAATCGAGACCTTCGGCGTGACCGTGCGGAAAATGACGCCCGAACAATTGGGCAAGGCAAGCGCGCTCGCCACGCGCAAACGTCTCGATTGAGCTGGCAAGCAAAGCGGCTGCTGGAAGCTATGCGGTGCCGGAGACCTCTTCCAGCACCACGACGCTGCGCGCTTCAATCCGGCAGCGATCGCTCTCGGTCGCAGTCGCTTCAGATGTCGCGGACGCGATATCGCGCGGACTTTCGAGCGCGGTGTCCACAATGCGCCGCCAGCACCGCCCGTCGAGCGCGGGCAGCGCCACATCGCGAGGCGACGCGTTCATATTGAGCACCACATGCAGCAACGGTTCGTCGGGCTCTTCAGCGCCGAGCGTAAAAGCGAGCAGCCGCGCACCGTGGTCGTGCCACGCGGGTTCATTCAGGCGCTCGCCATGCCACGCGACGTCTGGGTGCGCCTGGCCGGGCACGGTCGTTCCCGTCATAAAACGGCTGCGCCGCAGGCTCGCGTGACGCCTGCGCAGCGCGATCAGTTCGCGCACGAAGCGCTTCATGTCCGCCGCTGCTTTCGAAGGCTTCCAGTCGAACCATGCAAGCGCGTTGTCCTGGCAGTAGACGTTGTTGTTGCCACGCTGGCTGCGCAGCGCTTCGTCACCGGCGAGAATCATCGGCACGCCCTGGCTCAGTAGCAGAATCGCCATGAGGTTGCGCGCCTGACGCTCGCGCAACGCGATGATCGCCGCGTCGTGCGTCTCGCCTTCCGTTCCGCAATTCCACGAAAGATTGTCGTTGCTGCCGTCGCGGTTGTCGTCGCCGTTGGCCTCGTTGTGCTTCATGTCGTAGCTGACGAGATCGCGCAGCGTAAAGCCGTCATGGCACGTGACGAAGTTGATGCTATTCGCGGGCAGCCTGCCGTCGTCCGCATAAATATCCGCGCTGCCCGCCATGCAGGTAGCCACCTGCCCGACGAGTCCAGGCTCGCCGCGCACGAACCGGCGGATCACATCGCGATAGCGGCCGTTCCATTCGGCCCACGCCATGCCAGGAAACGCGCCGACGTGATAAAGGCCTGCCGCGTCCCACGCTTCCGCGATCAACGGCACGCGAGACAGCACACGCGACGCTTCGAGCGACCACGGCAGCGGCGGATCGCCCATCAGCTCGCCATGCGGACCACGCGCGAACACGCTCGCGAGATCGAAGCGGAAACCATCGACACCGAGTTCCTCGACCCAGTATTCGAGGCATCGAACGATAAACGCGGTAACGAGCGGATGGTTGCAATTGACCGTGTTGCCGCAGCCCGTGTAATCGAGGTACTGGCGCCGGTCGCCCGCATCGTGCTGATAGAAAATGTCATTCGCGAGGCCTTTGAAATTGATGACCGGCCCTGTTGCGCCCGCTTCGGCTGTATGGTTGAACACAACGTCGACGAGCACCGCGATGCCGGCATCGTGCATCGCATCGGTCAGGGCGCGGAATTCCTGCGGCGCGCGCGCAGGGTCGCGGCAATAACGCGGATGCGGGCTGTAATAGCTGTGCGTGCTGTAACCCCAGAAATTGACGAGCCCTTGTCCGGCCGCCACGGGCGGAACGTCCTGTTCGTCGAATGCCATCACCGGCAACAGTTCGACGTGCGTCACGCCAAGCTGCTGCAGATACGGAATCTTTTCGATCAGTCCCACGAACGTTCCCGCATTCTCGACGCCGCTCGACGGATCGCGCGTGAAGCCGCCGACGTGCAGTTCGTAGATCACCGCATCGGTAAGCCCGCGCGAAGCGCATTGCGTCGCCGCGATGGCCCGCGGTTCGAGCGGCGCCGTGACGATTGCGCGGTTCGTCGCGTGGGCGTTGTTTAGCTGATCGCCAACGGGGCGCCGGACCCACAACCTGTGGTCGACCGCACGGGCGAACGGATCGAGCAGTTCTTTCGTCGCGTCGAACGCGCGGCCCGTCAGTTGCGTATCGTGCGGACCATCGAGGCGCCACGTATAGCACGTATGCGGCGGCAGGCCCTCGACCAGCACATGCCAGTAGAAAAACGTGCGATTGCTCCGCGACTCGAGCGCGACGATCTGGAACGGCTCCGCGCTATCGGGCGCCTCGTACAGCAGCAGTTCGGCGCGCGTGGAGTAGCGGCTGAAAATGCAGAAATTGACCCCCTCGGGCAGCGCGGTCGCGCCCGGCGGAAATCGGGAGCCGGCGCACACCGCGTAGACGTGCGCCGGCCGCACGTCAGCGCCTTCGCTCAAGGGCAATCCTTACTGGTTCGATTTTCCAGATCCGCTCGCAGTATTCGCGAATGGCGCGATCGGATGAAAACTTCCCCGAGCGCGCGGTATTGACGATCGACATGCGGTTCCAGCGCGGTGTGTCCTGCCACGCCGCGCTGACGTCCTGCTGGCGAGCCACGTAAGCGGCGTAATCGGCAAGTACGAGAAACGGATCGTAGTTGACGAGGTTATCGAGCAGCGGCCGGAACATCTCGCGATCGCCGCGCGAAAAATGTCCACTGCCGATCATCTCGATCACGCCGCGCAATTCATCGTTGTCGCGCACGCACTCGGCTGGCCGATAGCCGTCGCGCCTCGCCCGCTCCACCTGCTCGGCGGTCAGACCAAACAGAAAAAAATTCTCGTCGCCGACTTCCTCGCGGATTTCGACGTTCGCACCATCGAGCGTGCCGATCGTCACCGCGCCGTTCATCATGAACTTCATATTGCCGGTGCCGGACGCTTCCTTGCCGGCCGTCGAAATCTGCTCCGACAGGTCCGCGGCCGGATAGATGAACTGCGCGTTCTTCACATTGAAATCCGGAAAAAACACTACTTTCAGCCGCCCGCTTACCACCGGATCGTTGTTCACCACTTCCGCCACGCCGTTGATCAGGCGAATAATGAGCTTCGCCATGGCGTAGCCCGGCGCCGCCTTGCCGCCGAACACAAAGCACCGCGGCGGCACTTCGAGATGCGGATCGCGCCGCAGGCGTTCGTATAGCGTGACGATGTAAAGCGCGTTCAGATGTTGCCGCTTGTATTCGTGAATGCGCTTCACCTGAATATCGAACAGCGCGGCGGGATCGACGGCAATGCCCGTCGCGCTACGCATATTCGCCGCGAGCAATTCCTTGTTCGCCCGTTTGACGCGGCGCCAGCGGTCCTGGAACGCCGGGTCGTCCGCGTACTCGTTGAGCTTGCGCAGCTTGGCGAGGTCGGTCGCCCACCGGTCGCCGACTGCTTCGGCGAGCAGCGCCGCAAGCCCCGGATTGCTCAGCATCACAAAGCGCCGCGGCGTCACGCCGTTGGTCACGTTATGGAATCGCTCGGGCCAGAATTCGGCGAAATCTCGCAACACCGTCTCTTCGAGCAGCTTCGAATGCAGCGCGGCTACGCCATTGACCGCATGGCTGCCGACCGTCGCCAGATGTGCCATGCGCACGTGCTTCTCACCGCTCTCGTCGATCAGCGACATGCGTGCAAGGCGGACATCATCGCCAGGGTAGCGATGTCGCACTTCGCCGAGAAAGCGGCGATTGATCTCGTAGATGATTTCGAGCGGCCTCGGCAGCAGGCTTTGAAACAGCGGCAAGCCCCATGTTTCGAGCGCTTCGGGCAATAGCGTGTGGTTCGTATAAGCGAATGTGTGCCGCGTGATCTCCCAAGCTTCGTCCCAGGGCAGCAACTTTTCGTCGACGAGCAGTCGCATCAGTTCAGCGACCGCGATCGACGGATGTGTATCGTTCAGCTGCGCGCTAAACAGGTATGCAAAGCGGCCGACGGGTTCGCCCTTGAGCGCAAGCAGGCGCAGCATGTCCTGCAGCGAACACGAAACGAAGAAGTACTGCTGCGCGAGGCGCAAACGCTTGCCCGCTTCAGGCTCGTCGTTCGGATAGAGCACCTTCGACAGCGTTTCCGATTTCACCTTCTCATGCACGGCCTCGTAGTAGTCGCCTGCGTTGAAATCCTGCAGATCGAACGACTCGACCGCCTCGCTCTTCCAGAGCCGCAGCGTGTTGCACGTATTCACGCGAAAGCCGGGCAGCGGCGTATCGCATGCCACACCCTTGACCGTGTATCCCGGAATCCAGCGCACGCGAAAGCATCCCGCTTCGTCGGTGGCGCTTTCCGTACGGCCGCCGAAATTCACATAGAAGGCGACATCGGGCCGCGACATCTCCCACGGATTGCCCCTCTGCAGCCACTTGTCGGTGATCTCCACTTGCCAGCCGTCACGGATTTCCTGATCGAATATGCCGAACTCGTAACGGATGCCGTAACCGATCGCCGGAATTTCGAGCGTGGACAGCGAGTCCATGTAGCAGGCGGCAAGGCGCCCCAATCCGCCGTTGCCGAGGCCCGGCTCCTCCTCGATCGCGAGCAGCGTGTCGAGGTCGACGCCGAGCGCCTGCAGCGCGCTGCGCACGTTGCTCTCGATGCCGAGGTTGATCAGGTTGTTGCCGAGCTGCGGACCGATCAGAAACTCCGCCGACAGATAGCAGGCAACCTTCGCATTGCGCGTCGCATAGGCATGGCCGGTCGCGACACCGCGCGTCATCATCCGGTCGCGCACGGCGTACGCGAGCGCCATGTACCAGTCGTGCGGCGTGGCGATCTCCGGGTAGCGCGCCTGCAGACAGATCAGGTTGTCGACGATATCGCGCCGCAGTGCGTCGACGCCAAGACCGCTGCGGGCCGGTTCCGCACCCGGGGTCGAGGTGAGGGTTGCTGCGTCTTCCATGGGCTGCCTTATCGTTGTTACGCCTGTGTGCCGCTTGCGCGGATCTCAGAACGGCCACACCCAGTCGGCGATTTCCGCGCGATCGGTGCCGTGCGTATGGGCGTATTGCAGATTGCTGATAATCGCGTTCCTCATGTCTTCTCTCAGATGCGCCGTGCGCCCCTGCAGGCGCGGCACCCGATCGAGCACGTCGATCACGAGGTTGAATCTGTCCACCTGATTGAGAATGGCCAGCTCGAGCGGCGTATTGATGTTTCCCTTTTCCTTATAGCCCCGCACGTGCAAATGTTCATGATTGCGGAAACGGTAGGCCAGCTTGTGGATCAGCCACGGGTAACCATGAAAGTTAAAGATGACCGGTTTATCCACGGTAAACAGGCTGTCGAATTCGCGTTCCGTCGAGCCGTTCGGATGCTCGCTCGCCGGCTGCATCCTGAAGAGGTCGACCACGTTGACGAAGCGCAACTTCAGTTCAGGCAGGCGTTCGCGAAGCATCGCCGCCGCGGCAAGCGCTTCCTGCGTCGCGACATCGCCGCACGACGCCAGCACGACGTCCGGATCGGCGTCTTCGTCGGTGCTCGCGCGCGCCCATACGCCGATGCCCTTCGCGCAATGCACGATCGCCTCGTCGATCGTCGTGAATTGCAGATGCTTCTGCTTGTCGGCGACAATCACGTTGATGCAGTCGGTCGAGCGCAGGCACTGGTCGGCCACGACAAGCAGCGTGTTCGCATCGGGCGGCAGGTAGACGCGCGTCACCGACGGGCTCTTGTTCGTGACGAGGTCGATAAAGCCGGGGTCCTGATGCGAGAAGCCGTTATGATCCTGCCGCCATACCGTCGACGAGAGCAGGATATTCTGCGACGACACCGATGCGCGCCACGGCACATGGTTCTTGCAGATGTCGAGCCACTTCGCATGCTGGTTGAACATCGAATCGATGACGTGCGCGAACGCCTCATAGGTATGGAAGAAGCCATGCCGCCCCGACAGCAGGTAGCCTTCGAGCCAGCCCATCAGCGTGTGTTCGGACAGCATTTCCATGACACGGCCGTCGCGCGCGAGTTCACCGCCGTCCTCGTCTTCGGGCAGCATATCGGCCATCCAGACCTTCCTGCTCACCTCGTAAATGGACTGCAGGCGGTTCGACGCAGTTTCGTCGGGCCCGAATACGCGAAACGTGTGCATGTTCTCGCGCATCGTGTCGCGCAGATAGTCGCCGAGCGGACGCGTGTTCTCGTGCAGCACCTTGCCGGCGTCCGCATCGGCGACGTTCACCGCGTACGCGCGGATGTCGGGCAGCTTCGGATCGCGACGCAGGGTGCCGCCGTTCGCATGCGGATTGGCGCTCATGCGCCGCGGGCCCACGGGCGCGAGCGCTTTCAGTTCGTCGATGAGCCGGCCATTCGCATCGAACAGTTCGTCTGGCTTGTAACTGCGCATCCATTGCTCGAGCACGTCGAGATTCGCAGGATTGCCGCGCACGTCGGCAAAGGGCACCTGATGCGAACGCCACGAACCTTCCACCTTGTGGCCGTTGATTTCTTTCGGCCCGCTCCACCCTTTTGGCGTGCGCAGCACGATCATCGGCCAGCGCGGCCGTTCAACGTTGCCGCCCGCGCGCGCCTGTTCGCGAATCGCGCGAATTTCCGCCACGACCTCATCGAGCGTGTGCGCCATTTTCTCGTGCATTTCGGCGTGGTCCGAACCCTCCACAAAACGCGGCCGGTAGCCGTAGCCGACGAAAAGCGCTTCGAGCTCTTCGTGGCTGATGCGCGAAAGGATCGTCGGATTGGCGATCTTGTAACCGTTCAGATTCAGGATCGGCAGCACGGTGCCGTCGCGTGCGGGGTTGATGAACTTGTTCGAATGCCACGCCGTCGCCAGCGGACCGGTTTCCGACTCGCCGTCGCCGACCACGCACGCGACGATCAGATCGGGGTTATCGAGCGCGGCGCCGTATGCATGGGACAGGCTGTAACCGAGCTCGCCGCCTTCGTGAATCGAGCCGGGCGTTTCCGGTGTGACGTGCGAGCCGATATGGCCTGGAAACGAAAACTGCTTGAAGAACTTCTGCAAGCCCTCGGCGTCTTCGCTCTTGTCCGGATACACCTCAGAGTACGTACCTTCAAGATACGCGGGGCCGAGCACGCCCGGCGCGCCGTGACCGGGGCCTGCCATGAAAATCACATCGAGATCGTCGCGCTTGATCACGCGGTTCAGATGCGCCCAGACAAACGAAAGCGCGGGGCTTGCGCCCCAGTGACCGAGCAGGCGGTATTTGATGTGTGTGGGCTTGAGCGGCTCCCGCAGGAGCGGGTTGTCGAGCAGATAGATCATGCCGACCGACAGATAGTTGCATGCGCGCCACCAGGCATCGATCAGCCGGAGTTCCTCGCCGTCGAGCGCGGGGTGTGCCGTGTCCGCTACGGGCTGCTTGCTCATATCGATGCCTCCTGTCCTTGCCGCTTCGGCAAGATCAGATGAAACTGCGGAAGGAAACACCGCCCGCATCGGCATGCCGATGCGCATTGGATATGCAGCGTTGTGCGTACGACGAACTGCTTCTTATGTTCACGACGTAAGTGCGCTGACGCGGCACCGCCACGGCGTTCCTGTCATAGCACGCTCTTTTCTTTCTTGCCGTTCGATCTTCGAAGCGAAATCAGGTTCATCGCGATCACCGCTATCGCCACGCCGACAAATATAGCAAGTGCCCCGTAGCGGAATTCCATTGTCTTGTCGTAGACGAGCCCGTGAATCGCTGCATAAAGTCCGCCGAGCCAGATCGCCACGCCTATCAGCGCGATAGAGACACGTCTCTCGGATTTCTTCATGAACACCTCTAACGCCGTCGGGTCTTAAGCGATCCTTCCGCGACCGATTCAGCTTAGTACACCCATGCAGCGTTCTGCTATTGGATCAAGGTCCAATATCGTTTACCGCATTCGCGTCCGATACTCGGCTGACGAGGCAAGCGCCCGCCGCCTAGGCGAAACGTCCATTCCGATCGGGGCCAGCCGTCTCGCGCAGGACACGTCGCAGCAAACGACTACATACAATCGAGCCACTTCGGCGTGCGCGGGCGAACGAGCCCAGACGGTTAACTAGTGCCGCCGCGCTACGGAGCTGAAACCGTGAAAACAACACTCACCGCCATCTCATGCGCCGTAGGCTGCGCGCTGTTTCCGCTAGCAGGCGCCGCCGCCGATTTCGGCGGCAAAAACCCGCTTATCTGCGCCACCGTCGATGCGCATTCGTGCGATCCCGGCGAAATCTGCGAACGCGCATTGCCGGCCGACATCGGCTTGCCGCAATTCATGCGTATCGATTTCGCGAAGAAGACAATCGAGGGAACGTCGCGCTCGACGCCGATCGAGTCTATGGAAAAAATGCCTGACCAGATTCTGATGCAGGGCAAGGAACTCGGCTTTGCGTGGACGCTCGTGCTCGATTCAACGACTGGCGAAATGACCTCGATGATCGCGGATCGCGACCACGCCTACGTGCTGTTCGGCGCCTGTACGCCGCGATAAACCTGTTCGTGCGCAGCGCGGATCGACCGGGTATGCGAGTACGCTGCTCCGTGTTTCAACGCATCACAAAACAGCTTTGAATGACCTAACATCAAGATTAAGTTGACGCCCCACGAGGAACAGCAATGTCCTCGCATATCGGACGACGGATCAGAGCCGTGCACATGTGGCTGTTCGTCACGCTGACGAACGCAGCAGGTATCGTGTGCGCGCAAACGCCCTTGCCGGCGGAGCAACAACCGGCGCAAGCCGCGCCGCCGGCGCAAGCGGCACAAGCGGCGCAAGCGAGTCAGCCAGCCCCTTTCAAACCCGAAGAAATCGAAGCACTGGTCGCGCCGATCGCACTTTACCCGGACTCCGTACTATCCCAGGTTCTGATGGCCTCGACCTATCCGCTCGAGATCGTGCACGCCGCGCGCTGGGTCAAAGCGAATCCGAAACTGAAGGGCGACGCCGCGATCAAGGCCGTCGAGAGTCAACCATGGGACGTCAGCGTGAAATCGCTCGTTGCGTTTCCGCAAATTCTCGAGCCGATGAACGATAAGCTCGACTGGACGCAGAAGCTCGGCGACGCATTCCTCGCGCAGGAAAAAGACGTGTTTGCCGCCATTCAGCGTTTGCGCGCGCGTGCGAAGGACTCAGGCAACCTCAAGTCGACCGAACAGCAGAATGTGGTCGTCGACCCGCCGGCCCAGAGCGGCGGACAGAGCATCGTGCGCATCGAGCCTGCCGATCCGCAGGTGATCTATGTGCCGGCCTACAACCCGACGGTCGTCTATGGCACGTGGAGCTATCCAGCGTATCCGCCATACTACTGGCCGCCGCCGCCCGCCTATTATCCGGGCGCCGCGCTCGCGACCGGCTTTGCATGGGGCGTCGGCCTCGCCGCCGCGGGCGCGATTTTCAGCAACTGCAACTGGGGCGGCGGCGACGTCAATATCAACGTGAACAAGGCCGCGAATATCGACCGCAACTTCGATCGAACCAAGGTGCAGGGGAACGGCAACCGCTGGCAGCATGACGCGAGCCATCGTCAGGGCGTCGCGTATCGCGACAACGCGACTCGCAACAGGTACGCGGGCAATGTGCCCGGAGCCGAGGCACGAAACGATTTTCGCGGTCGCGATAACGCTGCGAGCCAGCGCACGAACGCCGCCGATCGCGCCGGCGCGGGCAACCGTGCTGCGGCGGCCGAGCGCGCCGGAGCCGGCAACCGTGCAACGGCCGCCGACCGCAGCGGCGCGGGCGCAGGCGATCGCGCGAGCACGGCGGACCGCGGCGGCGCAGGCGCAGGCAATCGCGCATCGACCGTGGACCGGGCAGGCGGACGCAACAGCCGCGCATCGGTCGCGGACAACTCGAGCCTCGGCGACCGCGGCGGCATCCAGAATCGCAGCAACGCGGGCCCCGGCAACGTCAGCCGCGCGAGCGATCAGGTCGGCGGCGGCAGTTTCGGTGGTGGTGGCGGCGGGCGCGACAGCGCCTTTCAAGGCGTGGGCGGCGGCTCTGCGCAGCGCAGCGCCGATCGCGGGCGTTCGAGCATGCAGAGTTCCGGTTTCAGCCGGTCGAGCGGCGGGGGTGGAATGCGCGGTGGCGGCGGAATGCGAGGCGGCGGCAGGCGCTAGGGAGGCGACAGCATGAAGCTACGGTCAGGGTTCGGCGTGCTGCGCGAGACGCTTGCCGGTGCGCTTCGCGTGTTCGCCGCCGCATGCGTGTTCGGCGCCGTGACGATATCGGCCGCACACGCGCAGAAAACCTTCAGTAGTCCGGAAGCGGCGATGAATGCATTTGGCGAAGCGGTCATCGACAACCGCGAGAGCGCGCTGCAATCGATCTTCGGCCGCGACTTTCGCCAGCTGATTCCGCCGGTCGGCGCGGAAGTGCGTGGCCGCTTTATCGACGAATGGAACATATCGCATACGGTTCAGACGATCGATGCGACACACGCGCGGATTGCAGTCGGCAACGACGGCTGGACCTTCCCTGTTCCGCTCGTGAAAGCCGCGCAAGGGTGGCACTTCGATACGCGCGCGGGCGTCGAGGAAATGCGCGTGCGCCGGATTGGCCGCAACGAACTGGCGGTCATACAGGCGCTGCTCGCCGTCTACGACGCACAGCGCGAATACGCAACGACCGATCATGACGGCGACGGCCTGCTCGCCTATGCATCGAAACTGGCGAGTTCGCCGGGCAAGCAGGACGGCCTCTACTGGCCGACACAGCCGGGCGAACCGCCGAGCCCGCTCGGGCCGGCGTTTATGAAGGCTGGTTCCCGCAGTGCCGAGAGAAGCTCGTACTATGGCTATCACTACAAGCTTCTGACGTCGCAAGGTCCTCATGCGCCGGGCGGCGCCTATGACTACCTCACGCATGGCCGGTTATTCGGCGGCTTCGCAGTTATCGCGTGGCCAGTACGATACGACGACACCGGCATCAAGACGTTTATGGTGAGTCATGCTGGACAGGTCTATGAACGCGACCTGGGCCCGGGCAGCGCAGCCACTGCCAGCGCGATGAAGTCGTTCGACCCCGGGCCAGGCTGGAAAAAAGTTGCACCTTGATTCGACCGATGCGTTGACAGTCCGTCCAGCTCGCTACGCCTCCGCGCCGCCCCGCGCGCTTCGAGTAGGCAACCCATGATCAGGTTCGCCGGCTGCCTCATCTCATTGCTCGTTGCGCTCGTTGCGCTCGTTACCGCAACGTCGGCCGACGCGGCGCTGCGCTATAACCGCGACACCGTGCAGTTGCCGGAGGATGCGGCCCTTCCGACGCTGTCGCCACGACCGGAGCAGCGCTTCTGGGATCAGATGTTTCGCGCCCAGGGGGTCGATCCAGGCTCGAACAAGGCGCGCATCGTGCGCGCGTGGATCGACAGGATCGGGCAAGATCCGCTTATCGCATCGGCGATCCCGGGCGGCGCAAACGGTATCGGGCGGCTGTTTCTCGATCCGCAGGCACGTGAAATCGTCATGACAAACGGGCTTGTGCGGCTTTCCGCCACCGACAGGCTCAGCTACGTTGCGCTGATGACGAAGTTTCTCGACGAGCTCGTGCCGGTCAATTGCTTCGGGTTGACCAGCTTGAGCGATGTCATGGCGCGGGTCACGCTGCGCGAGATGCCGGAACCGGATGTCGCGCAATACTTCGAGCTGCTTTCGAAGGTGCTGGAAAGCGATGCGCTCAATCGCCCGGTCATTCTGCCGACAGGCGCGCAGTATGCATCGGCGCAGCATCATCTCTCGCGCGCGCTCTTTGTCCAGCTCGGCGGGAACACATACGATATGTCGCGTTTCGAAAACTACGTATCCAATCCATCCCAGGCGACGCCGAGCGACGCATGCTGGGCGACGCGCGTGACCTTGCATGCGATCCTGTCGATGCCCGATCCCGACCGCGACGTCGTTCTGCTTCTTACGATCATGCATTCGGTCGACGAAAGCGTAACGCCGGCACGCGGCGCTTCGTCACCCATCGCGCCGTCGCCGGCTTCCACGCAGCCGGGGCGCGCGCGCGGACACTGACGCAGCGAATGACCGGCATCGCTGGCGATCGGCAGGCGCGTAACTCGCCAGGATTTGTGACTCGCCAGGATTTGTTTCCCACACCTGATCCCGGTTTATGCCTCACACGAATATTTGGCGTGGCGTCGCGCATCTTCGAAGGCCTGCGCAAGTCCGCGGCGCGGCTGCAAGCGATGCCGCCCGATCGAGTCGCCGCCGCCGCATCGCACTCACGGCGGCGCCGCTAGTTCAGCACTTATTCGGCCGGATCAACCGGCGAAGCGGGCGCGCCACGCGCCTCGATCGCCTTACCGGCGAGCAGACACAAGTCCTCGCGAAAATGCCCGGCGACGATCTGCACGCCGACCGGCACCGAGCCGGCCATGCCGGTCGACACGACGAGCCCCGGCAGCCCCATCGCCGGCAGCGCGCGCATTGTCAGTTGCGCTTCCCAGACGCGCTGAAAGCTCGCGTCGCCCTGCATGTCGAGGTCGTCGGCAAACGGCAGTTCGCCCGATACCGGCAGCAACAGCACCGGGTATTGCGCGAGGAACTGACGCCACGCGCGCGTCAATGTCGTGCGCCGCACGAGCGAACGCGTGAGCGCATCGGCGGGCATTGCCTCGACCGTCGCGCGCACGCCTTCGACCACGGCACGCGCGCCAGGGTCGCCGTCGCGCGCAACGGCGTCGACCAGTGCGGGATAGCCGTCGCCGAGCCACAGACGTTCCTGCACCTCGCCTGCCTCGCGAATCAACGGCGTGTCGTCGATCTGCTCGACCGTCCATCCGGCATCGGCAAGACGCCGCCCGGCATCGAGCAACGCGTCTTCCACTTCCTTCGCGACGGCCATGCCGCCGGGGCGCAGACAAAGCGCGGCTGTGAGCGGCGCCTGCGGGCCGTCGAACGGAACCGGCATCGACCACGGGTCGCGCAGATCGGGCGCCGACATCGCGATCAACGCAACGCGCAGATCTTCTACCGTGCGCGCGATCGGCCCCGCACTCGACATCAGTTGCGCGCCGATCGGCCGCTCCGGCGACGACGCATTGAAAGCCGGCACGCGGCCAATGCCGGGCTTGATGCCATGCACGCCGCACGCATACGCGGGATAGCGAACGGACCCGCCGATGTCCGTGCCAAGCGCGAGATGTCCGATCCCGGCCGCCACCGCCGCCGCGGCGCCGCCGCTCGACCCGCCCGGCGTCAGCGACCGGTTGCGCGGATTGTATGTACGACCGTGGATCTGATTGCTCGTGAACCAGCGCAGCGCGAACGTGGGCGAGTTCGTCCGGCCAAGCAGCACAGCGCCCGCGCGAACGAGGTTATCGACGACGGGGCTGTTGAACTCAGCCACCAGGTTTTCCTGCAGACGTGTGCCGTTCGTCGTCGCGAAGCCCGCCTGATCGACGTTGATCTTGGTCGTGACCGTGACGCCCGCGAGCGGACCCGGATCTTCGCCGCGCGCAATCGCCCGATCGACGAGATCCGCCTGTTCGTAGACCGATTCGGGACGGTGCGCAACCACCGCATTGATACGCGGGTTCACCGCATCGAGCCGCTCGAGCGCATCCCGCGCGGCTTCACGCGCGGATACTTCGCGATTGCGGACAAGCCGTGCGAGTTCGGTTGCCGATAAACGCCAGAGTTCAGACATGAGCACGCTCCTAATGTTTGCCAAACCGGCTACGCCATCGATGACGGTAGCGTCCCTTACCCCGCTTTATCGCTTACGCTGCTTTGTGCCGCTCACGTGCGCGATGCAAGCCCCGATGCAGCCCAGATGCAAGCCCCCCGCCATGCCGGTCAAGCCGCTTCGCCGCCGCGCCCCCCGACGCCCTGGTCCTGCAATTGCGCGAGATGCCGTAACAGCTTCGTCACCATTGCGACGACCGTGAAAGCGAGAATCACGAAGAACAGCGCGAGCGGCGTTAGCACATGCACGGAGACGAAACCGGCAAGGCCCATCATCGCGGCCGATACGAGCAGCAGCGCGCAGCCGAGAATCGCAGCGGTCAAACCCGCGATATTCGGAAACAGCGAATTGCCCTTGGCCATCAGCGTCGGATACATCGCGCCGGCGCACACGCCCATCACGAGAACCGGTATAGCGAGTGTCCAGACGCGTAGCCCGACCGTCAACGCAAGCAGCAACATGACGACCGACGTGCCCGCCATGACGCGCGCGCCGATGCGCAAGCGCTGCTCGGCGGTCGGCAGACGCGGACCGTGAATACGATTGGACAGACCGCCGATAAAGTACGCCATGCCGATGCCGAGCGCGAGGTAGCCGAAGTACGTCGGCGGCTTATGCAACGTGTTCTGCACCATGAACGGCCCGACGATATTGAAAACGAGCAGGATGCTGTAGCAGATGCCCTGCGCAAGAAAGCAGCTCTGGAAGATGGGGCTCGACAGCACCTTGCGCGCGTTGACCATGAGCGTGCGCATCTCGAGCTGAACCGGCACCGGCAAGGTCTCCTGATAGCGCCACCACACCGCCCACATGAGGAGCGAATAGACGAGCAGGAAAACAAGGCACGAATGCCAGCCGAACCATGTCTGCAGATGCGCGCCGATCACCGGCGCGATAATCGGTGCCAGCCCCCAGGCGATCGAGAGATACGTGAACGCGTGCATGAGCGCCTCGCCCGAAAACGAGTCGGTGGTGATCGCCTTCGCAAGCAGATTCGTCGCGGCGATGCCGAAGCCCTGCAAGCATCGCGCAAGCACGAACGTTTCGAGATTCGGTGCGGCGAGCGAAAGCAGACAGCCGATCGTGTAGACGATCAGCCCGAACGCCAGCACCCGTTTGCGCCCATATGCGTCGGCAACGGGGCCGAACACGAGCTGCCCGAATGCGTAGGCCGCCATGAAGCCGGACACGCTCGACTGGATCGCTTGCGGCGAGGTCTGAAAGTAACGCGCCATCGCCGGTAGCGCGGGCACGTAGATATCGATTGCAAGCTGGCCTGCCGACGTAAACAGGCAGGTCAGAAAGATCAGGAAGCGCTGCGAGTTCTTTGAACGCGCGGAAGAGGCACGGTGAGAGGGATGACTGGCTGGGGTATCGTCTTTCATGAAAGCATCGTGGAAGCGGATCGCGGCGACGGCGCGTCATGCGGCCCGAACCATCGAAAGCCGCCTGCATGGCCGTTAAAGACAGGTATTGTGCCTGAGCTTTCGCCAACCGATGCGAGTCCCCACGGCACACGCATTGGCATTCAGTCAGCCACGCGGCGCCGCTCGCCATTCCGCACGATGCTTCTTCGAGTGCGCCGTGCGCATTCTGCGCACGACGTTTACTCCTGCTCCGCGCAGGAGAGCTGCGTTTCCACGCTGCTGACCCAGCGGCAAACGAGCGTACCGTCGACGGTCCGCCCCCACGTTGCCGCGAGCCTCGTCGACCGCGCCGAGTCGACCGTATGAGTCTCTGGCGACGCTACATCGCGCTGCAAACCGAACAGCTCCGTCGCTGTCGACGTAGACCTCGAAATCGTGCAGACAAGCGTTGGCCGCACCGCCGCACGCCACGACGCCGGAATATCGGCGCTGCACTGCGTGATCATCTTCTCCATATGCACCTCCGCATTTGAAGTGCGCACAAGAGGAAATCTGCAACAATGATCGGCGCACTTGAATTCAGAACAGACGGAAAACACCGGCTATTCCGAATCATTGGGCAAACTAAATTTTTTTTCTTCTGTTCTTGCCGACAAAAATCAGGACTATTCCACCACTATCCTGATGCGCGCAAAGTGCGACGAATCGTCGTCCACGACGGGCCGTGAAAAAGAGGCGCGAGGAATGACCTGATCAGTCAGCCGGATCGTCTTCGAACTTGCGTTCGACCTTAACGCCGGACGTCGCCGCAACCCTTGGCGAAACGCCGAAGCGTTGCCTGAATGCACGGCTAAAATGCGCGGCATTCAAAAAGCCGCATCGGTACGCGATCTCCTTGATATGCAAGCGGCGTTCGCTCATACGCGTCAGCAATTCGGCAGCGAGTTCGAGCCGCAGACACAGCACGTAGCGCATCAACGATTGGCCGTCCGTGCGGAACAGGCGATGCAGATGTGCTTCCGACGCTCCAACCGCAGTGGCAACGAGCTTTACGCTGAGATCGACATTGCCGATGTTCTGCGAGATGAACCGCTTGGCGCGCAACAGCGTCGCACTGCTGCTGCGCCGGCTCGCGAGGCCGTAAGGATCGTCGATGATCGCGCTGAAGATGTCGAGCAGATGCTCGCCTTGCCGGCGACGCAACTCGATACTCGTATGCCCGCTCTGCCGGCCGATCAGTTCGACGGTTTCGCACACCGCGCGCACGTCCGGCTCGGTCATGTCCGGCGTCAGCAACCCGAGCCGCCGCTCGCGAAAACCGCCGCGATCCGCGAGGACCTTGCGCGGAATTCTGAGCACGATGGCCTCGGAAGACTGATCGAAGCGCTGGACATGCGGCACGTCCAGATCGATCAGCACCACGCTGTCGGCGCCGCGGATGTGCTTTTGTCCGTTTGCTTCGATTGTGACGCCGCCGGACAGGATCACGGCCAGATACACGAATCGTTCGGTATAGGTCGAATCAGGCATCAGCGACAGATTGCCGACTTCGAGCAGCATCAAGCCGAGCGGACCGAGGCTCCAGTTGCGCACGACGGAGTCGCCGGGCCCGCCGGCTCCGAATTGGACCAGCATGCCGTCCACGCGAAACGCTTCCTGATGCCTGCGATCGACAGCGTCTGTGTCCATGCGAACACTGCTCACCTCGAATCGGCCGATTGCCGCGCGCTCAGTATCCATGTGCTTTAGCGAGAAAAACGCGCGGCCGTTTAATAGCAATATTAAGCATTCGATCCGTGATAAAGAAACAGCACATCTGAATCCTGATATGTTCAGTCAAGGCACTGCAACGGACAGGCAAATCGAATTCCCATTCGCGCAGCAAGCGCAACCGTTGCGCGATCCCGGCGCAAAACACTAAAGATCCGATCGCGGACGGACTGCCGCGAGTCGATGCAATACGGTTGACGGCGAAGACTAGCGGTCACCTGGATGTACTGTCAACGGAGAAGCCATCGCCTTTAGCTCATGCGTGACATGCCGACACTCGCGGTAAAGAGTTTTAAGAGTGCATAAGCATTCTGGCTTGTGTCGATATGGATGAAAGATCGTTGATACACGCGTCTGATGACGCGTGGTGCGCGTGCACGTTCGACTCGCTTTTGACTGGGCATTGCCAGCAGTTGACTGATGCTTGCAATTGATCGATTTGCAACTGGACATGCGTGCATCGCGCATGTCTCATGTTTTAACAGGCCGAGTCGGCTGAGGTATTGCGCGCTAAAGGCCAACCTCGATGCCCAACATACGCTGTGAACATCGAGGCCTCGTCCCTGCTCTGCTAGCTGCCCGCTTTCGTTACGCGCCAGACTGCGTTGCCGACGTCATCGGCAATGATCAGCGCACCGTCCTTGCCTTGCGCGAGCCCGACCGGCGCGCCACGCAACTGCTTCTGATCCCCGGACGCAAAGCCCGTGACGACAGGCTTCGGATCGCCAACGGGTTTGCCGTTATCGAACGCGACATAAGCGACCTGATATCCGCTTAACGGCGAGCGGTCCCAACTGCCGTGCTCGCCGATAAACGCACCGCCACGATATGGCGCGGGCAGATTGTCGCCCGTATAGAACAGCAGTCCGAGCGGTGCGACGTGCGAGCCGATTGCATAATCGGGCTTGATCGCCTTCGCCACGAGGTCCGGACGCTGAGGTTGCGCGCGCGGATCGACGTGCTGGCCATAGTAGCTATAAGGCCAGCCGTAAAAGGCGTTCTCCTGCACCGACGTCAGATAGTCGGGGACGAGGTCCGCGCCGATTTCATCGCGTTCGTTGGCGACGGCCCACAACTGCCCTGTCTTCGGTTCCCATTGCAGCCCGGTCGGATTGCGTATGCCTGCTGCATAAATACGGCTGCCGCCAGTCGCGATATCCACTTCGAGCACGTCCGCGCGCCGGTATTCGACGTCGAGACCGTTTTCGCCGACATTGCTGTTCGAGCCAACGCCGACAAAAAGCTTCTTGCCGTCCGGACTCGCAAGCAACGCCTTGGTCCAGTGGTGATTGATCGTATCGGGAAGATCGGTCAGTTCGACGCCGCGCTCCGCAATATGTGTCTCGCCGGTCTTGTACGGAAACTTCAGAATCGCGTCAGTATCCGCGACGTAAAGCGTATCGCCGACGAGCTGCATGCCGAACGGCGAATGCAGATTATCGATGAACACATATTTGTCCCACTGCCCGCTGCCGTCATTGCGCTCGCGCAACAACGAAATGCGATTCGCGCCCTTGGCCTTCTTGCCCGAGCGGCCTTCGACGAGCCCTGCAATCAGTTGCTTCGGCGTGGTTACGGCCTCTTCATTCGGGCTGTTCGATTCCGCGACGAGAATATCGCCGTTCGGCAGCGTATAAACCTGGCGCGGATGCACAAGCCCCGAGGCGATCTTCTCGATCTTCAGGCCCTCGGCCACTTTTGGCGCCTCGCCATCTTTCCAGCCGACGAACTTCGGCACCTGCATCGGCGGCGCCAGAAAATTCCGCTCCGCCGGCATCGGCGGATTGGCGCCGTACTGATGCTGGTCGTCATACTGCGCGTGGTCGTTGCATCCGCTGACGAGCGCCGCGACAGCGACGACGAGCGAGCCCTTCAAAGCGAGCTTATTCATGCACCACCTCCTTGAAACGCGCTTTATCGACTGCGATTGCAATATGCCCGACGCTTAGCAACGCGACAGCGACGATCGACAGAATCACGTTGAGCGGAACCATTGCGTACGCATCGCGGCTATGCACGAAGGCATTGACGATGGCCGCGATAATGCCGAGCAGGTTCAACCAGAAGTCGAGCTTCTCGATGCCGGTAGCGGGATAACGGGACGGCGCGAACCATACATGACAAAGATTGATGAGGCGCGGAATGATCGCGAAGAACAAAGCGACCGTGACGAGCCACGCGGCGCCTTTGCCCCAGAACACATTGCGGGTGGTCGCATAGGTAACGTCGAATATCAGCGTGCCGACAAAGAGGCCATACGGAATGGGGTTCAGTAGATCGAAGAGCGCCGTGGCGAACCTCGAACGGTAAGTGGGCGTGATCGTACTCATGGATCGGCATGTCTCGAGGGGTGGAGATGCCCATGCGTACGCACACACCATGCCCGAGCCCTTCGAAATGCCGTCAGCAGTATCGAATGGCGATCGATATGCTCGCGACAATCGGGCACAGCGTCTGCTGCAAAATCAAAGGACGGGGGCGACTTTGCCCCAGCCGATCACGCGCATATTCACGCAATATGCGCTCAACCCGCACCTCGCGAGGAGCAGCGATGAAACGTTTTGCTTACGTAGCCATTGCAACTGCCGTGCTCGCATTCGGCGTCGGCGCGTGCAAAAAAGCTCACGACGCCGGCAACGACAGCATGGACGCGCCGCACGGCGGCATTTCCGCGATCAGCCCGTCACGCTGAGATCGTTGTCGACCGTGAAAACGCAGTGACGCGGGTGCGCATCAATGCCCGACCATGATGCGATGACGCGACCGAAGGCAAAAATACATCGGCGAACATCCGCACACCGCTTGCATCAGAGCGGACCTTCCGTTCACCGCGCGCGGGCTGCAATGCGCGCACGAGCTACGGGTCCCGATTGCCACTACAATCAGGCGTTTTGATCCGACACACCGTCATGGCGCCATGAAATACCTTCTCGCAACGACACTCGCCGCACTCGTCGCAGCCGCTAGCAGCGCTGCAATCGCCCAGACTCCCGCGGGCCAGGCATCGGGCCAGGCATCAAGCAGCAACGATACGCCCGCCCTGCCATGCGACATCGGATATGTCTCGGGCGTCGGCGGATCGGTGCCGAGCCTTCGCGAATACCTCGCGACGCCGCGGCTCGACCAGTTTCGCTACCTGAAGGACAACGACATCAACTGCCAGGTGTCCGACGAAGGCCGCGCGTCCGCGTGCACGGGCGTCACGAGCCTGAGCCATGAAAAGGTCAGCATCTACGAGAACGTCGACAGCACATTGGTGTCCGTCGTCGCGCGCGTCGAGCTCGAACACGGCACCTATCCGGTCATCATCGCGGTGCGGAAGAAGGATGTGCAGTGTCAGGAATGAGGCGAACGACGACGATCGCCGTTAACGCGTGGTCCGTTACCCGTTCAGTCCAGCTTGCCTCGCCAGATCGACGAGGTCGCGCGCGACCCAATCCCAGTTCCCTTCGGGTTTCAGATCGGTTGTTTGCGAAGCGCCATGCTCATGGGGCCGCGCAATGAACGCGGTCTTCAGGCCGCACTTCTGCGCGGCGGCGAGATCGCTGTTGTGCGCCGCCGTCATGCAGATACTCCCGGGCGGCAACGCGAGCACCTCCGCGGTCCGCAGATAAGCTTCGGGCGACGGCTTATAGGCCTGCGCGACCTCCGCGCCGAGAATGGCGTCCCACGGCAAGCCGCCGCGTTTCGCCATATCGACCATCAGCCGGATATTGCCATTTGAAAGCGGCGCGATGATGTAGCGCGATTTGAGCCGCGTGAGACCCTCGAGCGTATCGGGCCATGGATCGAGCCGATGCCACGCAAGGTTCAATTCGTCGAGTTCCGACGACGGCACGTGCCGGCTGTCGATACCGAACGCAGGCAGCACCTGTTCGAGATTCTCCCGGTGCAGTACATCGAGCCTCACGAACGGGCGCGCGCCCTGACGGATTTTCTCCATCGCAGGCTGGTAAAGCGCGCGCCATGCATCGGCAAAAGCCTCGGCTTCGTGTGCACCGCGGCCATGCCGTTGCAGGAACGGCGCCGCTTCGCGCGCCACGCCGCCTCGCCAGTCGACGAGCGTGCCGAAGACATCGAATACAAAAGCTTTCACATCTTTCATCGTGTGGTCCCGAGGGTCGAGTCGCTGTTCCCGTTTTATAGCAGACGCGGCCACCGTGCTCACGTCGACAGGCGCACGAAACCTTCGCGATCCCATTCTTGCGAGCCCACCCCCTGATGCACGAAGAACAGACCATCGGGGTCGTACTTGCGCTTCACCTCGCTTAGCATCGGATAATGCTCGCCCCAGTATGCGCGCGGCCAGTCCTGCTGAAAGTAGCTGCTTTCGGAGACGTAGCTGCCCGCGCGCGGCGCGACCACGCGCAAGCTCTGCGCGGCGTCGTGAATGCGTGCGGCCGTACGCCGGGCCGCGGGTACATCGACGGCGCTGCCCGGCATGCCCGCAAAGGGGGCCGGCCCTTCGCCCGCGATAATCGCCAACGCGAACGCGTTCAGCACGTCGGGATTCGTTGCCGTCTCGCGCGCCGCGTTGAGCACTTCGTCCGGCGCACCGGCTAGCCCCTTGTTGAAGTGCAGCGTCACGTTCCACTGGCTGCTTGCCTGAAACAGCGCATCCGTGAGCGACGCCCGCGCCGACGGATCGAGCAACGCCGCCGGCAGCCACATCGATTCATAGCCGTACAGGAACTGGCCGGCATCCGCTATGTCGGTTGCCCAGAACACATTGCGTTTCGGCGCACCGGGGCGTGTATCCGCCTTCATCGCATTCGGCGCGTTTTTCATAATGAACGCCGGGTCCCAAAAATGTCGTGCAGAAATCGCGAGAATCTGCGGCGGCTCCGTCATGCGGATGCTATCGTTTGCGCCCGATACCGAATCGAAAAACGACTGCCAGATGCGCGTCGCTTCAGCGCGATCGAGGCCTTGAAACAGCATCGAAATGCGCAATGTGCGGTCGGGCCGCATCGATACCGTCTCGCCCCAATGTTCGTTCAGCAGACTATCCGCACTGAACGCGAGAAAGCCGTCGATCAAACGGCGAAACGCTTCAGGCGACGCGGCCTTGAGCGTCGCCGATACGACGCCGACATAGTCGGGCAACGGATGCGTTTTTAACGTGAGGCTCGTCACGACGCCGAAGCTGCCGCCGCCTCCGCCCTTGATCGCCCAGAACAGGTCCGGATCGGTACGCGCGTTGACAATCCGTTCGATGCCGTCCGCCGTCACGATTTCCGCCTGAAGCAGCGAACTCGCCGCTGTGCCGAACTTCTTCGAGAAATTCCCGAAGCCGCCGCTTTGCACGAGGCCCGCGACGCCGACCGTCGCACAGCCACCGCCTTGAACATAGCGGCCGCCTTGCGTCGTTACCGCTTCGTACACGTGCATCCAGATCTCGCCTGCGCCCACCGTCACCGCAGGCTGCGGCGGCATGTCGCCTTCGCAATCGAGCGGCACGAACGCGTCGTACAGGCGAATGCCGCGCATCCGCCGCGTCCAGATCAGAAGCGAATCGGGCGCATTCGACGTGCCCTGGTAGCTGTGACCGCCGCCTTTCACCACGAGCCGCAACCGACGGTCGCGCGCGAACTTCACCGCTTCGGCGACGTCGTTCGGCTGTTCGGCCGCCACCGCGTAGACGCTCGGCGACGAAGTCCATGCGTCGATCCAGCCCGACGATTGAGTCAAAGCAGGTTCGTCGCCGAGAAAATACGGGTTCCTGATCTGCGCGAGTGCGTTCTTGCAGGCGGTATCGCGTGGTGAAGCCCGGCATGCATCGAATGGCGACGAAACTTCGAGCAGGCGTCCGCCTACCTTTTCTTTCAACGATGCCCAATCGCGGGCGGACGGCCAGTCGGGGTCCGCGGGGCGCACACGGCGCATTGTCCTCGGCGGCGTTTGCGCGGGCAGCGGCACCGGCGCCGATGCAGGCTCCTGCTCCGCAGCGAGCGGCATCAGACGGCGCATATATCCCGTTGCGGCTATGCCGATTGCAGCGTTGATCAGCGTTCTTCTTTTCAATGAAGCCATATGCGACTGTCTCCGCGATGCTGCCGGTCAGGACATCAGGATCGCTTACCGCCGGAAGCAACGAAAAGATATCCGAAAGCCGGCCTGCTTTCCACCACCGCGCCGCGAGCGATCCATATGGAATAAGCGAGGCCCGTCGACAGCCGCTTTTAACAGCGTAACGACCGCATGGAGTAGACGCAGACACATACGAGGTGATTCAGCGCGCCCCTTCGAGGAAGGGCATGATATTTCGCATCGCGCGCTCGACGTAACCGTCTTTCTCGCCGACGGGCGCCACGTAGTGGATCGCACTGCGCGCCGCTTCCACCCCTTCGAGACGCGCGATGACCCATGCGGCCAGATACTGCGATGCGAGACAACCGCCGGCCGTTGCGACGTTCGCGTTCGCAATGAACGGCTGATTCACGATCCGAACGCCGGCCGCCTCCACCCACGGCCGGGTCGTCAAATCCGTGCATGCGGGCACGCCGTGCAGAAGGCCGAGCTTCGCAAGCACGAGCGTGCCCGAGCATTGCGCGCCCAACAGCTGGCGCGCGGGGTCGAGCTTCAGCCGCGACATCAGCACGGCATCCGCGACCACCCCGCGTGTCAGCGCGCCGCTGCCGACGATCACCGCATCGGCCTGCGACGCATCTTCAAGCGACGCCTGGGCCTTTAGCACGACACCGTTCATCGAGCGCACCTCGGCCGTCGGGCACGCGATCGACACGCGCCAGGCCGGCTTCTTCACACGATTGAGTATGCCGAGCACGATCAGCGAATCGAGTTCGTTGAAGCCCTCGAAAGTGAGAATGGCGATATGCATGCGGTTGTTCCTTTGTGTGTTCGCGTTGCGCGGCGATCATGCTTGCGCGACACCGATGCTACGGGCAAAAATGAAGACAATCAAAAAATTGTCATGGATACATTTGCGATGCCCACACCCCGTTACAAGCAACTCGTCGACAGGCTCGCGGCCGATATCCGCAGCGGCCGCCTCGCGCCGGGCACACGCTTGCCCACGCATCGAAATCTCGCTGCAAAAGAAGGGCTCGCGCTCGTGACGGCCACGCGCGTCTACGCGGAACTGAACGCCATGGGGCTCGTCAGCGGCGAGACCGGGCGCGGCACGTTCGTCAAGGAAGCGCTACTGCCGCGCGCTCATGGCATCGATCAGGTGTCCGTCGCCGCGGATATCGTCGACCTGAACTTCAATTACCCGGCGCTGCCGGGTCAAGCAGACCTGCTGAGAACAGCATTACGGCAGTTGTCTCAGGCGGGCGACCTCGAAGCGCTGCTCCGTTATCAGCCGCATGGAGGCCGCAGGCATGAACGCGCATCGGTGGCGCGCCATCTCGCGCGCCGCGGCCTTCGTGTGACCGACGATCAGGTGATGTTGGTCGACGGTGCCCAACATGGTCTCGCCACGACCGTCATGGCATTTCTGCAGCCGGGCGACGTCGTCGCCGTGGATGCGCTCACCTATCCCGGCTTCAAGCTGCTTGCGCAGGCGCATCGTCTCGAACTCGCGCCCTTGCCCGCAGCGGGCGACGGCCCCGACGTCGATGCACTCGAAGCGCTATGCAAACGCCGGCGCGTGCGCGCGATCTATACGATGCCGACGCTCCACAACCCGCTCGGCTGGGTCATGAAAACAGGCAGGCGCCGCGCTTTGGCATCGATCGCACGTCGCCACGGCCTGCTCGTGATCGAAGACGGCGCCTATGCATTTCTCGCCGACCACGCGCCGCCGCCGCTCGCCACCTTCGCACCGGAGTTGACCGTCTACGTCTCAGGCTTTTCGAAAAACATCGCAACGGGCTTGCGTGTCGGCTACGTCGCCGCACCACGAGCATTCGTGCCGAAGATCGAACGCGCGATCAGGGTGACAACGTGGAATACGCCTGGCGTCATGACGTCGCTCGCTTGCGGCTGGCTCGACGACGGCACCGTCGACCGGCTCGAAGACGAGAAACGCAAGGACGCGAGGTCAAGGCAGGCGATAGCCGTCGAAGCGCTCGGACCGTTGAAGCGGATCAGCCACCCGGCGTCGTACTTCGTCTGGCTGCCGCTGCCCGCCGAAACGCGCGCTGACCGGATTGCGAGCGCGCTGCTCGAGCAACGGGTGTCGGTTTCCACGGCCGAACCGTTTTCGACCAGCCCGCAAGCGCCTCACGCGATTCGTCTGGCCTTGGGCTCTGTCGACGCTGCCACGCTGAAGGCCGCGCTAAATCGTGTCCGGCGCGTGATGGCGGACCATACGTACTAGTGCGGTCCGCAAAAATCCGAGCCCTGCTGCTTTGCACAAAAATTGACCTGGATGTCCCTAGGGCTAAACCCGAATGCAAAAAAGTATCAGCGCGCGGCTTTAATTTCAGTGGTGAGACGGCCCCGTCAGGGCTTATTTTTTCGATCATGGCAACCACGACGATAATGCGAGCTGCCCACCCGGCAAAAGCCAGCGCAGGAGAACAGACGCATCCGCTTACGCAAGCGACGGCCAGGCACGACGCCCGCCGCGCGAACATCGCCGAGCCCGATCTCGAACTCGTCGCCTTGCCGCGCGACGAATCGTTCAAGGTGTGGTCGCACGGCTATCCGTACCGGACCGTGCGCTGGCATTTCCACCCCGAATACGAAATTCATCTGATTACCGCGACGACGGGCAAATTCTTCGTCGGCGACCACATCGGCAATTTCGAGCCGCACAATCTCGTCATGATGGGCGCGAACCTGCCGCACAACTGGGTCAGCAATGTGCCGCACGGCGAACGTGTCGACGAACGGTGCCTCGTGCTGCAATTCGATTCCGGTTTCGTCGCGCGCGCAATCGCGGCGTTTCCCGAATTCAAACGCGTCGAGCCGCTGCTCGACGCATCGCGCTGGGGTTTGCTGTTTTCGCCGGAGACGGGCGCTGCCGCCGAACCGGTCATGCGCGAAATGCTCGGTGCGCAAGGGCTGCGGCGCATCGTGCTGTTTATCGAACTGTTCGACCTGCTTGCGCGAGGCGCCGAACCGGTCAAGCTCGCGAGCACCGCGTTTCGCGCGGACCCGACGCGCTATGCGGAGACGCGCATCAATCATGTGCTGTCGTTTATCGACAGGAATCTGTCGCACGAACTGCGCGAATCGGAACTCGCCGAACTGGCGGGTCAAAGCGTCAGCGCGTTTTCACGCTATTTCCGCCGGCATACCGGCGTGCCCTTCGTTCAGTACGTCAACCGCCTGCGCATCAACTTCGCGTGTCAGTTGCTGATGTCGGGCGAACTCAATATCACCGATATCTGCTACCGGGTCGGCTTTAACAACCTGTCGAATTTCAATCGCCAGTTCCTGCTGCTCAAGGAGATGTCGCCGTCGCGCTGGCGCGCTTACCAGCAACTCAATGCCGCGAGCGGAAACGAATCGGCCGCAGCGGTTCAGCCATCAACGGGAGGAGTCAATGTCTGAATCGATCAAAGGAAAGGTGGCCGCGATTACCGGCGCGGCATCGGGGATCGGCTTCGCGTGCGCGCGCGCCCTCGTCGAGCAGGACGTGAAGGTCGTGCTCGTCGACCGCGCGGAAGACCGGCTCGCGAAATGCTGCGCGGAACTGGGTCCGAACGCGCTGCCGCTGCAACTCGATTTGCTGAAGCCAGCGGAAGTGTCGACGCACTTGCTGCCGAAAATTCTCGCCGTCGCGGGCGGCCTCGATATTTTCCATGCGAACGCGGGCGCATATATTGGCGGCGAGATCGTGAACGGCAATCCCGACGACTGGGACCGGATGCTGAATCTCAACATCAACGCGGCGTTCCGTTCGGTTCACGCGGTGCTGCCGCATATGGTCGCGCAGAAGAGCGGCGATATCATTTTCACGAGTTCGATTGCGGGTCTCGTGCCGGTTGTGTGGGAACCGATCTACACTGCTTCGAAATTCGCGGTGCAGGCCTTCGTGGCTACGACGCGGCGCCAGGTCGCGAAACACGGCGTGCGCGTCGGCGCGGTTGCGCCGGGCCCCGTCGTCACCGCGCTGCTCGACGACTGGCCGAAGGCGAAAATGGACGAAGCGCTCGCATCGGGCAGTCTGATGCAGCCCGTGGAAGTGGCCGATGCAGTCGTATTCATGCTGACGCGGCCGCGCAATGTGACGGTTCGCGACCTCGTCATTTTGCCGAACAGCGTCGATCTGTAACCAACCTGTCTGAGCCTCGATGCGAGGCCTCGAACCATGACCTCAGCGAACACACGCTATGTGATCGGCGTCGACGTGGGCACCGGCAGTGCCCGCGCCGGCATCTTCGATACGGCCGGCCATATGATGGCATCGGCCAAACGCGACATCACCGTTTTCCACGAAGCCGGCTCGATCGTCGAGCAGTCGAGCACGGAAATCTGGAGCGCGATTTGCCATTCGGTGAAGGAAGCGCTGGCGCAGGCCGCGCTGTCGCCGGACCAGATCGCCGGCATCGGCTTCGATGCAACGTGCTCGCTCGTCGTATTGGGCGACGGCGGACGGCCGCTGCCGGTCGGCCCGTCCGAACAGGCCGGACGCGACATCATCGTCTGGATGGATCACCGCGCGCTCGAGCAGGCCGAGCGGATCAACGAGACGAACCATGAGGTGCTGAAGTTCGTCGGCGGCAAGATCTCGCCCGAGATGGAAACGCCGAAGCTGCTGTGGCTGCTCGAGCATCGTCCGCACGTATTCCGAGCGGCGTGGCAGTTCTTCGACCTGACCGACTTCCTGACCTGGCGCGCGACCGGCGATCTGTCGCGGTCGACGTGCACGGTCACCTGCAAATGGACGTATCTCGCGCACGAGCAGCGCTGGGACGACACGTATTTCCGCACGGTCGGCCTCGGCGTGCTCGCCGACGAAGGCTTTGTGCGTATCGGCCAGAAGGTGGTCGACCCGGGCACGCCGCTCGGCGGCGGACTGACGAGCGCGGCCGCCGCGGAACTGGGCTTGCGCGCGGGCACGCCGGTCGCGGCCGGCATCATCGATGCGCACGCCGGCGGCATCGGCACGGTCGGTGCGCAAGGCAAGCCCGAATCGAGCCTCGGCTACGTGTTCGGCACCTCGTCGTGCACGATGACGACCACGCGGCAGCCCGTGTTCGTGCCCGGCGTCTGGGGACCGTACTTCTCGGCCATGGTGCCCGAAGCGTGGCTCAACGAAGGCGGCCAATCGGTAGCGGGCGCGGCGATCGAGCGCCTGCTTTCGATGCACCCGGAAACGCTGCGAGCGCAAACCGAAGCGGCGCAGGCCGGCCAATCTTTGCCGGTGATGCTCGCGGAAATCGCGTCACGCCGATCGGACGATCTGTCGGGCGCGGCAAAGCTTGCGGAGGGCTTGCATGTCGTGCCCGAATTCCTCGGCAATCGTGCGCCGTTCGCCGATCCGCATGCGCGCGCGGTCATCGCGGGTCTCGGCATGGAAACCGGCCTCGACAGTCTTGTCGCGCTTTATATCGCGGGCATTTGCAGCATCGGTTACGGACTGCGCCAGATCATCGAAACGCAGGCGCAGGCCGGCGCGCCGATCGAGCAGGTGGTGATCAGCGGCGGCGCGGGACGGCTCGACCTCGTGCGTCAGCTGCTTGCCGATGCAACGGGCAAGCCCGTGCTCGCGATCCAGGCGGAAGAACCTGTTCTGCTCGGCGCAGCGATGCTCGGCGCCGTGGCAGGCGGGTTGTTCGACGACGTGCGCTCGGCGATGACGGGCATGTCGCGCATCACCGATACTTACACGCCCGCTGCAGGCGCAATCGCCTCATTGCACGACGCGCGCTATGTCGCATTCGCGAAGCTGCAGCGCGTGGCGAGGGAAATCAGATAGAAATCGACTCGCGGCGACGCCCTCGCCGGCGCCCGCCGTGCTCATTGCGTCTGCTGCCGTCCCCACTGCCCCGCTACCGCTCTACTGCCCCGGCAGATGCGACCGTAGGAAATCGACATACCCGTTCTGGATCTTGATGATTTTCTCGGCGCACTCGTTATAGTCCGACGCTTTCGTATCGTTAGGTCCGTACATGCCGCGGCATTGCGCGTAGAGCGTCAGCGTCGCCGCGCCGCCGCTGCCCTTGGCGACGCGCGTGGCCGAATAAGCAGGGTCGCCGGAACCGGACGGCACGTCCGTATCGATCGCGAACGCATCGGCACGCGTAACCGATGTACTCGAATGCTGCTCGATATAGCGCTTCGTCAACGCCCAGGCCGAATCGCATTGAGCCGTACTGCTGCAATCGACCGTCGCGTTGTGTTGCGCGGTTGAAAGGCCCGCCTGATTGCGCTCCAGACGCTGCTCGGCTCGTTGCTCCTTCTCAGGCGACGAACAGGCAGTAAGCGCAAACGCAACGGCAAGCGCGGCAGGCATAACAATCGCAAAGGCTATGTTTTTTTTCACGCGTCGAACTTCCGTGGCCAAGTTTGAGCGCGATTATAGCCGTGCTCCCCAAGCGGTCGCGCATTAGCGGGTGTCGCATTCGGTGCGTAGCGGTCTCGCCCTCCAGGGCATGCAATAAGCGCCGGCCCGTCGTGCCGAGCCAATATGCGCCGAGCCGATATGTGCCGAGCCGATATCGACGGACGAGCGTATGCTCGAGCGCGTTCTCGCCGCAGCCCGTCGATCCCGTGCGCACGCGGCGACGTCAGACCGTTCGCCGCGTTAGCATCGAGCGAATCTCGCCGATCGCCCGTGCCGGGTTGAGCCCCTTCGGGCACACATCGACGCAATTCATGATCGTGCGGCAACGGAACAGCCGGTACGCGTCCTCGAGATTCGTCAGCCGTGCGGCCGTATCCTTATCGCGCGAATCCACGATGAACCGGTACGCCTGCAACAGCCCGGCTGGCCCGACGAAACGATCCGGATTCCACCAGAACGACGGACACGACGACGAGCAGCACGCGCACAAAATACATTCGTAAAGTCCGTCGAGCTGATCGCGTTCGTCGGGAGACTGAAGGCGTTCGCGCTCGGGCGGCGGATCGTCGTTGACGAGCCACGGTCTGATCGAATGGTACTGGTTGAAGAACGTCGTCATATCGACGATCAGATCGCGCACCACGGGTAAGCCCGGCAACGGCCGCAACACGATGTGCTTCGGCAGCTCGTTCATGTTGGCCAGACACGCGAGGCCGTTCTTGCCGTTGATGTTCATTGCGTCCGAACCGCAGATGCCCTCGCGGCACGAGCGGCGGTAAGCAAGCGTTTCGTCGATCGACTTCAGCTTGCCGAGCACGTCGAGCAGCATGCGCTCGCTATGGCCGAGTTCGAGTTCGTATCGCTGCATACGCGGTGCGGTATCGGCGTCAGGGTCGTATCGATAGATATCGATGGTTCGGATATCGGACATAGGTGGCTCCCGGTTGGCGCGAGTCCGCTTGCGGCTTCCGGCCCATAGCCGTACGGCGCGTCGCGGCGTCAGGCGCGCATGGCGCGTTCCCGCCGGGCGCCGTGTTAGCCGTCTTCCCCCACTTCGGCGGGATTGGGCAAATCGGGCAGATCTTCGGTCGATGGCGGATCGGGTTCGTGTGGCACCTGCGGCAGGTCGGTACCGTCGTCCTCGGCCGGCGTATGGTCGATAAAGAGTTGTTCCGTGTTCATTCGTCGCTCCTTCAGAGGAATGGTGTTCCCCGCTGATTAGCATGTCGCAGGCCAACAGCGGTCCGCCGCGCGAAATCTATCCAGACGATGGACCGGCCTACTTCGCGCGCGGCCGCTCCAGGGCCTCGTCGGGCCGATGCAGCCGCCCTTCACGGATGGCCGTGACGCCATTGATAACCGCGCGCGCGACGTTATCGGTTTCGGCCTGCATGCCCGTGTCTTCATCGAGCGCATGATGGCTCGTCGCATACGGCTCGTAGTAACCGATAAAGCGGTCGAGCCGCGACTGGGCGCCGCATTCGATCAATCCCATCCAGTCGAGCCAGTCGCACAACGCCGCGCGTGACGTCTCGATACCGGACACGTCCCCGTGCACGACGACGCCATATGCGCGCCCTTGCAAATGCTTCCGGTAGCTCCATCCGTTCAGCTCGAGCTGCTTCGCCTTCTTCGCGTCTTTGCCGCTTGTCGAAGTCGGGTCGGGATTGCCGCCGTCGGCACATACGAGCCGGTCGATCATCAGTTTCAAAGGGCTCGGCGACTGATACCAGTAAACAGGCGAGACGAAGATAACCCCATGACAGGCGGCAAAGCGTTCGTAGATTTCGTTCATCCAGTCGTTGACCTGCCCGAGCGAATGATTCGGATAGCAGCTGCAAGGCCAGTGGCACAGCGGCATGGCCGTCGATACACAGGCTTTGCACGGATGGATATGAAGATCGCGGTCTGACGTCAGCAGCGATAGATCGAGAAAATCGGCATCGAATTGCGCGTTCGTCACGATCGACTCGACGCGCTTCGCGAGACGAAAGCTCTTCGACATCTCGCCAGGGCACGTATGGTCGTTTCGCGCCGACGCGTTGACGATCAGAACACGCGAGCGCGTCGCCCGATCCTGCTGCTTTTGCTGCGCGGCCCGGATGCGCTGCGCGGCCTCGCGCCATTCGACCGACAGGTCATAGGCGGGATCGGCGAAACCCGGCCCGGCCTTCGCGGTTATCGGCGATTTGCGGCCTTGCATATACGCCTCCCATGCGATCGCTTCGAGCCGGGCGATCGACACGTCTTCTGCGCGAAACGCCGGATCGAAGAAGCGCGCGGCAAAACGTTCGTGAAAAGCGTCACGCGACATCTTCTCCGTGATCTGGCCTTTCCTGACTTCGGGGCTAAATTCAGGGCTAACTTCAGGGCTAAATTCAGGGCTAACTTCTTTGTCGTTGCTCACGGCACGCCTCGCGAGTTCGAAAGTCTGCTCAAACAGACATAAGCAATGAGCGGCACGCAGAAAGTGTGCCGCGCTACACCTCGCCAGCGCCGGTCAATGCGGCAGCACACGCGTCAACGGGAACGAACCGTGCTAGCCGGATTGAAAACCGTGAAAAGAACGAAACTGACGAAGGCGTGACACCATGACGATCGGCTGCCCCGAATGCGGCGCGCTCGAGGACATTCCGCCGCTTACCGCGCGCACAATCGCCCGCTGCCGCATCTGCCGCTATCCGCTCGAACGGCGTAGCGGCCGTAGCGTGAACGCAGCGCTCGCGTGCGCGAGCACGACGTTCATCCTGCTGTTCCCCGCGAACCTCGCCCCGCTGATGACCGTCGACATGCTCGGCGCCGAACGCTCGTCGGTGCTGTCCTCGGGCATCGTCGACATGTGGGACGGCGGCTCGGTGATCCTTGCGCTGCTGCTCGGCACGTTCGGCATCGTGCTGCCGTTCGTACGCTTCGGCGGGCTTGCGATCGTGCTCGGTGCGGTCCGGTTCGGATGGCATTTCAGACAAATGGGCAGACTGTTCCGCTGGACGCTCTGGCTCGACGTCTGGGCCATGCCCGACGTGTATCTGGTCGGCTGCTTCGTCGGCTATGCGCGCGTCACGCAAAACCTGACCGGCACGATCGGCGCGGGCGGCTACTGCTTCATTACCGCGGCGCTGATGTCGATGATCACGCGCGCCGCGCTCGATCGCCGCACGGTCTGGCGCGCAATCGCGCCCGAGCAACGACTGCAGGACGACACACCGGCAATTTCATGCACGGCGTGCGACCTCGTCCAGCCGGCATCGCGCGAGGGCCACGCGTGCCCGCGCTGCGGGCTGACGCTGCGTACGCGCAAACCCGATGCGGTCGTACGCGCGGGCGCGCTGTCGCTGGCCGCGCTGGTGCTCACGCTGCCCGCGAACCTGTATCCGATGACGTACTCGCTGCAACTCGGCCAAGGCGTGACCGACCGGATTGTCGACGGCGTTTATCAACTGTTTCATGCAGGCTTGTGGCCGCTCGGCATTCTGATCTTTTGCACGAGTATCGTGATCCCAGTGGCGAAAATCGCGGGCATGGCGTGGTTTGTCATCTCGGTCAAACGCGGCTCGCGCAGGCATTTGCGCGCCAAGGCGCACCTGTACCGATGGATCGACGAACTCGGCCGATGGTCGAACGTCGACGTGTTTACGATCGCGGCGTTTATCCCATTGATCCGTTTCGGCAGCATCGCGTCGTCGCGGCCCGCGATCGGTGCGACGGCGTTCGCGCTCGTCGTGTTCTTCACGATGTTGGCGTCGCGCGCCTTCGATCCGCGGCTGCTCTGGGACGCGCGCGCGTCGCGGAGGCGGCCGTGAACGGCGCGGGACGCTTACGGCGCACCCAGGCCGAGGTGCGGCGCAGCGCGTGGCCGGGCTGGATCTGGGCGGTGCCGATCGCCGCACTCGGCGTGGCCTTGTGGCTTGGCATCCGCTCGCTCGCGCAAGGCGGCGAAACGGTCACCGTGACGTTCTCGAATGCCCACGGGATGAAAGCCGACGATACCGACGTCACACTGCGCGGCGTGAAGGTCGGCAAGGTTTCGGATGTTTCGCTCGCGCCGGACGGCAAGCATGTGGAAGCGAAACTGAAGATAGATCGTGCCGAAAAGAAGTATCTGGTGAGCGGCACGAAGTTTTATCTGCTCGGCGCGCAACCGGACTTCAGCGATCCGTCGTCGTTGAAAGCGATGCTTGCCGGGCCCGAAATCGTGATGGAGCCAGGCACCGGCCAGCCGACCGATCACTTCGACGGCGGCGACCGGAAGCCTGCGCTCGCGCCGCAACATGGCCCGATCGTCACCTACGTCGTGCGCTTCGACGGCGCGGTCGGCGACCTGAAGGACGGCGCCGCGGTCGAGCTGCGCGGCTTTCATGTCGGCACGGTCACGAGCGTGCGCCTGAGCTACGACGCACGCACCGGCACATTGAGCACGCCGGTGCAGATCGCGCTCGACCCGGCCGCGCTCGACATCGTCGACGTACAGCCGCCCGCCAACGGCGACTGGCGGCCGATTGTCGATGACATGATGAAGCGCCTTGTCGGCGAGGGCATGCGTGCGCGGCTCACGCAAGATCCGCCGCTCATCGGCGCACGTAAAGTAAGCCTCGATTTCGTGCGCGACGCGTCTCCCGCCGCGCTCCTTGCTGCGGACGACGGCATGCCCGTCATTCCCGGCGTCGCGCCCGCCGACATCGACACGATGATGTCGACCGCGAACGGCATCGTCGACAAGATCGACAGCCTGCCGATCAAGGAAACGGGAGAACAGGTGCGCAGCATCGCCGAGCATGTGAACAGGCTCAGTTCATCGCCGCAGATCAAGGATAGCCTCCAGCATATCGACCACTCGGTCGCGCAGATCGATCGCACGCTGCAGCAGGTGTCGCCGCAAATCGGTCCGCTCGTCGCGCAACTGCGCGAGACGGCGAATTCGGCCGACCAGGCTGTGGTGGCGGCAAACCGCACGCTTGGCGGCGACGCGACGAGCCAGGACGATTTGCCGGCCACGTTGCGCGAGCTGACCGACACCGCGAGATCGATACGCGCGCTCGCCGATTATCTGGACCGGCATCCCGAAGCGCTCGTTCGAGGCAGACAGGAGGACAGGCCGTGAGCCGCAAATCGACGGACAAGACCACGCGCGCATTCGTACCGGCGAAAGCATCACCGAAGAACGTCACCGCTGCGCCGCTCGCGGCGAGCGTCATCGCAGTGATTGCCGCAGGCGCGCTCGCCGGCTGCGGACACAGCCCGCCTACACGTTATGTGACGCTGAACGCAACGCCGGCCGACGCGCCGTTCGTGACGGCCCAGATACCGCCGGTGCAGCTGACCGCGGTCCATATTCCCGCGGAACTGGACCGGCCCGAGGTCGTCACGCAGCAGTCGCCGAACCGGATCTCGGTCGCCGAAAGCGAGCGCTGGGGCGCGCCGCTCGCACAGATGATGCGCCGCACGCTTGCGCAAGACCTCGTCACGCGCCTGCCCGCGGGCTCGTTCGTGCTGCCCGATGCGCCGGCGCCGCCCGACACGCGAACGCTCGTCGTAACGGTCCTCGATGCAGAGGCCGACGCAAACGGCACGCTGACGCTGCAAGCGGCATGGACGCTGCTGTCGGGGCGACCCGCCCGCGCCACGTTCTCGCGGCAGACAACGCTGAAATCCGAGATCGAGAATCGCGGCGACGCGGCAGCGCAGGCGGCCGCAATGAGTCGGGCTCTCGGGCAACTGGCCGATCAGATCGCGACGTCGATCGCCGCGCGCTAAAACGCACGCGTCATTCGGCGGGGTACGTCACCGTGCCGTCAGGCCGCAAATGCGCGCCCGGCGTCAGCGTCGCCGCGCCGGCGTGTTCCGCATCGACGATATGGACGACTTTCTCTCCGTGCGCGATCAGATAATCGGCAATGATGCGCCGGTGGCAACGCCACCAGACCGTCTCCGCGCACATGATCGCGCACGGACCGGCCTGGCCGAGTTCGAGCAGCTTCGTAAAACCGGCCGCGAATTCCGCGCCCATCGCGTAGTCGGCGTAATTGTGGAACGAGCGGTTTTGCCAGAACGCGTTGGTCGAGGGCGGCACCTCCTTGCGCATGCTGCGTCGTCCGCCGAGCTCGGCAAGATGCAGGTAGCCGATCGCGGGCGCGAGCGCATCGGGCAGCGTTGCGGCATTGAACTGAGGGTTCGTCGCCGAGCGCGGAATGCGCCGGACGTCGACGAGCGTCTCGATCCGTGCGTCTCGCAGCAGGGGGAGAAACTCATCGAGCGTCCGTGTCGAATGACCGATTGTGTAGAAAGTATTCGCCATAACCGTGGCCGCTCAACGTGCCTCGCGTGCCTCGCGGGCATCGCGTGCATCGCTCGACTGTGCCTCGCCCGGCTGCGATGCATTGCGAGCTGCCAGCAAAGCCATGGCGCGCAACAACGACTGACCGCCCGGCGTCACCGTGGGCAACGCAACGCCGTTGCCCGTCGGTTCGAGTGCAATCAGTCGACGCTCCAGCAGCGTCTTCAGTTCGTAGCGCTCGAGGTCGGCTGCGTCCGGCGCATGCTTGACGAGCAGCAGCGTCGCGAACTCGTGCGGCGTCAGCATGGGCGCTCCGGTGCGTCGCGAAACAACGTTGCCGGCGCGTGCACGATGGCGTCGCATGCGGCTTCGGGCTCTCGCCCAGGCACATGCCATGGCTGCGCTTGCCCGGACTCTCTTGCATGACCCCAGTCGTGGCCGTGATTCCAGCTTGAAAACTGCATCGCTTGATTCTCCCCGGTGGATAAGTCAACGTGATCGCTGCGCATGTTGCGTGCCACGCCGCAGCACGCCGATCCGGTACATCCGATGCTCACGAGCGATAGCCAACGTCGGCAACGCACGAAGGAGCACACCATGTCATCGAATCAATCGAACCCCGCCAACCCGCAGATCCGCAAGTTCATCGATGTTCAAAAGGCGCTGAAAGGCGTGTCCTATCCCGCGAACAGGCAGCGCCTGCTCGACGCCGCAAAACAGCACGGTGCCGACCAGGAAGTGATGGACGCGCTGTCCGGCCTCGGCGACGAACAGTTCGACAGCCCGGCTGCGGTGTCGAAGGCCGTCGGCAACGAGGCGTAGGAGCACACAGCATTTGCGCCGCACATGCGCCACTCGCAGCGCGCGTACGAAGCGAACCCGCCGAACGGCGTGCGATGCACACGCTCGGGTACGCGCGATGCGGTAAGTCATGCGCCGTCCCCGGCAGCATCGATGACTCAACCCACGATTACCAAGGAGCGCTTTATGTTCATGCACAACAAGCGTCTGCAATACACAGTTCGCGTTGCCGCGCCCGATCCCGGCCTCGCGAATCTTCTGCTCGAGCAGTTCGGCGGACCGCAAGGCGAGCTCGCCGCTGCCATGCGCTACTTCACGCAGGCTGTAACCGAGGAAGATCCGGGCCGCAAGGACATGCTCTACGACATCGCGACCGAAGAGCTGAGCCACCTCGAAATCATCGGATCGATCGTCGCGATGCTCAATCGCGGCGCGAAGGGCGAGCTGGCCGAGGCCGTCGACGCGCAAGCCGAGCTGTACCGCAAGCTGAACGGCGCCGGCAACGACAGCCACGTCACGCAAGTGCTGTACGGCGCGGGAACGCCGTTGACCAACTCCGCGGGTGTGCCGTGGACCGCCGCGTATATCGATACGATCGGCGAACCGACGGCCGACCTGCGTTCGAATATCGCGGCCGAAGCACGCGCGAAAATCATCTACGAGCGGCTCATCAACGTGACCGACGATGCCGGTATTCGCGACGCGCTCGGCTTTCTGATGACGCGCGAAGTCTCGCATCAAAAGTCGTTCGAAAAGGCGCTGTATTCGATTGTCGGCAACTTCCCGCCGGGCAAAATGCCGCCGATGCCGGAATTCGCCGACGCGTATCTGAAGATGTCGCAGGGCGAGCCGCCGCAAATGGGGCCGTGGAACGAGGGCAGCGGCCTGAGGTTCGTCGGCGACCCCGAACCGGCTGTCGACGGCGGCGACGGCCTCGCGTCGGTCAAGCTCGGCAAACAGCAGACGGCCGCGCTCGAGGCGATGCAACAGCGGCTCATGTCCGATCCGTCGTCGGATCCTGAGACAGGCGCGGAACTCGGCATGTCGCCGGTCGATGCAAAGGCTGGCGCGAAAACCGGCGCCAAGGCGGCCGCGAAAGCGGGGGCCAAAGCCGGCGCCAAGTAGTCGCAACGGCTATAGACCGGCAGCCGCGCAACACCGGCGGCCTGCCGTGCGCCCGGTAGCGCGCGTGCCGTCGCGGCACGCGCCCACCCGATACGCGGCGCGGATATGAGAGGTAGCGGACAATGGAATTCGACTACGGGAATTACCACATCGACGCATCCCCGCTTTCGGAAGGCGGGCGCTACTTTGCCCGAGCGCGGATTTGCATCGTGACGACACGCGGTGCGAACCGCAACGAGGTGAAATGGAGCGGCGACCTCGGGCAGTTTGCTTCCGAAGCCGAGGCCGCCGAATGCGGCAGAAAATGGGCGATCGACTGGTGCGACAGTCAAAAGTAGCTGGCGCCCGTTGGCGCGAGCGCCCCTGGCAGGCTGCTGAAATACATTCCTGGCGATGCCCAGTGCCTCTTTCCAATGAGGCAGCGCGCCAGGTTGGTTGATGTCGATTTGATGCTGGACGCCCTCGATTCGGGTCGAACCAATGTCATCTCCTCGCCGATTTTCGCCCCTATGCCGCTTTAGCGGCGAGCGTGCGCATGCGGTCGGGTTGTAGGCCGCCTGAGCTCGTCCTGGCTCCCGCCGGCGGGCTTAACAGCGGAATAGTAGTTCACATTTGTTCACAATTCAGACGATCCGCTCCATTTCGCCTGCGCGAAACCCACAATGTCAGAAAACTGTAATTGACGCGCGCAGCAGCGCTAACATAAAAAACGTATCGCTATCCTTACTAACCCAAAAGAGCGGCTGAAGGTACAGCGTCACCGTGCGGTGAATGCGGGACAGGCATTGCCGCCTTCTCTGGCGCGGCAGACAAGGCAAGCACTCTTTATGCACTTCCCGACGCTTGCCGTTGCGAACGCTTGACGCAACTACCTCTGCTTAAAGACCTCAGTCATTGCACGAGCGCAATGCGCTCGTCCCGTCGGGCTCACCAATCTTGCGAATCAATTACTTATGGCGATCGATGGAGTGATTTTTGTAAGCTCAGTCGCGATACTTAAAAATGCGTAAAGAATAACTTACTTTTTTTTATCGAAAGACGTCATTTAGTTGACATTAGGCACTGCCTAAATGTCCGCGCTGGCAGAACAACACAACGCAATCCCCACCCGGCCGATCTCTCTGCCAGCGCAACTTGATCATCATCAGGGACAAATACCTGACAAAAAGATTCGGGCCGATACCAAATTGGCATCCGCTTTTAATATCTGGAGGATCATGATGAATCGCAGCATTGTCCAAGCTGGCCTTGCCGTCACCTTGATTACGAGCAGTCTGGGTTTGGTGACAGCGGCTCCCCAAGGCAACATGGAGCTCTTGCCGACTGGCCAGTTCATTTCCCCGATGGCCATTCCTGGTGCTGTCGCGCAGTTGCTAAATCCACAACTTCCGGCCAAACCGGCACAGGTAGTGAGCGGTGCTATCAAGTCGCAGTTGAGTCCGGACGGCAACACGCTGGCCGTGATCACCGCCGGCTACAACACGGTCTACACCGGCGCCAATAACGCCACGCTGGATGCGGCCGATTCAACTCAATATATCTTCATCTATGACGTATCGGGCGCGAACAAGGTTTCCCCGAAGCTCGTGCAGGCCATCCACCAGAACAACGCGTTTGATGGTCTCGTCTGGAACGGTAACAGGACGCTGTACGGCACCGGCGGCGTGGATGACAAGGTCTATGTGTACAACCGCGCATCGGCCGCTCCCCAGTCGCAATGGACGCAGACCGCAGCCATCGCGCTGAACCACAGCAAGGGTATCGGCTCCGGCGCGAAGCCGAACGCCGGCGGCCTGGCGCTCTCCGCGGACGGCCGCACGCTCGTCGTCGCCAACAACTACAACGATTCGATTTCCATTATCGATACGGGCTCAAACACGCTTACCTCGGAATACGATCTGCGTCCGTTCAACACGTCCGGTCAACAAGGTGCGGCCGGTGGCGAATACCCGTGGGCCGTTTCGCTGAAGTCTGATGGCACCGCGTTCGTCTCGTCGGTACGCGATCGCGAAGTGGTGGTGTTGAACCTGTCGAACCCCGCGGCGCCGCAGTTCATCACGCGTATTCCGGTGCAGGGCAATGCTTACGGTATGTCCTTGTCGCCGGACGAGGCGAAGCTCTACGTCGCGGTCTCGAACGCCGATCAGATCGCTGTCATCGATACGATCCGCCACAAGGTTGAGAAGACGATCGACCTCGCGATCGATGCCGGCGACGGCAACGGTCATGGCAGCGGCTGGGGCAATGACCAGGGCCGGGGTAACAATGGAAAGTACAGCGGCCGCGATACGGTCAATGTAACCGTATCGCGTGACGGCAGGACTCTGTATGCCGTCAACAACGGCGATAACTCGATCGCCGTGATCTCACACGACGGCAACAACGGCTACCACGTCGAAGGCTTCATGCCGACCGCCTATGCGCCGAAGGACATCACGGCGAGCGCTGATGGTTCACGCCTGTACATTATCAACGGCAAGTCGGTCACGGGCCCGAACCCGCTTTACACGTCGGGCACGCAAGCGCAGTACCAGTTCGGTCTCGAGCAAAGCGCGCTCGTAAGCGTGCCGGTCCCGCGCGCGGGCGAGCTTGACCGGCTGACCAGCCAGGTGGACGAAAATAACCATTACTCGGCGAAGGAGGCCGAAAACGATCGACAAACGATGCAGTTCATGCGAAATCACATCCGGCATGTGATCTACGTCGTGAAGGAAAACCGCACGTACGACCAGATCCTCGGCGATCTGGGCAACGGCGCGAACGGCGATCCGACGTTGACGATGTATGGCAAGTCCACGACACCCAACTTCCACAACATCTCCGAGAACTTCGTCACGATCGACAACTTCATGGACCCGGGCGATGGTTCGATGGACGGCTGGTCATGGGTGCAGCACGCGCACGTCACGCCGACCGAGGAAGTGTCGCAGCAGGAGAACTACGCTGGTGTGAACCGTGGCATGTCGTATGAATCCGAGGGCGACAATCGCGGCTTGCCCGTGGGGCTTTCTACCACTGCCATGCGCGACGCTGCGACGAACGGCGCCGTCACGAGCGCCACGTCATCGTTGCCGGGCGGCACCGCTAACGCACTACCGGGCATCGCCGATATTTCGGTCCCCGACGCTCCGTTCGGCTATCAGCGGGCCAACATCTACGACGCGGTACTCGCCGCAGGCGGTACGGTGCGCAACTATGGCGGCATGGTCAACAACGTGGGCTCGATCGGCACGATCGCCAACCCGCTGCTCGATCCGGCCGACGCCAACATCGTTCAGGCTCACCCGGTCAAACCGACGCTCGTCGGCCGCACGGATGAGTACTACCGTGGTTTCGATCAGGCGTACCCGGACACGTTCCGCGAACTCGAATGGAACCGCGAGTTCCAGCAGTACGTGAAAAACGGCGGCCTGCCGTCGTTCGAGTTCGTTCGCATGGGCTCGGATCACACCGGCAGCTTCGCGCAGAACGTCGGCCAGATGGGTTCAGCGGAGCAGGAAGAAGCCGATAACGACTTCGCAGTCGGCAAGCTAATCGAGACCGTCGCCAACAGCCCGTACGCGAAGGATACGGTGGTCGTGGTGGTCGAGGACGACTCGCAGGCCGGTTCCGACCACGTCGATTCGCACCGCTCAACCGCTTATGTCGTCGGCGCGTACGTAAAGAAGCACGCCGTGGTCAGCACCCACTATACGCAGGTCAACGCGATCCGCACGATGGAAGACCTGCTCGGTACGCAACATATCGATCTGAACACGGCGTACGCGAAGCCGATGGCCGATCTTTTCGACACGACGGGGAACGGTTCGTGGACGTACACGGCGGTCGCGTCAACGATCCTCAAGGGCACGAATGTTGGCAACGTCGCCACGGGCTCGCCGAAGAGCGGCAACGATGGCAATCAGTTTGCCCAGGGTCCGGACATTCATCCGCTGCATGATGCGGCGTACTGGGCGAACGCGACGAAGGACTTCGACTTCTCGAAGGAAGATCGCATTCCGCCGGAGTTGTTCAACCAGGTTCTGTGGAAGGGCGTGATGGGTAACAGGGCATATCCGGAACCGCACTCGATCTACACGAAGCTTGATACCGATGGGTCGAAGGTGGTCGCGACGGCGGATGACGATGGCGACGACGATTAAGCCGGTCGTGGCATTGATTCGATCGCGCGTCGGGCGAAGCTGCATTGCCTGATATCTGACACGCCCGATCCGGACTCGCCGTTGATGACGGGTGGCTGCCCATACGCGCAGCCACCCGTGCAGATGCCCATTCGATGGGCAGGTAACCTGCTCGTCTTTCGCTACATATAACAACCATTCCACGGTACAGCGTTAATGAGAGCCTCCTCCCCGAGAAGCGCAATTGCGGTGTCCGCCGCTTTTGCGATTTGGCTCGCCAGTACGGCGCAAGCTCAACAGAATCAACCCTTGAGTGCCCAACAAACCAGGGCGCCTTCCACATTGCAGCCTATTGTTATCGAAGCATCAAAAATAACGACCGCCACGGACAACGTTAACGATCCCGACCAGATTGTCAACGCAAGCAAAACCGGCACCCCGCTCGGCGACCTGCCGATGAGCGTGCAGGAAGTTCCGCGCGCGATTCTCGATGAACAAGGCGTCACCTCGTTACAGGAAGCGGTTCGTAACGGCAACTTTTCCGGTGTGAATTATGGTGGTACCGATTCAAAAGGCTTCACCGACCACTTCATGATCCGCGGCCTGCAGGCGCAGACCTATGACGACGGCTTTTCGGACGGCGATCAGGTCAACGGCCCGACGCATTCGCTGCTGGGGGTCGAGCGCATCGAAGTGCTCGAAGGACCGGGATCGGCGCTGCTCGGCAGCGGCCCTCCGGGCGGATCGATCAACCTGATTCACTACACGCCGTCGGCGCAGTTTCATTGGGGCGGCAGTATTCAGACCGGCTCGTTCGGCACGGCTAACGCGAGCGGCTACGTCACGGGACCCACCGGCATCGACGGACTGAACTACCGGCTGGACGTGGGAGGCAACCGCTCCGACGGCTACCGCGACCTCTCATCATGGAACAAGGAAATCCGTCCCGATGTGCAATGGACAATCGGCGATCACAAGTTCGAGTTCTCGATCGATGCGCAGGACTACATGGCGACGCCCGATTCATACGGGTTGATCTACTTCAATGGGGCGCCGATTCGCAACGTTCCGTTCGACGCCAAATATTCGACGCCGTTCGCCAACGCCCACGGCAACTACGTCCGCACCACGCTTTCGGATGAATGGCGTATCAGCGACTATCTGACGATCAACAACCGGGTATCGTACCTGCACCACTCGCTGGACTTTTTCAGCAACGGCGACAGCACGCACGCGAAGGTCAAGGGCGACACATTCACTGGCCGCCAGCTGCGCGATCAGGATGATTCGCTGAACACAATCGACTATCAGTTGGAACCGGTGTGGAAATTCTCGACGGGCAGCGTCCACCATACGCTGCTAACGGGCTTCGAATACCTGCACCAGGATTTGAACAGCGCAAAGACGACCGCAGATCTTCCGGATATCGACAACATCTTTGCGCCGGCGCCCCCGGAAACCTCCATCGCGAACCTGAACTTTCAGTGCGCGCCGTCCCACTCGTGCCAGAACGACCACTTGGTGGCGAATTTTTATAGCCTTTACGCGACCGATCAGCTCGATGTGACGGATCAGTTCAAGGTCCGTGCGGGCGTGCGCAAGGACTGGTTCGGCACATCGCTGGCTTTGAACCCGGTCGCCGGCGAGCCGGACCGTACTGCCAACGACGGCATCACCCTGGTGCCGGGCAACACGTACACGCGCAACGATGCGCCGACCAGCTGGAACGTCGGCGTGCTGTACAAGGTCACGCCTTGGATGGCGCCGTACTTCGGCGTCTCACGCAGCTACCTCGCGAATTTCAATTCGGAAAACACGGCGTTTTCCATCGGCCCGCCGGAATCGGCGCTGCAGTACGAGTTCGGCGTGAAGTGGGCGTTCGACGATGGGCGGTACGTGCTCAACACTGCGTTGTTCGACGTGAAACGGGACCATGTCGCGACGCCGTTTGGCGACGACCAGATTGCGTTCGACGCACAACGCACGCGCGGAGCTGAGGTTTCGCTCGACGCGGATCTCACATCGAACTGGCACGTCTATGCGAATTTCACCGCGGAGCATGCGCGCATCACCGACAGTCAGGACACTCCGGGTGCTGTCGGTACCGAACCGCAGGGCGTGCCCGCGTATATGGCGAACCTATGGACGACATACCGCTTCAGCCTCTTCGGAAGAACTGGGTTTCATGCCGGGGCTGGCATCAACTACATCAGCCGGATGACGAACGGATTCGCGAACGGCTATGACTGGGCGCCTGCCTCCCTGATCGAGAATTTGCAGTTCGGTTACGCGGAGCGCCATTGGGGAGTCGATCTGAACATCGACAACGTCACCGACCAGCGCTACTTCATCGCCACCAACGTGGTCGGCGCTTACGTCGGGCCGCCGTTGGCCGCCTACGTTACCGTCCACGCAGACTTCTGATGAGGTGGGAGCGGTCGCGTTTCAACGTTTACCCCTCCCGCACGGATGACCTGCGCGGGAGGTATTTCAACAGCCTGCTAGAGCATCGGCGCCCCGCCCGTCACCGCGACTGTCGCCCCGGAGATATAGCTTGCTTCATCGGAAGCGAGCATCACATACGGCGGCGCCACTTCGGCGGGCTGCCCTGGCCGCTTCATCGGCACCTGCTTGCCGAATTCCTTGACCTTTTCCTCGGGCATTGTCGATGGAATCAGCGGCGTCCAGATCGGCCCCGGCGCGACGCAGTTGACGCGTATGTCACGTTCCGCGAGTGATTGCGCGAGACCGGCCGTGAAGTTCTGAATCGCGCCCTTCGTCGTTGCATACGCGAGCAGGCCCGGGTTCGGTTTGTCCGCGTTGATCGACGCCGTGTTGACGATCGAGCCGCCGGCTTTCATCTGCTTGACGGCAGCGCGGGTAATTCTGAACATCGCGCCAATGTTCGTATCGAACGTGCGGTCCCATTCGTCGTCGCTGATTGCTTCGATCGACGGGTACGTCATCTGGTAGGCCGCATTGTTGACAAGCACGTCTAGCTTGCCGAATTCGCGCACGGCGCGCTCGACGATCTCATCGCAATGCGCCTTGTCCGTAATGTCGCCTCGTACGAGTACCGCCTTACGCCCCGCCTGTTCGATCCAGCGCGCGGTTTCCCGCGCATCGTCGTCTTCGTTCAGATACGCGATCAGCACGTCCGCGCTTTCGCGTGCGAAAGCGATCGCCACCGCGCGTCCGATGCCGCTGTCGCCGCCGGTGACGATCGCGGCCTTGCCTGCGAGGCGCCCCGAGCCGCGGTAGCTCTGTTCGCCATGGTCGGGCTTCGGATCCATCGGCGCGGTGCGGCCAGGCACCTGGTTCTGCTGTTGGGCGGGCGTCGATTGTCCCTTTTGCTGAGTCTCGGTCATGCTAGCTCCCTGTGCGTTGCGCCGGACACAACGCGGCCCGGCGTCCGCTAAAGGACAGCAAGCCGCGAACCTGCGCGCGATCAGGGGACTGCTTCCTGTGCCACTTCATGCGGCGCATTTTCCGCCGCTTCTTTCACCGCTTTTTTCGCCGTCTTCTTCACGATCCGCACCGGTATCGACTTCGCTCCGGGGACCTTGCTCTCCTTCGCGTAATGCCACAACGGCAGCAACGGATTGCACTCCGGATAGTAACCGGCGATGCAGCCTTGCGGAATGTCGAACGGCACGATCGTCAGGCCGTCGACGCGGCGCTCGACGCCGTCGTCGGCAATCGTCTGCAAGGAGATCGCGTCGCCGTGGGACAGCGCATGCCCGTCGATATCGGCGGGGTTCATCAGGATCACCATCCGCGTGCCCTTGATGCCTCTGAAGCGATCGTCGTGGTTATAGATCGTCGTGTTGAACTGACTGTCGCTGCGCAAGGTCATGAGCCGCAGCGAATCAGGCTCGCGCACGGGCATGTCGGGATCCTCGCCGATCGAGGTAGGCACCATGAATTCGGCCTTGCCGCTTTTCGTCTGCCACTTGCGTTCGCGCGCGGGCAGCGGACGCGGGAAGCCTCCGGGCGTCCACATCCTTGCATCGAAATCGTGGAACATCTCAGGCCACGTCTTCGCCATTTCGCCGCGCACGCGCGAGTAGTCGTCGCGCCACGTGTCCCAGTCGACGGTCGAGCGATCGCCCAACGTCGCCTTTGCAATGCCCGCGATAATGAACGGCTCGGAGCGTATAGAAGGCGACGCCGGCTCCACCACGCCGCGAGAGCCATGAAAACACGCGGTGCTGTCTTCCATCGACACCGCCTGGTCGCCGCCCGCCTGCCGGTCGATCTCGATGCGGCTCAGGCACGGCAGCATATATGAGTTCCGGCCGTGCACGAGATGGCTGCGATTGAGCTTCGTCGTGATGTTGACGGTCAGATCGAGTTCGGCCCACGCCGGCTCGGTACGCAAACGGTCCGGTACCGAACGCACGAGATTGCCGCCCAGATTGACCATCGCTTTCACTTTGCCGTCGAGCATCGCCTCGAATGCCTCGACGATATTCATGCCCTTGTCGCGCGGCGGCTCGAACGAGAACTGCTTCGCAAGCTGATCGAGCGGCGCGAGTTCGGGCTTTTCGGTAATGCCGACCGTGCGCTGGCCCTGCACGTTCGAGTGGCCGCGCACCGGCGAGGGCCCCGCGCCGGGCTTGCCGACATTGCCGCGCAGCAACAGCATATTGACGAGCATGCGCACGTTCTGCACGCCCATGCGGTGTTGCGTCATGCCCATGCCGTAATGCGCGATTACGGCATTCGCTTTCATATATTCGTCTGCTGCCGCCTCGATCGCCTCGCGCGGCAGGCCGCTTACGCGCACGATGTCGTCCCAGTCGGCATCGCGCACATAGCGCGCGAACTCCTCGAAACCGTTCGTATGGTCGCGGATGAAATCGACATCGATCACCCGCGGCTCGCCCGCGCTGAGTGCACGGTCGTCCGCCTCGATCACGATCTTGCAGATGCCGAGAATCGCGGCCGTGTCGCCCCCCGTCCTCACCTGGTGGTACTGCGTGCTGATCTGCGTATCGCCGGGCGTCAGCATATCTTTAGGCGACTGCGGGTTCGCGAAGTGCAGCAGGCCCGGTTCGCGCAGCGGATTAAACGTGATGATCGGCACGCCGCGCTTTCTCGCATCCTGCAACTGATGCAACATACGCGGGCTGTTCGTGCCGACGTTCTGGCCGAAGAAGAACATCAGGTCGGTTTTTTCGAAGTCGTCGAGCGTAATCGTGCCCACGCCGACGCCGATCGCTTCCTTGAGCCCGACGGCCGTGCTCTCGTGGCACATATTCGAACTGTCGGGCAAATTGTTCGTCCCATACATGCGCGCGAACAGCTGCAGCATGTACGACGTTTCGAGCGACGCGCGGCCCGACGTGTAGAACACGACGCTCTTCGGGTCCAGCTCGCGCAGTTGCGCGCCGATCGCATCGAACGCCTCCTGCCACGAGACGGGCACGTATCGGTCCGAGGCCGCGTCGTAGCGCATCGGCTCGGTCAGGCGACCCGCTTCTTCGAGATCGTGATCGTGCCACGTCAGCAGGTCGCTGACCGAATGCACGCGGAAAAAGTCGGGCGTAATGCGCTTTGCCGTGATGTCCCACGCGGTCGCCTTCGCGCCGCTTTCGCAGAATTCGAACGCATGCGGGGACGCCGGTTTGGCCCATGAACAGCTGACGCACATGAAGCCGTCGGGCTTGTTTTGATGCATCAACGCGCGGCTATCGGCGAGCGGCGCCTTTTCCTGCAGCAGGATTTTCGTCACCGCCTTCACCGATCCCCAACCGCCCGACGCGTAGGGATACGCACTGCTTTTTCCCTCGTTAGCCATATGGATTCACCTGTTACTGAAGTATCACGATGTGAGTGGTCAGCAAGCAGCGTTCCAGTTGTGCGCCGACGACAGCCGGTCGCGCAATGCCGGATATGCGTGCGACCGCGAGCAGCAACGAGGAACGCGCGATGCTGCTGCGAGAACGGGAAGCCGGCGTTCGCGGCTCGCATCCGCGGGCGGCCAATGAGCCAATGACGCCGGCATGTCGACACGGGAGCCGCAACATGAAACAGGTCGAGCAAGCAAGCCATCGCGTCCGGTACGAGCCGCTTTGGGCGCGGGCGTGCCGCGCGATACCGTCGGGCCTCGTTGCGGGGCTGTTCGCGGCAGCGACCGCGGCCGCACGATCGGTCCGCGAAGGCAGCACCGCGTTCGCGCCGGTCAATGCCGTCACGCATTGCCTCTGGCCGCACCGCGCATTCCGGCAACGCGGCTTCAGCTTGCGACACACGGTAACGGGTTTCGCGATTCACGAGGCGTCTGCCGTCTTTTGGGCGATGTTGTTCGAAACCCTTATCGAACGCATGCCCGACGCGCGGCAAAGACAGCAGCCGGTCGCGACGGCGGCGGCCGCGGCGGCAACCGCAGCGACGGCTTATGCGGTCGACTACAAGGTCGTGCCGAAGCGGCTCACGCCTGGCTTCGAGGCACACCTGTCGGATAGGTCGCTGGCCGCCGTCTATATCGCGCTGGGCGCGGGGTTGTTCGTCGTGGCGATGCTACGGCGGCCGTCGCGTTAGTGCGTTGCCGGAGCGCTTACGCGCCCGTTCCTTCAGCTTTGCCCGAGTTGTTCTGGCCGCTCTCTTCGGATCCCTGCTTGACCTCGCGCAGATCCTGTTCGCTGACCTCGGCCTGGCGCACGGTGGTGCCATCCTCGCCGGTTTCGGAAATATCGGTTTCGAACGTGCCGGCGCCGCCGGTATCCTTGCCGGCTTCGTCCTTGCCGGCTTCGTCTTTGCCGGCTTCGTCTTTGCCGGCTTCGTCCTTGCCGGCTTCGTCCTTGCCGGCTTCGTCCTTGCCTGTATTGCCCGGTTGCGTGGTGCCGGGCGCTTGTTCCTTCGTCGCCATGATTTGCTCCTTTCGATGTGTCGAATGACAGCGGGTCGCTGCGCGTGCCGCAATCGCACGCCCCGTGAATACAGCATCGGCAGTGCCCGAACTCATGCGCTGGAAAGCGCCGCGTTCTTCGCACGAGAAAAAGCATGCAAGCGTCGACACATCAATTGCCGTCGCGCGATGCCGGCACGCGCCGGCGGGACGGTCCGACCATGCCGCGCGCGCGTCACATGCGCTATGGCGTGCCGGCGGCAGAGGCCTGAGACGCCAAACCGGCAAGCGGTGTATCGTACCGGGCATACGGTCACCGGCCGCGCGTTCGAGGTGGCCGCTTTAGTCAGTACAACAACAGAGAACAAGACGCCCGATGCCGAGCCCTGCCTCCTCCTGCCTGCATGCCCGCCGCCTGCGCCACGGGCGCACGCCTGCGCCACGTTTTTGCGCCGCAACACCGGTCGCGCTCGTTATCGCCCTCACCGTATCGACACCCGCACACGCGCAATCGAGCGTCCAGATGTACGGCCGCATCGACGGCGGCATCGAGTATCTGAACCATCTGGCGCAGCCGAACGGCACCAATGCCACGCGCTGGAGCGCCGAGGGCGGCGACTGGGGCACGAGCATGTGGGGCATACGTGGTACTGAAGATCTAGGCGGTGGCCGTAATGCGCTGTTCGATCTCGAAACGGCCTTCCAGGTGATGAACGGCACGACCGGCGGCAACGGGCGGCTGTTCTCGCGCCGTGCCTACGTCGGCCTCAGCGACCAGAAGCTCGGGCAGATCCAGGCGGGCCGCAATCTCTTCATCGACAGCGACGGCGTGTGGGCGTTCGATCCGTTCGTGCAACAGGCGGTGTCGTCGGCATCGCTCGTGCGCGGGCGTAACTGGCAGCAGACGAACAACAACGTCGAGTATCACAGCCCGATCATCGGCGGATTCGACGTACAGACGCAGTTCGCATTCGGCAACCAGACGAGTTTCAACACGGGAGCGCCCGGCGAATTCGGCCGCTCGGATGGTGTGATGCTGACATGGCATTCGCCGGCCCTCGAGTTTCGCGGCATTTACGACGAGCTGCGTAACTCGAACGGGCAGATGGACAATATTTTCACGGCATCGCGCGAATACTTTGTCGGCACGAACATCAACGTCGACCCGGTTAAAGTCCAGGCTGCATGGACGCACTACGCGGCACCCGATACGCCCGCCGGCCTCGCCGACAGCGCGGACCATTACTGGCTCGGCGCCACGTTCCAGGCAACCACGCGCTGGGCGCTAACGGCTGCCGGCTTCTACGTCAATGTGCGCAACGGCAGCGGCGATGCGACGCACGACCCGGCGGGACACGCCACGCTCTACGCGCTCGGCACCACGTACAACTTCAGCAAGCGTACGTTTTTCTACGCGACCGTCGCATACGTGCGCAACAGCGCGAATGCGACCTTCTCGGTGTTCGCCAACCCGCGCGGCTCGACGCCGAACACGAGTCCGCTCGCCGGAGAATCGCAAACGGGCGCGTACATGGGAATAATGAGCAACTTCTGACGCGGCGTGGCACTGCGAATTACGCGCGTGCGATATGCAAACCGAACTCGAACCAGGCAGCCGAGAAATTGGCCCGCAACGCAAGGTTGAGGGCCGCGCAACACGCACGGGGTGGTAGGCCCCGCTCGTAGGGCGACGCTGAATGAGCGTATTACATTGCGTGCTCCCACATACCGCGCGTCGGAGCATCGCGAACAGGACAATGTTTTCAGTCTGTCCGTAAAGCGTCCTTAAAGGACTCATTTCCCGGAGTGCCGGAACGGGGAATGCTCGTGCATCACCTGGCGCAGGTAAAGCGACCCGCAAGCGAACAAGCAAACGTATGCGGGAAAGCGGGTATGAGCGGGTGCAAGCGTGTGCCCGCCGCTACCGGCGCGAACCCAACGTCAGGGAGGCTCACCATGAAGGCGCTTAGATGGCACGGCAAGAAAGACATCCGGTGCGACACCGTGCCGGATCCTCAGATCGAACACCCGCGCGACGCGATCGTGAAAGTGACGACTTGCGCGATTTGCGGTTCGGACCTGCATCTGTTCGACGGCTTCATGCCGGGCATGAAGCACGGCGACATCATGGGCCACGAGTTTATGGGGGAGGTCGTCGAAGTCGGAAAGGATAACGCTGCATTGAAGGCGGGAGACCGCGTCGTGGTGCCGTTCACGATAATTTGCGGCGAATGCGATCAATGCAGGCGCGGCAATTTCTCGGTATGCGAGCGCTCGAATCGCAGCAAGGAAGCGGCCGACAAGATGTTTGGACACACCACTGCGGGACTTTTCGGCTATACGCATCTAACGGGCGGCTACGCCGGCGGCCAGGCCGAGTACGTCAGAGTGCCGTTTGCCGACACGACCCACGTGAAGATTCCGGACGGACTGACCGACGAGCAGGTGCTCTTTCTCGGCGATATTTTCCCGACCGGCTGGCAGGCTGCGGTGCAATGCGATATCGAGCCGACCGACACAGTCGCGATCTGGGGTGCGGGGCCGGTCGGGCAGATGGCGATTCGCAGCGCCGTGCTGCTCGGCGCGAAACAGGTTATCGCCATCGATAACGTGCCCGAGCGTCTCGCAATGGCGCGCGCCGGCGGAGCGACGACGATCGACTTCAAAAACGAAAGTGTGCTCGACCGGTTGCACGATCTGACCGCCGGCAAGGGGCCCGAGAAATGCATCGACGCAGTCGGCATGGAGTCGCACGCCACACGCTCGGTCGACTCGATGTACGACCGGGCCAAACAGGCCGTGATGCTCGAAACCGACCGGCCGCACGTGTTGCGCGAGATGATTTACGTGTGCCGCCCGGCCGGCACGATTTCGGTACCCGGCGTTTACGGCGGACTCGTCGACAAGATTCCAATGGGCGCGGCGATGAATAAGGGCTTGACCTGGCGCATGGGGCAAACGCACGTGAACCGCTGGACCGACGATCTGCTGAGACGCATTCAGGAAGGGCAAATCGATCCGTCTTTTGTTATCACGCATTCGGTGCGGCTCGAAGACGGGCCCGCGATGTACAAAACGTTTCGCGACAAGGAAGATGGTTGCATCAAGGTCGTAATGAAGCCATGACCGACACCGACTGATGCGACGACAATAAATACCGGCCGTTGGCGGCCCCACTGCGTACGAGCGGCAAGCGCGTCGCCAACGATCTCCGCTCGCGAGCGCCACCACAGCAAGCGCATCCGAATCGCCGTGTAATGTTTCCCGCCGGGAACGGAGTGTGCGACGCAATTCTTTACTCGCCGGCCCGATGCAGCGCCGCAAGGCTTCATTGCGCGACTACATGGCCGATGCCGACACTGAAAAGAACGAAACGGATCGAGATTCATTGCCATGACGCCCGAAACGCCGCAACCGCGAAATACGCGGGCCCCCCTCCGGAAACCTGTCCCACGAGGGGCACGTTGGATCCTTTGGCTAACCATACTCTTCGCTGCACTATCCGGCCTGTACCTGCTCGTCGGTGGCATCTGGCTTGTCGCGCTGCGCGGCTCACCGTATTACGTCGCTGCGGGTATCGCGATGCTCGCCGTCGCATGGCTCGTTTTCCGGCGCAACCGATGGGCACTCGCACTGTACGGACTGCTGCTGCTCGGCACGCTCGCATGGGCCGTCGCCGAGGCCGGGTTCGACTTCTGGGCGCTCGCGCCGCGCATCGATGTGCTGGTGGTGTTCGGTGTCTGGCTTCTGCTTCCGTTTATCTGCCGGCAGTTCGTCGGCACCGTGATGCCGGCCGCGCTCGTGATAGGCATCGGTCTCATCGCGAGCGCAGCGGTGCTCGTCTATGCGGCTTACAACGATCCGCAGCAGATCAACGGCACGCTTGCCGCAGAACAGGCGTCGCCGACGCCGGACGCCGATCCGCGCGCGGGCGACTGGCCCGCTTACGGTCGCACGCAAGGCGGCACGCGCTATTCACCGCTAGCGCAGATCAACGAGCAGAACGTGAAAAATCTACAAGTCGCGTGGACCTTCGAAACCGGCGATCGCAAGGGAAAGAGCGACCCGGTGGAAATCACCGACGAGGTTACGCCGATCAAGGTCGGCAGCATGCTTTATCTGTGTTCGCCGCACCAGAAACTGTTCGCGCTCGATGCGGCGACGGGCAAGGAAAAATGGCGCTTCGATCCGGGCCTCAAGACGGACCCGAGCTTTCAGCATGTAACCTGCCGTGGCGTGTCGTATCACGAGACCGCGGCCGCACGCGCGGCGAGCGCATCGGCCACACCGCAAGCGCAAGCCGCTTTGCCGATGTGCTCCCGGCGCGTGATTTTGCCGGTCAACAACGGCCATCTCTTTGAACTCGATGCAGCGACGGGTCAGCGATGCGCAGCGTTCGGCAATAACGGCGACCTCGACCTTCAGCACCTCGAACCTGTCAAAACGTCAGGCGCGTATGAACCGACATCGCCGCCTGTCGTAACGGATAAGGTAATCGTCGTGGCGGGCTCGGTGACCGACAACTTTTCGGTTAGCGAACCGTCCGGCGCCATCCGCGGCTTCGACGTCGAAACCGGCAAGCTGCTCTGGGTATTCGACCCGGGCGCTCATGCGCCCAATGCGATACCGGACGACCAGCACAGCTTCGTGCCGAACTCCCCGAACTCATGGGCGCCAGCCGCTTACGACCCGAAGCTCGACCTCGTCTATCTGCCGATGGGCGTGAGCACGCCCGACATCTGGGGCGGCCGGCGCACGCCGGACATGGAGCGTTATGCAAGCGGTCTGCTCGCGCTGCACGCGTCGACGGGCAAACTCGCGTGGTTCTATCAAACCGTGCACCACGATCTATGGGACATGGACTTGCCCGCGCAACCGTCGCTCGTCGACCTCAAGGACGCGCACGGCAATATCGTGCCGGCCATCTATGCACCGGCGAAAACGGGCAACATCTTCGTGCTCGACCGCCGCACCGGCAAGCTGATCGTGCCCGCGCCGGAAGAGCCGGTGCCGCAGGGCGCCGCGCAAGGCGATCATGTCTCGCCGGCACAGCCGTATTCGCAGCTGACGTTCCGGCCCGCGCAAAATCTTCGCGGCGCCGACATGTGGGGCGCCACGATGTACGACCAGCTCGTGTGCCGCGTGATGTTTCATCGCCTGCGCTACGAAGGTCCGTTTACGCCGCCGTCCGAGCAAGGCACGCTCGTTTTCCCGGGCAATCTCGGCATGTTCGAATGGGGCGGGCTCGCAGTCGATACGGATCGGCGCATCGCTATCGCTAACCCGATCGCGTTGCCGTTCGTATCGAGGCTGATTCCACGCGGTCCGCACAATCCGATGGAGCCGCCTGAAGCGGGCCAGAGCGGCACCGGCACCGAGGTCGGCGTCCAGCCTCAGTACGGCGTGCCGTTCGGCGTGACACTGAATCCGTTCCTGTCGCCGCTCGGACTGCCGTGCAAGGAACCGGCGTGGGGTTATGTCGCGGCACTCGACCTGACGTCGAATCAGATCGTCTGGAAAAAGCGCATCGGCACGGTGCGAGACAGCTCGCCGCTGCCGTTGCCGTTTCGCATGGGCATGCCAATGCTGGGCGGTCCGATGACGACCGCGGGCCACGTATTCTTTATCGGCGCCACCGCTGACAACTACCTGCGCGCGTTCAGCACCGACACGGGCCGCGAACTATGGCGCGCACGCTTGCCTGCCGGCGGACAGGCCACGCCGATGACATACGAGGCGAACGGCAAACAGTTCGTGGTGATCGCAGCCGGTGGACATGGGTCGTTTGGAACGAAGCTAGGCGACTACGTGGTTGCCTATGCATTGCCCGGCAAGCAGTAACACAGGCAAGCAGCAGCACATGCAATGACGGCTACGAGGCCGCCCTCGGCGTCGCTATGCTTTCACTACCAGTTTGCCGCGCACGTGACCGGCTTCGATGCGCGCAAACGCCTGTTTCAGATCGTCGAACGCAAACTGTTCGGCAACACGCACCTTCACGCGGCCTTCGTCGATCAGCGCCGCAATCGACGCGAGTTGCGATCCGTCCGGCCGCGCGGTGTAGCGCACGCCTCGCGCGCCGCGAGCGGCTGCTTCGGTCTGCGACGGCTCGGTCAGCGTTGAAACGAGCGCGCCGCCGCGCTTGACCGCCTGCCACGAACGCAACTGCGTCTCGCCGCCCACGAGATCGAACACAAGATCCATATCGCGTGCGACGTCTTCGAAACGCTGGCGTTTATGGTCGATCACGTGGTCGACGCCAAGCGAGCGGACAAAGTCGACGCCGTCCCCCGATGCGGTCGCGTAGACTTCGGCGCCCTTCTCGCGTGCGAACTGCACGGCCAGATGGCCGACGCCACCCGCGGCCGCGTGCACGAGTACGCGTTCGCCTTTTTCCAGCAGCCCCTGATCGAAGAGGCCTTGCCATGCCGTCAACGCGGCAAGCGGCACTGCGCCGGCCGCGGCGATATCGAGCGAACGCGGCGGCTCGGCAAGCGCGGCGCTGTCGACCACTACGAAGTCCGCAAACGCGCCCTGCCCCTCTCCGACGAAGGCGTACACGTGCTGATCGGCGCGCCACTGCACGGCGTCGCGTCCGACGCGCATCACTGTGCCGGCGAGATCGCGCCCGAGGGTGAAAGGCAACGCGTCTTCGCGAATCGCCGGGTAGCGCCCCTCGCGCGTTTTTACGTCGACCGGGTTGACGCCTGCGGCGAGCACTTGCACAAGGACCTCGTTCGGCGCTGGTTCTGGAACGGGAATCGACTCGAGCTGCACGGCGTCCGCGCCGCCAAAGCGGTGAATGCGATAGGCGCGCATGGTTGATGCGGGTGTCGATGCTGTCATTGAACGTCTCCAGTGGTGCAATGTTTTAAGTGAGCGCGCAAACGATGTTCCTTTTCCGATGGCGAAATCGGGTATGAACCCTGCTCGTTGCCGGTGGGCTCACATCAAAGGGGAGACACGATGAAACGGGTCATTTGCGTTGCATGCTCGGCGGCCGCGCTCATGTTCGGCATCACCGCATGCAATAAGGCGGATCAGAAGGCCGGCGAAAACCTGAGCGCCGGCAGCAGTGGCGTGATGAGCAATAGTGCGGGGCCGAGCGGGACGCCCGGACAGAGCGCGGCTGCCGATGCGACGAGCGATTCGGCGGCAACGGCAGGGCAAGGAGCACAGACGCAGCAAGCGCCTGCCGTAAGCACGCCTTCGACGACGGCGAGCGAACCGGCCTCAGGGCCGAGCCAGTAAGCGCTCTCTCCGAGGTTTCCCAAGCCACGCTAGAACGCACGCTCAGGCGCTAGGCAGAAGGATCGGCCATGCGCACATTCGCGCGCAATAACGTGTCGGCCAGAATCATGTCGAGTGCGTTCAACGGCCGGAATCCGCCACGCACGACAGGCCTGAACACAGGGTCGCCGCGGCGAACCGGCATGCCGGTCAACCCGCATACGCCGGCCACTCGGGCAAAGCCCGCGCGCCATGTCTGGTCCTGATACCGGCCCAAGGTCGGGTCGCTCCACGAAACGAGTATGGTCGACTCGGTCTGCCGTTCGATCCTGCGGATCGACATGATATTGGCCATGGCGCAGCGCAACGGATCGTCGAAATCGAGTGACGCAAAAGACGCCTTGCGAATCGCATGTCCGATATCGTGAGGATGGCTGCGCAACCGTTTGACAATGTGCGACCAGGGGTCGATGTGTTTCATGCTCGTTGCCCAGCAAGCCGGCTGTGCCGAAATTGACAGCGCCGATCACGTTGCCTGTCGCACTGACTATCACATTGACTAAGCTGCATTGACCATTCTCTCGTCATCCGAAGCATCGGCGAAAGTCTGCCGATGTACCGGCATTGCGCTCACGCAATTGAGGTCGAGCCTTCTCGTGTGCTCGATCATGTAATCGACGAACACTCGGATTCTCGCGGGGAGATGTTTTCGGCTCGGATAGCAAAGATAGTGGCCGCTGTCGTCCGGTACATACTGCGCAAGACAGCTGACGAGGCGCCCTTCGCGAAAAAAATCGCACACCTGATAAGCGGGCAGCTGCGCGATACCCTGCCCGTCCAGCACCGATTGCAGCATCAGCTCTGCATCGTTGAACGTATGAACCGCAACGGGCACGCGCCGCAGCGCGACACCGCCGGCCTTGAATTCCCATTCCCTTACGCGGCCCGACGCAGTCCGGAAGTTGATGCAGCGATGTTTGGCCAGTTCGTCGATCTCGCTCGGCAAGCCGTGCACGCGCGCGTAGTCGCGCGACGCGCATACGAGCATCTGCATCGGTATCAGCTTGCGCGCGACGATTTCGCTGTCTTCCATGCGCCCGTCGCGAAACGAGACGTCGATGCGATCGCCGGTGAAGTCCGAAACGCGGTCGTTGAGCAGCAGTTCGAGCGTGATGCCGGGGAATTGAGCATGGAAACCGCGCAACAGCGGCGCGACGATCTTGCGGCCGAACCCGGGCGTCGAACAGATACGCAACTGCCCGCGCGGCGGCCCGTTGCGCAACTCGCGCATCTCGTCGAGCGCCTGCACGATGCGCTCGACGCCGGGCCTGCAGTTTTCGTAGAACAGTTCGCCCTCGCGCGTCAGCGATGTGCTGCGTGTCGTGCGAAGGAAGAGCCGCGTATCGAGTTGCGCCTCGAGCTTTTGCACATTGCGGCTGACCGACGAACGCCCGATGCCGAGGCGGTCGCCTGCTCTGGCAAAACTCCCTTCGTCGGCAACGGCAAGGAAAGATACGACGCCGGCATAGCTCGTTGCGAAACTGCTGGCAAACGGATCGTCGGCGCCGCTAACGGATCGGCGGGGGGCATAGTCTGACATGGAAGCGCAAATAGTTGAGTCCACACCTGACTAGACGGATGAGCGCGACCGTTTGTGACACGGCCGCCTTTATTTTTATCTGGCCCCCGGCTATGTAGACCGAATCTATTTCTCGGGCACGAGAACCGGTGCGCCTTTGTCCTTCAACAGCAGCACGATAAATCTCGCGGGCTGTGTCTGGCTCGCATTGCGTCCCACAGTATGGACGTCATTCGGCCCTTCGTAGAACGTCTGGCCCGGCTTCAACGTCACTTCCTTGCCGCCCTTGAGCTGCATCACGATCGATCCTTCGAGCACATAGACGAACGCGTGCGCGTTGTGCCGGTGTACCGGGTCGACCGAGCCAGGCGGATATTCGACCATGATCATAAGGCCCTCCTTGCCCGGGTAGTCGGGCAGCGGCTGCGTCATCAGCGATGTGACGATTGCCTGGGGCGCCGCGGCATACGCGACGCCCGCCGGCGACAGCGCGCAGAGGCAGACCAAAACCATCGCAGTTATTTTCGAGCGGAACATGATGGGCTCCAAAAGAATGCGGCCCGCAACCGCGGGCCGCGATAAAAACTGCACAAGCGCGGGACAACGGAAAACGGTGCCGGCACTCAGGCGAGATTCGCCTTGTCGAGACCGAATGCCTTGTCCGCCGAACCCGGCACAGTCCTGAACGCGACGTTCGCGCGGTTCCAGCCGTTGATTGCCATCACTGCGTATGTCAGGTCCGACAATTCCTTCTCCGAGAACTGGCCGCGCACACGCTCGTAGATCTCGTCGGGCACGCCATGCTCGGGCAGCTTCGTCAGCACCTCGGTCCATGCAAGCGCGGCGCGCTCGCGTGGCGAAAACAGCGTCGACTCGCGCCAGATCGCGACATGATGAAGCCGCAATTCGCGCTCGCCGTGGATGCGCGCCTCCTTCGCGTGCATATCGCAGCAAAACCCGCAGCCGTTCATTTGCGATGCGCGCAGCGAGACAAAGTCGAGAATCGCCTGCTCGATGCCGCACTCCTTCAGCTGCATGCTGAAGTCGAGGTACTTTTTAAAGAGCTCCGGTGATTGTTGAATATAGTTGATGCGCTGGGACATGGCCTACCTCGTTGATGAAATTGCGCCGATGGGCTCCGGGCGCAGCGCGAGCCTGATGCGCTGCGGCGGAGCGACAAGGACGATGGTAGGGTTGCCGCGCGCGCGGCGGTAGATAGACGATTGGACTCACGGCGTTGTCCCGGAGGCACCAATCAGGCACCGCCTGGACACCAATCGCGCATCGATCGGAGCGCGAACAAAGGCCGGACGAACATCGGCCTCAAGCCCGATGCGCACGCGCTAAAGACCAGACACTCGCTCTGGCGCGAGTTTAGTTCTGGGAAGACGCAAAGCGCCCGGGAGGCATACCGTGCGCTTTTGCAATGAACGTGAGCTTGTTGGGATTGCGCTGAACGAGGAGACAGACAATCTGGTTGCCGTCCGTTTCGATCGAGATCGCCGATTCGAGCTGACCGTCGAGATAGCGCAATAGCGCCCACTGCCCGCCAAGCTCGACAAGCCTGAAACGAACGTCGCTACGGTAACGCAGCGCCGACGCATAGAAAAGCTGCGCAATGCGCTTGCCGCCGAGCATCGGCTCCGGGAAGCTTGGCACCTTGCCGCCGCCATCGCCGTATAGCATCGCTTCTTCCGCGAGCAATGCATGGATGCCGGCGAAGTCGCCGCGCTCCACTGCTACCGTGAAGCTCTGCAGCAAGCGCCGATGCGTCTCGCGCGACACCTCGTAACGCGGCCGCCCGTCGCGCAGTTGCGCTTTCGCACGGCTCACGAGTTGACGGCAGGCCGCTTCCGTCTTGCCGAGCACTTCGGCCACCTCGTCATAATCGACGTCGAGCACCTCGCGCAGCAAGAACGCCGCGCGTGCCTCCGGAGTAAGGCGTTCGAGCAGCAAAAGAAATGCAACGGACACATCGTCCGCGCGTTCCTTGACTTCCTCGGGCGTAGCCGGCGATTCGGTTAGAAGCGGTTCGGGCAGCCAGATACCTGCATACTGTTCGCGCTGAATCTTCGCCGCGCGCAGGCGATCGATCGACATGCGAGTCGTCACGGCGACGAGCCATGCCTCCGCGTTGTCGATCGTGTCGTGCGCGGCCGCATGCCAGCGCAGCCAGACCTCTTGCACGATATCTTCGGCTTCGGCGACCGATCCGAGCATCCGGTACGCCATTTTTTGCAAGCGCGGGCGAAGCCGGTCAAAGACGTGGAGGCTGTCTTCCATATCACGGTGCGCGGTAACCGCGCTCCTGCAGCGTCCACGTATTGCCGTCGAGGTCTTCGAAATCGGCAAAGCTCGCATAATCGCGACGCTTGGCGTCGAGCCCGGCGCTAAAGCCGCCCTCCCATGTATCGATCGGCGCCTTGTGCCGGCACTCGCTAACCGCTACGCCACGCCCGATCAGCGCGGCGCGCTCGGCCGCAAGGTCTGGCGTGACCAGATACAGGTTACGCAAGCGCGCCGCGGAATCGGCCGCCACCAGTTGCACCGAGCACGACGAGCCTGGCGGCGTGAGCTGCGCGACCCGGAACGCGGGCGTGGGATGGTAGTCGACGTCCAGCTTGAATCCGACCTTCTGCGTATAGAACGCAAGGGCGCGGTCGACATCGGCGACCGGCAGCGAAACGACTTCCAGGGCAAGCATGACGGCTCCTGCGAGGGCTTGTCGACGCCTTCGAATGGTTCGAATGAGGAGGTCTGCGCACCGGACGGGCGCAATGATGGGCGTTCGACGTTGGATGACAACGATGAGGATAGCCCGATTTGGTTGCAGCCGGGTGAAATCTCGCCGCAACCTGCGCCCCACAAGGCGCTCACGCCTTAAAACGGCTGAAACGCCCCGCCAAAAAAAACGCACGAGCGGAGCTCGTGCGTAGTCTACAAAGCGACAAACAAACGCAACAACAAAAGGCCGAGGTATGGAGGGAGCCGTCCTTCTGCTGCACCACGAAGGTTAGCGCATCGACCTGCGTCGATATACGGGGCCTGCCTGAATTCACTTACCGGCAAGCGTGAACAATCGCGCAAACCTAAGCCGGACCGATGCGCCCGCGCCTGGCGATCGGCGTCATCGTCAATAGCAACCAGTTTTGACTTGACCATTTAGATTACGCATGCAATCTTTCATGACCTTAGAGTGTATTCAACATCTATAAGAAACACGATCTCATATCGCACGTCAAACAAGTCTGGGATGCCTGCAAGTGGATACGGAAACGGAACTGCAAGACGATCAGGTCAAAGAGCGCGATGCACTGCACACGCGCAAGCGATCGCCGGTCGGGAGCTGGGTTGGGGTGCTCGTCGTCATGGCCGTCATCGGTGGCGGCTGGTGGTTTTACCAGCACCGCGAGAGCAAAGCTCTGGCTGCGAATGCAAAACCCGCGGCGCCACCGCAAGTGACCGTGAGCAAGCCACTCGTCGAAAACCTCGATACGCGTCTGGGCTTTCTCGGGCAATTCTCGGCGGTCGATCAGGTCGAGCTGCGCGCGCAGGTGGGCGGCACGCTCACCGGCATCTACTTCAAGGACGGCGACATCGTTCATAAGGGCGATCTGCTGTTCTCGATCGATCCGGTGCCTTACGAAATCAGGCTTGCACAGGCAAAGGCCCAGCTCGAGAATGCGACGGCGAAGCGCGTGCTCGCGGAGCAGGAGCTGCGCCGCGCACAGGAACTCGAGCGCAACGACGCGGGTACGGTCGAAAACGTGCAGCAACGCACATCCGACCTGAGCGCCTCGCAGGCCGCGATCGACGATGCGCAGGCACAGATTCGCGACGCGCGCTTCGACCTCGATCATTGCAGGATCTCCGCGCCGTTTACGGGCCGCATCGGCCGGCACCTCGTTTCGATCGGTAACCTGATCGCCGGCAGCCGCGCGGCGACGAGCCCGACCACGCTACTGGCGACCATCGTGTCGCTCGATCCGATCTACCTCGATTTCGATATGAGCGAGGCCGATTTCCAGACGTTTTCGCACTACCGCGGCGATTTGAAGAGCCCGCTTGCGAACAGGGTCGAACTGACATCGGGTAACGGCAACGACACCGTGTTGAAGCGGCAGGGCACGCTCGACTTCGTCGACAACGTGCTCGACCGCTCGAGCGGCACGATTCACGCGCGAGCGACGGTGGCGAACCCGGACCTGCGCCTCACGCCGGGCGAATTTGCGCGCGTACGCCTCGCGGTCGCGCGGCCGGTGCCGACGCTGCTGATTCCCGATGCGTCCGTGCTGCCCGACCAGTCCGAGCATATTGTGCTGACGGTCGCAGCTGACGGCACGGTCGTGCCGAAGCAGGTGCAGGTAGGCGATATGCGCGGCGGCCTGCGCGTGATCCGCTCGGGCCTGAATGCCGACGATCGCGTGATCGTGGACGGCCTGCCGTTCGCGGCGCCCGGCGCCAGGGTGGCGACGCGTGACGGCACGCTTCGTTATGCGGCCACGCAAGGCCAGTAAGGCGGGAAGGACCGGACGAAGCCATGCGTATTGCCCATTTCTTTATCGACCGCCCGCGCTTTGCGACGGTGGTCAGCGCCTTCCTGACCTTGATCGGCCTCGGTGCAATGTTCGTCTTGCCGGTCGCGCAGTATCCGGAAATCGTTCCGCCTACCGTACAGGTGACGACGACTTATCCGGGCGCGTCGGCCGAGACGATTGCGCGTACCGTTGCGACACCGCTCGAACAGCAGATCAACGGTGTCGAAAACATGCTCTATATGAGCAGCCAGTCGACCGGCGACGGCAAGCTGACCGTGACCGTGACGTTTCGCATCGGCACCGACCTGAACGTTGCGCAGATGCTCACGCAAAACCGGGTGCAGGATGCGCTGCCGCGCCTGCCCGACGACGTGCAGCGCCTCGGCGTGCAGGTCAGAAAATCGACGCCGAGCATTCTGCTCGCCGTCCACCTCGATTCGCCCGATAAAACGCGCGACACACTGTATCTGTCGAACTATGCGACGCTGCACGTGAAGGACGAACTCGCGCGCCTGCAAGGCGTCGGCGACGTACAGTTCATCGGCGGCCGCGAGTACGCGATGCGTATCTGGGTCGATCCCGACAAGGTCGCCGCCAGCAATCTGACGGCCAGCGAAGTGCTCGCCGCGCTGCGCGCACAGAATCTGCAAGTGTCGGCCGGCGTGCTGAACCAGCCGCCGGCGAAAAGCGACGCCGCCTATCAGATCAACGTCGAAGCGCTCGGCCGCCTGTCGTCGCCCGATGAATTCGGCGACATCGTCGTGAAATCGGACCCGCAGGGGCGCGTGACGCGCATCCGCGATATCGCCCGCGTCGAAGTGGGCGCGGCCGACTACGGTTCGACCGCGTTCATGGACCGCAACCAGGCGGCCACGATGCTGATCTACGCGGAACCGGGTGCGAATTCTCTCGCGGTCGAGAAGGAAGTGCTGTCGACGATGCGCGGCCTCAGCAAAGACTTCCCACCCGGCGTCGAGTACAAGATCATCTATGACCCGACGATCTTCATCGGCAAATCGGTCCACGAAGTGGTCGTCACGATCTTCGTCGCGATTCTGCTCGTGGTGGGCGTCGTGTTCGTATTCCTGCAGAACTGGCGCGCGACGATCATTCCCGTGGTTGCGATTCCGGTTTCGTTGCTCGGCTCGTTTATCGTGCTTGCCACGTTCGGCATTTCGCTCAACAACCTGTCGCTATTCGGGCTCGTGCTGGCGGTGGGTATCGTGGTCGACGATGCGATCGTGGTGGTCGAGAACGTCGAGCGCAATATGCACGCGGGCATGTCGCCGACCGAAGCCGCGCACCGGACCATGGACGAAGTGGGCGGCGCATTGCTGTCGATCGCGCTGACGCTTTGCGCGGTGTTCGTTCCGTCCGCGTTCCTCAGCGGCATTTCGGGGCTGTTCTTCCGCCAGTTTGCGGTGACGATCGCGGCATCGACGGTCATTTCGTGCTTCGTCTCGCTTACGTTGAGCCCTGCGCTGTGCGCGGTGCTGTTCAAGCAGCGTGCGCCGCATGAAACCGGTGGCGAGCAGCGCGGCAACGCTGTTTCGCGCCTGCTGTACGCCGGTTTTACACGGTTCAATCACGGCTTTGAAAAGCTGTCCTCCGGCTACGGCAAGCTCACGCGCCGCCTGGTTCGCGGCCTCACGGTGATGCTTGCGGTTTACGTCGCGCTGATCGGCGTAGCCGCACTGGAGTTCGCGCATACGCCGACCGGGTTTATTCCGGAGCAGGACCAGGGCTATCTGATTACCGTCGTGCAATTGCCGCCCGGCGCATCGCTCGAGCGCACCGAGAAGGTGGTGCGCAGCGCAACGGACATCATCCTGTCGACGCGCGGCATCGAGCACGTCGCACCGTTTGTCGGGCTCGACGCGACCACGCTGACGGTCGCCTCGAATTCGGGAACGATCTTTTCCGGCTTGCCGTCGCTTTACAACCACGAGATACCGGGCCTGACCGCGGACGGCGTGCTCGCGGATCTGCGCAAGCGCCTCTCGGTCATCAAGGATGCCTACGTGCTGACGATTCCCCCGCCGCCCGTGCAAGGCATCGGCAATGCGGGCGGCTTCAAGATGATGCTCGAAGACCGCGCGGGCCTCGGTCCCGACGCACTCGTGCACGCAGCCAGGGATCTCGTCGCCGCGGCGAACAAAGACCCCGATTTTGCGGGCGTATTCACGCTGTTCAACGCCGGGTCGCCTTCGGTATTCGCGGATATCGACCGCGTGAAGGCGGAGAAAGTCGGCCTCACGCCGACCGACGTGTTCTCCACGTTGCAGGTATACCTCGGCTCGCAGTACGTGAACGACTTCAACTATCTGGGCCGCACGTACGAAGTCATCGTGCAGGGCGACGGCCAGTACCGGCGCGACGCGTCGGACATTACGCGGCTGAAGGCGCGCAACCAGGCTGGTGAGATGGTGCCGATCGGCACGGTCGCGAAGATGGAAACGCGCACGATTCCGTACCGCGTGCCGCGCTACAACCTGTACCCCGCCGCAGAAGTGCAAGGTGTGGCTGCGCCGGGCGTTGCAACCGGCACGGCATTGCACCGGATGGAAGAACTGGCGCACCAGGTCCTGCCGCAAGGGATCGGCTTCGAGTGGACCGAACTCGCGTACCAGCAGCAGCAACGCGGCACGCCGACGCTGCTCGTATTCGGCGCCGCTGCGCTGTTCGTGTTCCTCGTGCTCGTCGCTCAGTACGAAAGCTGGAAGCTGCCGCTCTCGATCGTGCTGATCGTGCCGATGTGCATTCTCGCGTCGGTGACGGGCCTTGCGATTCGCGGCATGCCAATCGACATCCTCGCGCAGATCGGCTTCGTCGTGCTCGTCGGTCTTGCGGCAAAGAACGCGATTCTGATCGTCGAGTTCGCACGGCAAAAGCAGGACGAAGGCGACACGGCGGTGAATGCCGCCGTGCATGCGGCCCGTACGCGCCTGCGCCCGATCCTGATGACGTCGTTCGCGTTCATTCTGGGCGTCGCACCGCTCGCAGTCGCGACCGGTGCGGGCGCGGAAATGCGGCAGTCGCTCGGCACGGCTGTCCTGTTCGGCATGCTCGGCGTGACCGGCTTCGGCCTGCTGTTTACCCCGGCGTTCTATGTCTTCATTCGAAAATTCGGCCGCAAGGAGCGCACGTGATGGCTTTCGATTTCTTTGACGCGAGGCCGTCGCGTGCTTTGGAAACGATGCGTTCCGAAACATCGCCGCCGTCGCGTTTCCGGCCGCGCCGTGCCGGCGGCATCGCACCTGCGTTGATGCTTGCCGCGGTACTGTCGGGCTGCGCCGTCGGACCCGACTATGTGAAGCCGACCGAAAATCTCGCGCCGTTCCACAACAGGATCCAGACCGACCAGCAGGCGAGAACCGCCGCCCCGCCGCTCGATATCTGGTGGACCGGCTTCAACGATCCCATGCTTGTCACGATTGTCCAGCGAGCACTTGCGCAGAACCTCGATCTCGCGGCGTCGATCGCACGCGTGCAGCAGGCCCGTGCCACCGCGTCGGCCGCAGGCGCGCAACTGCTGCCGACCGTCGACCTCGACGCGGCGGCATCGATCGAGCATCAAAGCACCGTGAGTCCGTTCGGCTCGCTCGCGAAGACGTTCCCCGGCTACTCGCGCGATCAGCGCGAATATACGGTCGCGGCCGCGGCGAGCTGGGAAATCGATCTGTTCGGTGGTTTGCGGCGCGACGCCGCGGCCGCGCGAAACGAGGCGCAAGCCGCCGAAGCGGAGCAGCTCGGCACACGCGTGACCGTCGCGGCCGATGCGGCCGATGCCTATATGCAAATCCGCGGCTTTCAGGCACGCCTTGCGGTCGCGCAGGATCAGATCGACACCGATACGCGTCTGCTCGAACTCGTGCGTGTGCGCCGTCGCGCGGGCGCGGCGACCGAACGCGAAATCGCGCAGGCCGATGCGCTGCTGAAGCAGGCCCGAACGATCGTGCCGACGCTGCGTATTCAGCTCGAAGCGCAGTTGAACCGCCTCGACGTGCTGATGGGTGCGCAGCCCGGCACCTATGCGAAAGAACTGTCGGAGCCCGCCGGGATTCCGGACATTCCGTCGATCGACGACAGCAGCCAGCCGGTCGACGTGCTGCGCCGCCGGCCCGACGTCATCGCCGCGGAACGGCGTCTTGCGGCATCGAATGAACGGATCGGCGCAGCGCTTTCCGACTATTACCCGAAGATTTCGATCTCCGGATTGCTTGGCGTCGACAGCATCACGTCAGGCGATCTGTTCACGTCGCGTGCATTCCAGCCCGCGGTGACAGGCGGATTGCGCTGGCGCCTGTTCGACTTCGGCAAGGTCGACGCCGAAGTCGCCGACGCACGCGGCGCAAATGCGCAAGCGCTCGCGCAGTATCGCCAAACGGTGTTGAAAGCGGCGGAAGATGTCGAGAACGCGTTTACCGCGCTATCGCAGACCGAAGCGCGCCGTCACGAACTCGAAGACGAAGTCGCGGCGCTGACGAAGTCTCGCGATCTTTCAGAGCGCGCCTACAAGGCAGGCGCCATCACGCTGACCGACGTGCTCGACGCCGACCGCGAATTGCTGTTCGCACGCGACGACCTCGACGGCACACGGGCCGACGCGGCACGCGCGGCCGTCACGACGTTCCGCGCGCTCGGCGGCGGGTGGAAAGTCGATGCGGTGCCGCAGATCGCAAGCGGCGACGGCGCTAAAAAGTCCGATCCCGCGCACTAACGTTCACGGCGCGCTCAACCCCACGGCAAAGAGGCTTCGAATCTTCGAAGCCCCTTTGCCTATGCTTCACGAGATCAGCGACTTGCGCGCCTCGCGCAAAATCGATGCGGACAGCGCTTCATCGTTCACCATGCGCGCAACGCTCATCGCGCCGATCATCGTCGACAACATGACCCATGCTTTCTTTCGCGCCGCGGCTGCCGGCATGTCGGTCAACTGGGAGGCGATCAGCTCGGCAAGGTCGACGAGCGAACGGGTCGCAACCTGACGAACTTCTTCCGTGCCGCGCGCGAGTTCGCCCGACAGCGCGACGAACGGACAGCCGTCTACGACGTTTTCGAGGTGTTCGGGCGATAGATAGCGATCGACAATCGCCTTGACGCCGCGATTCGCGGGTGTGGCCTGCAACGCGGATTCAAGCGTTTCCTGCAGCGCATCGGCGGCAAGCGCGACCGATTCCTGCACGACCTGGTCCTTTGACGAGAAGTGCTTGTAAAAGCCACCGTGCGTAAGTCCGGCTTCGCCCATGAAGTCGGCAAGGCCCGTGTTGCCGATGCCCTGCAAACGGAATTTTCCCGACGCCGCTTCAACGATCCGCTGCCGCGTTTCAGCGGTCTCCAGTCTTGACTTTCTCATTGCCTGCAATCTCCAAACAAAGCTCCGGATTCCCGGTGCTCCGGTTGCTTAGATTATATACACCATCCAATCTGCGCGGCATAGTAATTGCGAAAGCATGGTTCTGCTCTGTGTTGAGCCCCAGTAGCTGAATACCACCCCCCATTGAATGGCTTATCTGGAGAAACCATGCATATCGTCTGTCACATGATGTCGTCGCTCGACGGCCGCAGCCTTACCGATGGCTGGCATCTCGACTTTGCAGGCCCCTGCTACGAAGAAACAGCCGCAAGCTTCAAGGCCGACGCGTGGGCCTGCGGCCGCGTGACGATGCAGGAGATTTCACACGGCAGCGACTATCCACGCGGTCTGGCAAAGCAGCCGATCGCGCGCACCGACCGTTTCGTCAGACGCGATGCGACCCAATATGCGATCTCGATCGATCCAAACGGACGTGTTGCATGGAAAAGCGACACCGCGCTCGATTCGCATATCGTCGAAGTGCTCTCCGAAAACGTGCACGACGATTATCTTGCGCACCTGCAGTCGATCGGCGCGTCGTATCTGTTCGGCGGCAGCGGCGATATCGAACTGAAGCGCGTCGTCGATACGCTCGAGCGCGAGCTGAAGATACGAAAGCTGATCGTCGAAGGCGGCGGCCATGTATCCGGCGCCTTCGTCAATGCGGGGCTCGCCGATGAAGTGAGCGTGCTCGTCATCCCGCTCGTCGACGGCCGCGAGGCCCATACGTCCTCGTTCGAAGTGTCGATGGAAAAATGGAAAAAGCCCGCGTATTTGCGGCTCGATTCAGTCGAGCGGCTCGATAACGATGTCGTCTGGCTCCGCTACGGCCGCAAGGCGTGATCCGGTCCGACGAAGCGCATTCCGGCAAATCCCGTTCGCACTTTATTGGCTTTCAGCGTGTTATCCAGCGATTTGATAAGCTTGATCGACGTACCTGCATCGACGTAGCAGCAAGGAGACTTTAAACAATGCCCCCATCATCCGATTACGAGCCGCCGAAGGTCTGGACATGGTCCAGGGAGAACGGCGGTCATTTCTCGAGTATCAATCGCCCCGTCTCCGGATCGACGCACGACAAGCCGTTGCCGGTCGGCAAGCATCCGCTCCAGCTCTACTCGCAAGGCACACCGAACGGCGTCAAGGTCACGGTGATGCTCGAGGAACTGCTTGCACGCGGTCATCGCGGCGCCGAGTACGATGCGTGGCTTATCAGGATCAACGACGGCGATCAGTTCGGCAGCGGCTTTGTCGATATCAATCCGAATTCGAAGATTCCGGCGCTTGTCGATCGCAGCGGCCCGGCGCCCGTGCGTGTATTCGAATCCGGCGCAATCTTGCTGCATCTGGCTGAGAAATTCGGCGAGTTTCTGCCGAAAGACGCGGCCGGACGGGCCGAGTGCATGTCGTGGCTTTTCTGGCAGGTAGGCAGTGCGCCGTATGTGGGCGGCGGTTTCGGCCATTTCTATGCATACGCGCCGTCGAAGATGGAATACCCGATCGATCGCTTCACGATGGAAACGAAGCGACTGCTCGATGTGCTGGACAAACGCCTCGCAGAAAACGAATACATGGCCGGCAGCGAATACACGATTGCCGATATCGCGATCTGGCCTTGGTATGGCGGACTCGTTAAAAACCGGCTTTACGATGCTGCCGAATTCCTTTCGGCGAGCGACTATAAACACGTGCAGCGCTGGGCCGATGCAATCGACCGGCGTCCGGCCGTGCAGCGCGGGCGCATGGTCAACCGCATCTCGGGCGATCCTTCGAGTCAACTGCACGAGCGTCACGACGCTTCCGACTTCGGAACGCGCACGCAAGACAAGTTGTCGGTGCAACGGTAAAGCGCTCACGCCCGCTCGCTCGATCTCGCGCAATGCAATGGCATTCGAAGCAGGCGCCATTGCATTGCCACTGTCACTGCACACATTCGCAAACGCTGCGTCGGCGCCGCAGTCGCGATGAACAAACAGCACCGCGACGCCCTCGCTTCCATCCTTGCACTATCCCTCGCTCTTTCCGGCATTGCTCCGGTTTAAAGCTGCAGTTCCACGAAGCGCCGCCCGCTCGTCAGCGACGCGTCGAAGTCCCGAAGCGCTGATACGTCAAAGTACCCCAAGGCCGCGTCAGGTACGCGGCCTTTTCACATTTCGCCCATCGCTCTGGCACACCGGCAAATGCGGGTAATCCCGGATTCTGCAGCCTCTGCGCGCGCCCTACGATTCAGCCAGCGCAATTACAGAACATCGTTCTGTCTAACAGAACGATGTGAATCTCCAAGGAATCTCCAAGGAATCTCCCTCGATGACTGCCCTTCCACTCTCGGGCATCCGCGTACTGGACCTGTCGAACGTCCTGTCCGGACCTTTCTGCACCTATCAGCTGGCATTGCTCGGCGCCGACGTGATCAAGATCGAAAACCCCGACGGCGGCGATCTCGCGCGTCGTTTGGGCGCCGACCCGGGTGCGTCCGCGCGCAACATGGGCGCGTCGTTCGTCGCAGTCAACGCCGGCAAGGAATCGATCACGCTGAACCTGAAGCACGATGCGGCGAAGGACATCCTGCGCAAACTCGCGCGCGACGCTGACGTGCTCGTCGAAAACTACCGCCCCGGCGTGATGGATCGCCTCGGCCTCGGGGCGCAGTCGCTGCTCGCCCTGAATCCACGCCTCGTGTATTGCGCGATTTCCGGCTTCGGCAGCGACGGCCCGCTCGCGCATCGTCCTGCTTACGATCAGATTATCCAGGGCATGTCGGGCGCGATGAGCGTGACTGGCGACGCCGGATCGGCGCCGCTGCGCGTCGGCTATCCGGTGACCGATACGGTCGGCGGCATCAGCGCGGCCCTCGCGATCTGCGCGGCCGTGCTCGCCGCGCAACGCACGGGCGAAGGACGAATCGTCGATGTGTCGATGCTCGAAGCGTCGCTGTCGACGATGGGTTGGGTCGTTTCGAACTACCTGAACGCAGGCGTCGAACCAAAACCGATGGGCAACGAAAATTTCACGGCGGCACCGTCCGGCACTTTCGATTGCGGCGACGGCAAGCTCAACATCGCGGCTAACGAAACCAAGCAGTTCGTCGCGCTATGCAACGTGATCGACCGGCCGGAACTCGCACACGACGAGCGCTTTCGCGAGCGCGACACACGCAAACGCCATCGCGCCGAGCTCAGGCACGAGATCGAAGCCACGTTGCGTACCGACACCGCGGCCAACTGGGAAGCACGCCTGATCGCCGCCGGTGTGCCCGCGGGATTGGTGTTGAGCGTTCCCGAAGCCGTTTCGCAACCGCAAATCGCGGGCCGGCAATTTATCCGCGAATTGCCCGATGGCGAATGCGTGCAACGCGTCACGCGCGCCGGCTATCGCTTTCTCGATGCACAGGGCGCGACGCTCGAAGGCGGTCCCGCCAGACGTGCGCCTTACCTGTCGGAGCATACGCAAGCGCATCTCCGGCAGTTGGGATTCGACGCGGATGCGATCGCTCAGTTGAAAAACGAAGGCGCGATCTGAACATCGCACGCCAACGAAAAACCGACCGGAGACACGAGGCAAACATGAAACAGACATTGACCGCGGACGCGCTTCCCGAGCCCGCACGAACCACCTCGAGCGTGCGGGCCGAGACCGGGCGCGACATCGCCGCACGCGATATCGTCGCGCGCCTCGACCGGCTGCCCGCCACGCGCCATATCTGGACCATCGTATTCCTGTTGTCGCTTGGCGGCAGCTTCGAGTTCTACGATCTGTTCATGACCGGCTATATCGCCCCGGGGCTCACGGAAAGCGGCCTGTTCGTGAAGACGTCGACGTCGATCTTCGCAATGAACAGCATCGCCGCATTCGTTGCCGCGACATTTATCGGGCTTTTTATCGGCACGATGGGGCTGGGCTTTCTTGCCGATCGTTTCGGACGACGCAAGATATTCGTCGTCGCATTGCTTGGCTATACGGCCGCCAGCGTGCTAATGGCGTTCCAGCATAGCGCCGTCGAAGTCAATCTGTTCCGTCTGCTGGCCGGCATCGGACTCGGCATCGAGATGGTGACGATCAATACCTACGTCGCGGAACTGATGCCGAAGGATCTGCGTGGCCGCGCTTTCGCGATCACGCAGGTTGTGCCGTATCTTGCCGTGCCGATCGTTGCGTTGATGTCGTGGTGGCTCGTGCCGCAGCAGCCGCTCGGCTTCGACGGCTGGCGTTGGGTGGTGCTCGTGGGCGCGATCGGCGCCGCGCTGATCTGGATCATTCGCCTCGGCATTCCGGAGAGCCCGCGCTGGCTCGTCTCGCGCGGCCGTCTCGATGAAGCGGAACGCGTCACGAGACAGATCGAACAGGTCGTCGAACGCCAATACGGCCGTGCATTACCGCCGCCTGCGCCGCGCGAACACGCCGCGCCCACCGTCGAGCGACGCTTTCGCGACATCCTGAAAGCGCCGTATTTGAAACGCACGATCATGATGTCGCTGTTCAACGCGGTCCAGGTGATCGGTTTCTACGGTTTCAGCAACTGGGTTCCGTCGCTGCTGACGAGCAAGGGCATCGGCCTCGTCCATAGCCTGCAGTACTCGTTTTTGATGTCGATCGCGTTGCCGCTCGGCCCGGCGCTGTTTTTCTTCTTCGCCGATCGCATCGAACGAAAATGGAGCCTTGTCGGCGCATCGGGCGTAGCGGCCGCATTCGGCCTCGCATTCGCGAATCAGACGGGCACGGTGGGCCTGATCGTGTTCGGCTTCTGCATGAACCTTGCGCTTACCGTGCTGACGTACTCGTTCCAGACGTATCAATCGGAGCTCTATCCGACCGAGGTTCGCGCGCGCGCCATCGGCTTTGTCTATTCATGGAGCCGGCTGAGCGCGATCTTCTCCGGTTTTATCGTCGCGTTCTGCCTGCGCGAATTCGGCGCGACTGGCGTGTTTTACATGATCACCGGATGCATGGCGTTCGTCATGCTGCTGATCGGCATCATGGGGCCGCGCACGAAAGGACTCGCGCTCGAAGACATCAACCGCTGAACCACGCACCGCCGAGGATCTTTTGTCATGACTTCCCCGCAGGATTTCGCCACACTCGCCGCCGACTACTGGAGCACGTCGATCGTCGATATTCACCCCGGCTCGATCGGGATACGCGGCTACCCGATTCAGGACCTGATCGGCGCGATCAGCTTCCCGCAGATGATCTGGCTGATGTTGCGCGGCGATCTGCCGAGCGACGGCCAGGCCCGTTTGCTCGAAGCGGCGCTCGTCGCCTCGGTCGATCATGGTCCGCATGCGCCGTCGATTGCGATTTCGCGAATGGCCGTAAGCTGCGGCCTGCCGTTGAACGGCGCGATGGCCTCCGCGCTCAACACGCTCGATGACGTTCACGGCGGCGCGGGACAGCAGGCCGTCGAACTGTTTCATGCCATCGAGCGCACCGAAGCGCAAGGTGCAACGCTAGAAGAAGCGGTCGAGAAAGAAGTCGACGCATTCAACGCCGCACATGGCAAATACCTGCCGGGCTTCGGCCATCGCTTTCATCCGATCGATCCGCGCGCGGGCCGTCTGCTGCATCTGGTCGACGCAGCGGCTGCAGACAAAATCGTATCTGGTCGCTACGCAACGATTGCGCGCGGCGTCGAAGCATTGCTCGAAGCGCGCAAAGGCCGCACGATTCCGATGAATATCGACGGCGCCACTGGCGTGATCTATGCGGAACTCGGCTTCGAGCCCGAGCTTGCGCGCGGCATCTTCTGCCTGTCGCGCGCGGTCGGCATTCTGTCGCATGCGTGGGAACAGCGCGGCCGCGCCGAGCGTAACAAGGGGCCGATGCCGCGCCAGATGCCGTACAGGTACACGGGCGCGCCCGCACGCCATCTCGATGGAGAGAAGCAATGAGCTGGAATCCGGTTCCGCCGGCCGTCAAAACGGTCGTGCATACCGCGATGCCGGATGCGCTGCGCAAACACGGCGTCGTGTCCGAATGGTCTCGCGCGAACAAGGGCGGCGAGCCAATCGATTGCTTTATCGAAGGCCCGTGCTTCGATCCGGACGGCAACCTGTATATCGTCGATATTCCGCACGGACGCATTTTCCAGATTACGCCCTCGCTCGAATGGCGCGTCATTGCGGCTTACGACGGCGAGCCGAACGGCCTCGCATGGCATCCGCAACATCAGCTGATCATCGCCGACTATAAAAATGGCGTGATGAAGCTCGACCCCGTGCAAGGCGAAGTGAAGCCGCTGCTTGCGCGGCGCAATAGCGAGCGGTTCAAGGGCGTCAACGATCTGATCGTCGCGCGTAACGGCGACATCTATTTCACGGACCAGGGGCAAACAGGTTTGCACGATCCAACGGGACGCGTGTTTCGCCTGACTGCCGAAGGACGCCTCGACTGCCTGCTCGACAACGGCCCGAGCCCGAACGGACTCGTGCTCGACGGCAAGGAGAAGGTGTTATTCGTAGCGATGACGCGCGATAACGCGATCTGGCGCCTGCCGCTGCTGCCGGACGGCAGCACGAGCAAGGTCGGCCGGTTCGCGCAGTTCTATGGTACGAGCGGTCCCGATGGCCTGACGATCGATGCGCACGGCAACCTGTTCGTCGCGCATGCCTCGCTTGGCGCGGTGTTCGTATTGAATGCGCATGGCGAGCCGCTTGCGAAAATCGAATCGTGCGCGGGGCGCACGATCACGAACGTGACCTTCGACGGACCGGGACAGCACACGCTATTCATCACCGATTCGAGCACGGGTTCCGTGTTGCGCGCCGACTGGAACGCGCACCGCGCGTTCACGGCGACCCGGCCGGCGTAGAATTGCGCCGTTATCGTTTCGGTTACATTCATTCGCTAGCCATGGTTTCTCCCAGCCGCGTGTCCGACGGCGCAAGCGCGGCGCCCTCGACTTCCCCCGACGGCGTCGCGGCACTCGATCGTGCCTTTGCCATCCTCTTCGCGTTCCGCCCCGACGACAAGGGACTTTCGCTTGCCGAGCTCGCGATCCGAACCGGCCTCTACAAGAGCACGATCTTGCGGCTGATTGCGTCGCTGACACACCACCGTATGCTGTTGCGCTCCGACGATGGGCGCTACCTGATCGGGCCTGCCGCACTGCAACTCGGCGCGCTCTATCAGCGCGGCCTGCAGCTGGCCGACGTCGTTTTGCCGTTGATGCGCGCGTTGCGCGACGAATGCAACGAAAGCGTGTCGTTCTATGTGCGGCGTCAGGATTTGCGCGTGTGCCTGCATCGTGTCGATACGACGCATACGATTCGCGACCACGTTCGCGAAGGCGATGTGCTGCCGATGGAAAAAGGCTCGGGCGGGCGTGTACTCAATGCCTTCAGTGGCGCCCGCGGAGAGCTATACGACCGGATTCGCCGCGACGGTTATTACATTTCGATCGGCGAGCGCGACAGCGAAACGGCCGGTATTTCGACGCCGGTCTTTTCCGCCGCTCAACCGCTCGCGGGCTCATTCACGTTAGCGGGGCCGCGCCCGCGCGTCGATGAAGCGTTGCTCAAGGGCATGCGCGTTTCGATGCTTGAATCGTCGATCAAGGCAAGCGAGTTGCTCGGCGGCGACGCAGAAGCACTGCGCGCCGCGCTTGCATTGATCGACGGCAAGAAGGCGCGCAACCGGCAAAAGTCATGACGCGCAAGCCGGGCGCACGACGGCCTTTGAGGCTGCCGGCGCTCGGTGTTCTAGAAGCGCGTGCGCATACCGATGGTCGCCGCGACCTGGTTGCCCGTCGAAGACTGCGCGAGGCCATTGATAAACGCGCCTTCGAACGCCGAGCCTTCCGCACCGTACGCATGCTGGTAAACACCTTCCACATAGACATCGGTGCGCTTGCTGAGCGAATAATCGGCCATCAGCGTGACCTGATGCCACTTCGGATCGGCCGAACCGGTGGCGCCGCTGAAGGCGCCTTGCGTGAACGTATAAGCGCCCGCCAGCGAGATTGCCGGCGTCACCGCGTAGTGCACGTTGACTTCATAGTTATCGAAGTGGAGCGTATCGAACGGTTGCTGGATCACTGAATTCGCACCGGGCTGCGTGTTCTCGAACAGCGTATGCGTCCACAGCAGGCCGACGACGGCCGGGCCGATCGTATAGTTGCCGCCGACGCCCATCACGCGCTGACGTGCGGCAGGGAAATTCACGAAGTCGTTGTTCGAGACGGCGCCGGTGCCGTTGAGCGAACCGTTATTGAGCTGCAAATATGCGGCTGCGAGGTTGATCGGACCGATGCTGTATGTCAGGCCGAAGCTATACGCGCGATTGTCCGAGAAGCCGCCGGCCGTGTTGCTGAAGCCATAAAGCGCTTCACCCGTCAGGCCGCGGTAAGTCGGGCTGACATATTTGACAGAATTGTCGATGTAGAACGAGTCGTCGACGTTGTCGTTATCGAATGGGTGAGCGGCGAGGTTGTTGCCGTCGCCATTGTTCGCAAGCGCGAGCGGGCCGAGCACGTCGACAACGGAGTCATATTGACGGCCGAGCGTCAGGGTGCCGTACTGGTCGTGCTGGAGGCCGACGAACGCTTGACGGCCGAATATCGTGTTCGCGTAAGTGGTTTTGCCGTTCTGGATATTGAAGCCGTTTTCGAGGCGGAAGATCGCATGCAGGTTGCCGCCAAGGTCTTCGCTGCCTTTCAAGCCCCAGACTTCATTCGACAACATGCTGCTTTGTTCCTGCCATGCGCTGCTGCCGCCCTGGTTGTTCGTATAGACGATACCGGTGTCGATCAAACCATAAAGGGTGACGCTGCTTTGCGCATGAGCCGCCACGGCGAAGACGGACAAAGCAGCTGCGCCGATAATTTTCTTTTTCACTGAATCCCCAACAGAAATGAAGCCGGGCGCGCGTTGCGCCGGGTACGTCGGAATGTCCCGATGACGCCCTGCTTATTTGACAAGCGTGTTCAACGAAAGGCCGCCCGTACGACTGCGAGAGTGGGCCATCCTTTGCATGAGGTCCGCTTCGGCACCTAAAGCCTGACGATTCTATGCAGGTTGTTTGGGTGGAGCATCGAAAGAGTTGGGGAGGTTTTGAAAAGATTTTATAAAGATGATTTGGGGGCGTGGGTGCCTTTGCGGGCCTGGGGGTATCCGTAGCACACTTATAAGCTCACCAATCATCCCCACTTTGGATTGTTTCCTCGAGGAATTCCCGAGCAACTACGAGAACCCTTTCCCAATGCTCTTCATTGAGCACAATCTCCCGGTCAATCGGATAGAAAGCAAACTGCAACTTCTGTTCTCGGGTAACCTCGATCCGCATGAACGGGTGTCCTCGGCCGACCTGGAAAGTTTCGTGATCCTCAAGCAAATAAACGAACAGATATGGATGAACAGCCCGAACGTCATCAATCTGTTCAAATACCAGTTTCCCCATATCAATTTCCTCGCTGACTTCCCCTAAACCCAATGAAATTGCCATTCCTGGTCCAACTCGCTGCTACGCCGTCGGATCTCGTGTAAGTGACCCAACCTTGGCCGGCAGGGCCCCTCTCCCCGCTTTGCTGATCAATTGACCTGCCGTATGCATTTCGTTAGCTGCCGCGGCGAGCTCATCAATCACCGCCTGAGTGGTGGTGCACTCGCTCCCCCTCCGCCCAACCACCGACCTCGCCCAATCAAGAGCCTTCGCCGCATTCGCCGCCCAACTGACCGGTCGCGACAGCAAGCACTCGACACAAACCGGCTCAAGCCCCGGCTCCGGCAACACCCCCAACGCCATGAGCAACGACGAAATCGAACGACCCACCGGCCCCGCCGGCATCACCCCCGCTTCATAGTTATCAAGCCAGAAGTCGATTTCATCGCTACTGATCGCCACGTCCGCGCCGTTATCGGTTTTGACGCTACCGGGACGGGACACCACACGCCCGTCCGGCGAATACCCATAACTAACCGACAACTGCCGTTGAACAAAGCCATTCGCCTGCGTCGCCAACTCGACGTACCAGAACTTGCTGACGCGCCCACGCACGTCGTATCCGACCGTGACGTCGACACCCTGGTCAGAAAGGTTCAGCGGCCGATGCGCTGCATCCCTGATGTAAATAACAACCGCCCGACCGCTAACCGCTTCACGCCAGTTCCGGCTATTGCCGCTCGCATCCGTTGTCAGATACCAGTCCTCGCTCAACACGCCATTCGCGTACACCTGCAACGTCTTCAGGTGATTGAAAGAGTCGTATGTCATCCCATACGTACGCGTCTGGCCGCCCGCGGTCGACGCATCGAACCCACGCGCGCCAGTCGGGTCATCCGTCGTCAGTTCGCTAACGCCGGTCGGGTTGCCGCCCGCGTCGTAGACAAACGCGCGAATTTTCCCCGGCATCGCCACCATCGATGCGTGCGGATGGTTTTCAGCACGCCAGCCGCCGAATACGTTTCCCGCGTATCGTTCGTCAGATCCGGTGACCGTCCACTCCGTCGCGCTCTGCGCAAGCGTGAACGGCATGCCGCCACTTGCTTTCCACTGCACTGCGTCCTTGACGAACGTGAGCTTCGAGCCATCGTCGCGGTAAGCAATCACCTGAGCGGACGCGCCGCTCGACTTCGCGACGTCCAGCTGACGCTGCCAGTTATGAAACCAGTTAGTACCGAAACCTGAGTCGGTCCGCGTGAATGGCGCGGAGCGATACGTCCGTTTGAATACGAGCGGCAGGTCGCCGCCGCTGACGAAGTCGGTCTCGCTGACCGTCGTCACGCCGGTCGCCGGATACACCGGGTCGGCGACCGGACAGCTTGCCTCGGGCGGCGGCGTCGAAGGCGTAGCACAATAGCTGTCGATCAGATCGAGTCGGTTGATGCAGCTATAGTTGCCCATTCCGCCGGGCGTGCCGCCGGCAACACTAATCGCACATCCCCGCGTGCCCGGCACAGCGCGCGATTGCGAATAAAGTCCGAAACACGACACATCGCCCGAACCGGCGTGCACATCCGTTGCGAATGCAACGATCAAACCAGCCGCGAGTACATGTACGGCGCGCAGGCACGCGCGATTCAGCCACCCTCGGTCAACCATGATCTCTCCAGATTCATTGTTCGATTTCCCTTTGGTGAACAGGTACGTCAAACATATCGAGAGAAACGGGTTTTGAATCTACGAACGCGCTGATTCGGGGGCAGAAATTTCGGCTATGGGCAGCGGTAAGGAACGAGGCAAGAAGGCGACGGAGGGAATCGCACGCCTGCGTCAGAGATCAGCTACTTAACTTCCGGAAAGCACTCATATGCCGGACCAGTCCCTGCTTGTCGCCAAGCTGCTCCTTGAGAAGTGCGAGGTTGTGATGCGCGTCGGCATAATTCGGATTGATCTCGAGAGACCGCGCGTAACTCCGCTCGGCATCCTTGAGCCTGCCGAGCAGTTCAAGCGCAACCGCACGGTTAAAGTGAAGAACGGCGTCTTCGGGAAAGTACCCGATCGCTTCGTCAAAGACGGCTAACGCATCCTGACAACGCCCTTCGTCCTCGCACAGCAACGCGCCGAGGTCGACATACGCGCCATAGAACGGCAAAGGTGAAACCGCCAGCGCCTTACGATAAGCGTGCTCTGCTTCTCCAGCTTCCCCATCGGCCGCCAGTTGATCCGCAAGCGCGTACCACTCGTGCGCCTGCGCGCGAGCGTCTTTCTTCGCAGGAGACGCATCGAGAAAAACCACATCGCCTTTGATATCCGCAACCTCGAAATCGAAAGCGAGCTGCCCCGTGTTCGCATCCCACTGCGACGGGCCGGTCCTGACCATGATCGTGTTGCCGAGCGCGCTCACGCGTATGCCGGATAGCGGAATCTCGTCGGGAAGTTGCGTGCGCAAGCGTGCTAGCGCAGTGAGAATCTTGCGCGAGGAAATCCGCGCCGATTGCAGCTGAAACGCGGTACGCAGAAGCACGACATCCTGAAACGTGAAGCGCAGCTCGTTGCGCGGCCCACGCGCCGGTGTAACGAAGCCCTCGTCGATCAGGCCCGCGAGCACGCTGCGCGACACCCCGAGCAACGACTGGAGCTTCCGTACCGAGATGTCGTGGCGATTGTTCTTCTGCTTCACTTGCGAGCACGGACCTTGGCCGGAGCCGCTGCGGACGGAGCGGCCGCTTTCGCCGCGCGCTGCGCGGGTTTCCTCGCGCGCGGCGCCGGCATTTCGGTTACCTGAGCCTCCTCCGCCGCCTTACGCGCAACAGGCTTTTGCCGAGCACCGCCACCGCCGCCCTTCGACAGGCTCGCGCGCAACGCTTCCATCAGATCGATCACCTGGCCGCCGGACTCGCTCTCCACCGGTTCGTTGGATACGATCTCCTTGCCCTCGATTTTCCGATCGATCGCAGCGAGAATCCGCTTCTTCTCTTCATTCTCGTAGGCAGCCGGGTCGTAGTGATCCTCTGTGCCCTGCTCGATAATCTGCAATGCGAGCTTGAGTTCCGCCGCGGACACGGGCACATGCTCGATATGCAAATCGGCAAGCGAGCGCACTTCGTCGGCAAACAGCAGTTGCTGGAAGATAAGTCCGTCTTCCGTCGGGCGGATCAGCACGATGTGTGTTTTGCCCTTCGATGCCCATTTCGCCAATGCGCCGCGCTGGCTTTCGAGCAGTGCCTGCTGCAGCAGGCTATACGGCTTGCCGCCGCGTTTATCGGGCGCAATGAAATACGCCTTGTCGTAGTAAAGGGGATCGACGGATTTTTCGGGGATGAAAGCGACGATCTCCACGACGTGGCTCGCGCTATCCTCGAGTGCCTTCAATTCGTCTGCAGTAAATACGACGAACCGGTCCTTTTCGAACTCGTAGCCCTTGTTCATCGCGCCGCGCTCGACGATCTGGCCAGTCGCTTCTGAAATGTACTGCTGCTTGACCCGCGAGCCGTCCGGCGCAAGCAGATTGAAGCGGACGTCCGCCGAACTCTCGGTTGCGGAGTAAAGCTTGACAGGTATTGAAACAAGACCGAAAGACAGAGAAAGCGATGCGATCGAGCGCGCAGGCATGGGCTTCTCCTCATGAGCCGGCACAAGGACGCCGGCTCCAGCGGCAACGCCATCCCGCCTCGCGGCGGGTGGCTCCGTTCGACCCCGACACGGGCCGATTCCGAGAGAATAGCACCGCTGACGTTTCCCCCGGTTCGACGGCAACGCGTGCTACGTCACAAACGGCAGTTTGCTATCCCGCGCCGAGGTCAACATCGACAACGTGATCTTGCGGACCTCGAGCTTGCTTTGCGTGATATGCGCATTAAGCATGATCCGTGCCTCGGTCAGTTTGCCGCGCTCGATCAGGTGAAGAATCGTCGAATGCTCGTCATAGGTCGCGGTGGTGCGATGCGGCTTCAGAAAATCCAGACGCCGCACGATGCGAATGCGCTCGGTCACTTCGTCATGGACGCGTAGCATCTCGAGATTGCCCGCCGCCCTGACCAGCCCGCGATGAAACTGCTCGTCCATCCTGAACATATCGACTGCATCGCGCGTGCGGTCCTGTTCGGCAACGCACCATATCCGATCGAGTTCGCCGAGCAGCGGATGGGTCGCCGCATTCATCGTCAACCGCTCGAGCGAGGCGGTTTCGAGCACGATGCGCAGGTCGTAAAGCTGATCGAGCCGCTCGAAATCGACCGCGGCCACTTTCCAACCGCGCCGGAATCCGACTTCGAGATAGCCTTCGCGCGCAAGGCGGAACAACGCATCGCGCATCGGGGTGCGCGACACGCCGTAGTACTGCGCGATATCGTTCTCCGAAAAGCGGTCGCCGGGAAACAGCCGGAAACTGAAAACATCGTGCTTGAGCCGCTGATAGACCTCTTCCGCGAGCGGATTCGCTCGAGACGCGGCCTTTTCCGGCCCGGCATGCTCCTCATCGGCGAGCATGGGCCACCCCGATACCTCAGCCATGTGCGCACCGCCGTTCATAAACCGGAGCGCGTCGCATCAGCGCGTATCGATCAGGCTGACGTGGGCGGCCACGATGGTCCAGCCGTCGAACACCCCGCCCGTGTCGAAACGCACCCATGTCTGCATCTGCCTCCCGAGCAGCGGCGTCTCGTCGCTGGTGAATTCCGTGCTCACGGTCGCGTGATCGTTGCCGTATGCCGTCACGACCGTACGATGAAGCCGCCGCGAGCGCGGCACGGGGGCACACGTCTCGCGCCAGCGGCGGATCGCGTCGCCGCCGTGCTGCACCTCTGCGATGCCGTAGCGCACGGTTTGCTGCGCATGCCAGAACAGCGCGTTCATGGTCGCGATATCGTTGTCGACCAGTGCGCGCTCATAGGCATCGAATGCCGCCGTGACTTGCGCAATCACGTCCGGACGATTCAGCTCGCTCATCGATACCGTCATCCTCATGCCTCCATCAGGTTCGCAAGCGTCGCCGTCCAACCGACAATCGCCCCCTGCGAACGCATCATCGCCAGCGTTGCTTCCTTGAAGGCCGGAATGTAGCTCGCCGTCGCATCTTCGATCAGCAGGCATTCGTAGCCGCGGTCGTTCGCTTCGCGCATCGTCGTCTGCACGCAGACTTCGGTCGTCACGCCCGCGAGAATCAGGTGCGTAATCGCGCGCAACGCGAGTTCCTCCGCAAGGCGTGTTGCATAGAACGCGCCCTTGCCGGGCTTGTCGATCACGATCTCGCCGCCGGCCGGCGCGAGTGCGTCGACGATCGCGTTGCCCGGCTCCCCGCGCACGAGGATCCGGCCCATCGGCCCCCGATCGCCGATGCGTGCGAGCGGCGTACCGCGCGCACGCTTGGCCGGGTGACAATCGGATAAATCCGTTGCGTGCGATTCGCGCGTGTGCACGACGAGCCAACCCTGCGCGCGCGCATGCGCGAGCAGCGCCGCGACCGTCGGCACAATCGAGGCGAGCAGCGACACGTCGTTGCCGAGTGCAGCGCCGAAACCGCCGGGCTCGATAAAGTCGCGTTGCATGTCGATCACGACCAGCGCGGTGCGGTGCGGGTCGAAATGAAACGGAAAAGGTTGCGCGCCGCTCACCGTTTGCATCGCTCAGCCTCGCGAGCCGTTGCGGTAATGCCGCTCGGGAGCCGGAAAACCGCACGACGTGCCGTCCGTGACGCGCACCTCGTGCTCCCACGGTAACCGGTATTCGCCGCGCACGAGGTCCTGCATGAACGTATAGGGGCAATCGCGCGCGCCGCCCTTCACCGCGACATAGCCGCGATGACCGAGTTGATAGAGGTTGTTTTCCACGCCCCAGTGAACGCGCGCTTCGCGCACGAGATCGGGCCGCATTTCACAGGTGATGATCTCGTCGGGACGATGGCTTCCTTCGACGAGCACGGTGCCGTCGAAATCGCAGAACATGCCTTCGCCCATCGAATCGAACGTGCCGTCGCTGCCGCACAGGCACACGCTCGCGGTCTGCGCAAGATTCTGGAACGCATTGGCCTGGTTCGTGACGCGCCAGGCGTGACGGATCGGCGCCGTGTAGCCGGCCGTGCGCAAGATGATTTCCGCCCCTTTATAGGCGGCTTCTCGCGCCATCTCGGGAAACATGCCGTCGTGGCAAATGATCAGCGACAGCATCGCGCCGTTCGGCCCCTTGCAGACCGGCACGCCGAGATCGCCGGGCTCCCAGGGCTCGACCGGCACCCACGGATGCAGCTTTCGATAATAGAGCTGCACGACACCGTCGCTGTCGATCACGATGCCGCTGTTATACGGATTCCCGCCGGCATTGCGCTCCATGATCGAGAAGCAGCCCCAGATGCGGTGCTCGATACAGGCAGCCTTGAACGCCGCCACTTCGGGGCCGTCGAGACTGCACATGATCGCGTCGTCGGTGCGCATCGATAGCCCGTGCAGCGCGTATTCGGGAAACACGACGAGGTCCATCGCCGGGTTGTTGCGGCGCGCCTTGCCCACCAGTTCGACGATCCGCTGCGTCTGCGCGGCCAGTTGTGCCGGCGTTTCGACATCGGGGTTCTGCAATTGCACGAGGCCGACCACGATCCCATTCGGTGATCTGTTCAATCCACCCAATCCACTCGAACTCATTGCTGTCCTCTCTCCTAGGTCAGATACCCGCATGCACGGGAGCCGCCACGTCCGCACGTTCCGTGCTCGCATCGCCGTGTCCCGCCATATGACGGCCGAGCAACACCCGGTCCGCCTGTTCCGCAGCCGTTTCGAACACGATGCGGCCGTCGGCCATTACCGCGATGCGATCCGCGAGCTCGAGCAGTTCGTCGAGATCTTCGCTGACGAGCAAGACGGCGGCGCCCGCGGCCCGCGCGGCTAGAATCCGCGCATGAATATCGGCCACCGATGCGAAATCGAGGCCGAACACGGGGTTGGCCACGATCAGCACGTCGACGGGCTGGCCAAGCTCGCGCGCGAGCACCGCGCGTTGCACATTGCCGCCCGACAAGGTGCCGATTGCACGCTCGGGCACCGGCGGCCGCACGTTGAATTCGGCAATCAGTTTCTGTGCGCGCGCGCGCAGCGCGCGGCGGTCGAGGCGCCAGCCGCCGCGCTTGAACGGCGCCCGGTCGAATTCGCGCAACGCGAGATTCTCGGCGACGCTCATGCCGGCCACACAGGCATTGCGCAGCGGCTCCTCCGGAAGCGCGAATACGCGCAGGCGCGTCATCGCTTCGCGCGTCGCACGATACGGCTCGCCCATCACGCGCATTTCGCCGGCCTCGGCGCGGCGCTGTCCGACGAGCGCATCGATCAACTCCTTCTGGCCGTTGCCCGAGACACCCGCGATGCCGAGAATCTCGCCCGCACGCACCGCGATCGATACCCCACGCACCGCGCGATGGCCGCGATCGTCGCCCACGCTCAGTTCACGCAATTCGAGCCGGACCGGCGCGTCGGTTGCCACGGCGCCGCGCGGCAGTCGGCGCGCATCGAGTTCCGCGGCCGCGCGCGGATCCCGCGTGCCCTCGTCGCCCATCATCCATGCGGCAAGCCGGTCGCGGTCGGTGTCGCACACGGCGCTCGTGCCGACCCAGCGCCCCTTGCGCAATACCGTCACGTCGTTCGCATAGGCATCGACTTCACGAAACTTGTGCGTGATCATCAGCACGGTCAGTTCGCCGCGCGCGGTCAGCTCGCGCATCAGACCGAGCACCTCGTCGGCCTCCTGCGGCGTCAGCACCGAGGTCGGTTCGTCGAGAATCAGGAAGCGCTGGCGCAAATAAAGCTGCTTCAATATTTCGAGCTTCTGCTTCTCGCCGGCCGCGAGGCCCGCAACGGGCGCATCGAGCCGCAAACGGAACGGCATGGCGCGCATGAACGTATCGAGCGCCGCGCGCTCCGCGGCCCAGTCGATGCGCCACGGCACGCGACCGCGCGCAAGCAGCAGGTTCTCTTCGACCGACAGGCCCGCGGCCAGTGTGAAGTGCTGATACACCATGCCGATGCCGAGCGCCTGCGCGTCGCGCGGCGACGCTATGTGAACCTGACGGCCGTCGGCGACGATCTCGCCGTCGTCCAGCACGCCGTAGCCGACGAGCCCTTTGACGAGCGTGCTCTTGCCCGCGCCGTTTTCGCCGAGCAGCGCGTGTATCGTGCCGGCGCGCACCTTCAGCGAGACGCCGTCGAGCGCGCAAAACGCGCCGAACCGTTTCGTCGCGTTCAGCACCTCGATGCCGACTGCGCGAGCGGCCGTCGACACGATCAACTCCCGAGCGCCGCGAGCAGCGCCGCCGAATCCGAAACGGTGCCGAACACGCCGCCCTGCATGAGGATCATCTTCAGCGCCGCCTCGTGATTGCCGGCGTCGGTTGCGCCGCAACAGTCCGCAAGCACCATGCATTCGAAGCCGCGATCGTTCGCCTCGCGCATCGTCGTATGCACGCAGACGTCGGTGGTAATGCCCGTCAGCACGAGATTCGCAATCCCGCGCGTGCGCAGAATCAGTTCGAGATCGGTCGCGCAGAACGAGCCTTTGCCGGGCTTGTCGATGACGATCTCTCCGGGCAGCGGCGCAAGTTCGTCGATGATTTGCCAGCCCGGTTCGCCGCGCACCAGAATCCGGCCGCATGGCCCATCGTCGCCGATACCGATGCCGTCGGTGCCGGCCCGGCGGCTGCGCCAGCGCTTGTTCGCGGGCAGATCGGACAGATCGGGCCGATGCCCTTCGCGCGTGTGGATGATCGTGAAGCCCAGTTCGCGCATGAGCCCCAGCACCGATTTGATCGGCGTGATCGGCGCACGCGTGAGCGACAGGTCGTAGCCCATCTTGTCGACATAGCCGCCGATGCCGCAAAAATCCGTCTGCATGTCGATGATCACGAGCGCGGTGTTATCCGCGCGCAGCGCACCGTCGTAGGGCCACGGGTACGGACGGGCTTCGATAAAACGGTTCATGGTCGTGCTCTCTTGCGGGTTCGTAGGGCAAACGGCGTTCATCTCAGGTGCGCATCATCGCGTCAGGCTCAATTCGCCCGGCGCGCCGGCGAGCGTGCGATCAGGCCGGCAATTGACGATCATGATGACGAGCGTCAGCAGATAAGGCGCGGCGTTGAACAGGTAGTAACCGCTCGTCACGCCGATCGCCTGCAGCGCGGGCCCGAGCGCACCGGCTGCGCCGAACAGCAACGCGGCCGCGAGGCATGCGAGCGGTCTCCAGCGCGCGAAAATCACGAGCGCCACCGCCATCAGCCCCTGGCCGCTCGACAGCCCTTCGTTCCAGCTGCCTGGATAGACGAGCGATAGATAAGCGCCGCCGATGCCCGCGAACATGCCCCCTACCGCAGTCGCCGCAACGCGTACACGCGTGATCGGATAGCCCATCGCCCGCGCGCTCTCCTCGTTTTCGCCGACGAGGCGCAGCACCATGCCCCAGCGCGTATGACGCAAGCCCCATTGCAATGCGAAGGCGAGCACGACGCCGATCGCGAACAGCGGATTCACATGCAAGGCCTCGCGCACCTGGGGCGATGCCGACGCATCGCCGAGATGAAGCGACGCGAGCATCGGCGCCTGCGGCTCGATAAAGGGCTTGCCGAGATAGAACGCAAGGCCGGTGCCGATCAGCATCAATGCGATACCGAAAGCGATATCCGACACGCGAGGCAACGAACAGACGAGCCCGTGCAAGCAACCGAGCAACAGGCCCGCGCCACCGGCGGCGAGCACGCCGGCCCACGGCGAACCGGACACGAACGATGCGGCGTAACCGGTCATCGCCCCCGATACCAGAATGCCCTCGAGACCGAGATTGACGCGGCCGCCCTTCTCGGTCAGGCATTCGCCGAGACTGACGAACAGATAGGGCGTGCTGACGCGAATCGCGCCCGCGACGAGCGATAGCGCGAGCACGGCGAGAGTCGAATGCGGATCAGGCATGAGTACGCTCCAGTTGCACGCCCGCTTCTCCGTTACGCGCGGCCGATTGCAGCCTCGTGCGCCACGCCGCGAGGCGTGTGCTCAAGGTCTCCCAGGCGAGCAGATTGGCGAACAGCAAGCCTTGTAGAAACAGCGTGGTCGCATCGGGCAGGCCGAGGCGGCGCTGCAGCAAGCTGCCGCTCGCTTCGATCCCGCCGACGAGCACGGCGCACAGCATGATCGCGAGCGGGTTCTGCCGCGCGGCAAAGGCGACGAGAATGCCCGCATAGCCGTATCCGGCGAGCAGCGACGCGTTCGCGCTGCCCTGCACGGCCGCGACTTCGAACATGCCCGCAAGGCCCGCAGACGCACCGCCCAGCACACAGGCGGCGAACGCGAGCCGGTTCACCGGCAAGCCGACGAGCCGCGCCGCACGAAAGTTGCCGCCGGCGACACGCATCGCGAAACCGTGCGTGCTGTGCCGCACGAACACCCAGGCCGCGATGCTCGCGAGCACGCCCCAGAACAGCCCCCAATGCACGTCGAGGCCAGGCATCGAACCGATCGCGAGCGCGTCGGGCAACGGCGGCGTCGAGGGCTTGTTCAGGCTGGCCGGATCGCGCAGCGGCCCTTCTACGAGCTGTTTGAAAACCGCGATCGCGATATACGACATCAGGAGGCTGCTGATCGTCTCGTTGACACCGCGCCACTGGCGCAGCGCACCCACCGCGCCGATCCAGACACCGCCTGCCGCCATGCCGGCGAACGCCATCAACGGCAGCGCGACGAGCCAAGGCAACCCATGCGGCACCGCCTGTGCAGCGACTGCCGCCGCGAGACCGCCGAGCGCAAGCGCGCCCTCGCCGCCGATCACGATCAGCCCGACCTGCGCGGGCAGCGCGACGCACAGCGCCGTGAGCATCAGCGGCGCGGCCCGCAGCAGCGTGTTTTGCCATGCAAACCACGAACCGAACGCACCCTCGCCGATAAGTCCTAGCGCTTGTGCGGCAGGCTGCCCCTGCACGAGCAGGAACAGCGAAAACAGCAGCAGCGTGCACACGAACGCGCATAGTGTCGGCACGGCCGGCAGCATGCCGAGCATGAATCTCGTCCTGCCGCCCGTCGCACTCGCGCTGGCTGAAACATCGGAACGCATCGTCACTCCTTGCCTCGGACCGAACCGGACCACCGCACGAACGTCAGGCGCGGCTCCCTGCAACGACCGCGACGGTCAGATCTGCCCCACCACGCCCGAAACGAGATAGTTCATGCTTTCGAGTGCGATATCGGTTTGCGGATGCGCCACGCCGGCCGCGATCACGCTCGCACCTTTGTTGTCCTTGATCGGCCCCTTGAAGATCGTGTAGTCGCCTGCCACCATCTTCGCTTTGACCGAATCGGCGTTCGATCGCGCATCGGCACCGACCTTCGGCCCGTACGGCGACATCTTCACGAAGCCTTCCTTGAGGCCGCCGCGCATCAGGTTCTGTTGCGGCTGCCCGTTTTGCGCGGACGCGACGATGGTCTTGAACGGCGTTGCCCAATCCCATTCGGCGCCGGTCAGATAGCCTTTCGGCGCGAGCGCCGCCTGGCTTGCGTGATAGCCGCAGCTCATCGCACCGCGCTTTTCCGCGGTCTCGACCACCACCTTTGGACCGTCGACGTGGCAGGTGATCACATCGCACCCCTGGTCGACGAGACTGTTGGTCGCCTCGGCCTCCTTGATCGGCATCGACCAGTCGCCGGTAAAAATCACATGTGTCGTGATCGACGGATCGACCGATTGCGCGCCAAGCGTAAACGCATTGATATTGCGCAGCACCTGCGGAATCGGCTTCGCCGCGACGAAGCCAAGCTTCCTGCTTTTGCTCGTATGACCAGCCACCACGCCGTTCAGATACTGGCACTCGTCGATGTAACCGAAATAGCTCGTGATATTGGCCGGATTGCCGCTCTTCCACAGTCCGCCGCAATGTGCGAAGCGCACCTTCGGATACTTCGCGGCCACTTTCAGCACATGCGGATCGAAGTAACCGAACGACGTCGCGAAGATCAGCGTCGCGCCGTCCTGCTCGATCATCGCCTCCATGGTTTTCTGAACAGCCACCGTCTCAGGCACGTTCTCTTCTTCGACGACCTTCACATTCGGCAGCTTTTTGATCACCGCGGCGGCCTGAGCCTGCGCCTGGTTGTAGCCGTAGTCGCCGCGCGCGCCGACGTAGATCACACCGACCGTCAGATCGCCGGCGGCAAACGCCACGTCGAACGGCAGCGCGCTGCCGAGCGCGAACGCGCCGATCTGTTTGATGAAGTCGCGGCGATGGGTCATGGTCTGGATTCCTGTCTGTCGTGGTTGACTGCTGCATGGACTGCCGCGTGGACGATCGCGCGCATCTTGCGTTCAATCTTGGATACAAGTTCCGGCGGGGAGGTTGCAGCTTTCGTGCCGGTTCTTGCGCAAGATGGCGTCAAGCCATACCGGACAACGATTTGCGGGCGGCGATCAGGCATGCGAGCGACTCAGGCGAAATCGCTCGCATGATCCAGCGTGATTCGAACAGGTCATGATTTGGTGCAGCCTTCCCAGCAATCGTGCGCGAAATAGCGCACACGAAGGGCGTGCATCCGAATGAAACAGCCCTCGCCTAGGGCTTGACCGCGATTACGTCGATCTCCACCACCCACTCGGGCCGCGCAAGCGCGGTCACGGTCAGCCCCGTCGACACCGCATGCACGCCTTTGAGCCAACGGCCGACCACGCGATACACCGCTTCGCGATAGCGAATATCGGTCAGATAGATCGTAATCTTGCAGATATCGTCGAGTTTGCTGCCGGCTTCCTCGAGCAGCATCTTGACGTTCGACATCGCTTTCTCGGCCTGCGCGGCCGCATCGCCGATACCGACCGATTCGCGCGTATCGAGATCCTGGCCGATCTGGCCACGCAGGAAGACCATCTTGCCGGCCACGACAGCCTGCGAAAGGTCATTGTCGAGCCGTTGCTCGGGATACGTGTCGCGCGTATTGAACGGCCGGATGCGAATATGTTCCATCAGTTAGCGCCCCTTGTCGAAATAGCCTGCACGGATCGCGCTGCCGATCAGGTTCAGAATCAGCCGTCCCGCCGTGATGCACGAAATCTGATTGACGTCCTTCTCCGGCTGGATTTCGACGATATCCATCCCCACCACGCGCCCCTTCTTCACGAGACCGTGAATCAGCTTGCGCGCCTGCACGAACGTCACGCCGCCGGGCGCCGGACCGGCCACGGCCGGCATCGCCGACGGGTCGAGACCGTCGGCGTCGATCGTCAGATAGTAGTTGCCGCCGTCGGGAATACGCGCGAGCACGGCGTCCATGCCCACGTCGTGCAACTCGTAAGCGGTCACGAGCTCCGAGCCGTATGCACGCGCCGCGCGCAACTCCTCGGGGCGGCCGCTGCCTTGCGCCCGCAGGCCGATCTGCACGATGCGATCGACGTGCGCCATCTCCGACGCGCGGCGGATCGGGCTCGACAGCCCGTCGCGCACGCCGTTCACTTCGTCGCGCCAGTCGAGATGCGCGTCGACATGCACGAGCGTGATCGGCGCAAGGCTATCGAATGCGCGCAGTACAGGTGTCGTGATGCCGTGGTCGCCGCCCATCACGATCGGCAGCGCGCCCGCCGCGAGAATCTTGCGCACGGCGGCTTCTGCGCGCTGATAGTGGCTGCCGGGCGCCGCGAGGTCGGCCATCACGTCGCCGCAGTCGACAAAACGGATATCGTCGCGTTCCTGCAAAAGCGGGCCGTCGATGTCGAAGTCGTAGTGGCCCGGCGAGCGCACGACGCGGTCCGTCGCTGCGCGGATTGCCGCCGGTGCGCGGGTCTGGTCGTTCGTGAAATCGGCCGCCGAATAGGCGGCGCCATACGGCATGCCGAGCACGGCAATGTCGGCTTCGAGGTGGTCGAGATCGAGCGCGAGCTCGGAATAAAGCAGCGTCTTGTGTCCGGTCTTCGGCGGCACCGTAAGCGGCGCAATATGCGGTCGTGTCATCGGGAAACTCCAGCGTGGCAAGAGGAACGGGAAGGAACTGCCTGAACGATCCTGATCGAGGTTCAGACGCGCCGGTAGCGCGTGGCATAGCGCTCGGTCCACTGGCCCGCAACGTCGAGCAGCACGCTGCACCCCCAATAGATCAGCGCGGTCGTGCCGAGCACTTCGACATAGGCGAACGTGTCCGCGGTCAGCAGATTGCTCTGGTACGTCAGTTCCGCGAGACTCATCACGGAGAACACCGACGAGTCCTTGAACATCATGATCGCGAGGCTCGTCGTCGCGGGCGCAAGGAATCCGACTATCTGCGGCAGCACGATATAACGCTGGATCTGCAGACCCGAAAGCCCGAGCGAGAGGCTTGCCTGCCATTGCCCGCGCGGCAGGCTCGCAAATGCGGCACGCAGGATTTCGCAGAAATAGCCGCCCGTATAGAACGCCGTCGCCGCGACGCCTATCGCAAACGCGGACAGCGTGACGCCCAGCTTCGGCAAGCCGAAAAAGGCCAGGTAGACGAGAATCAGAAACGGCACGTTGCGCACGATCTCCACATAGGCGAGCGCGAGCGCACGCAGCGCGGCCCACGGCGCCGCCCGGCAATACGCGGCGATCGTGCCGGCAACGATGCCGAGCGGAATGCCGAGCACGCAGACCTGCGCCGTGACCGCGAGGCCCTTGAGCAGCGGCCCCACCGACGACTCGACGACGGCAAGATCAATGGCCATGGGGCAATACCTTCGCGAAGCGCCGCTCGATCCGGCGCGAGGCCGACGATGCGACGAACAGGATGGCGAAATAGAGCGCGGCCGTCAGCGAAAAGAGCTGCAGCGGCAGATTCGTTTGCAGTGTCGCGTCGCGCGCGACGGTGGCGAGATCGTGCACGGCGATGATCGATATCAGCGAAGAGGCTTTGAGCAGCATCGTGAATTCGCTCGTCAACGGCGGAATCGAGCGGTAGAACAGCTGCGGAAACACGATGTAGCGCCACACCTGCAGCGTATTCATACCGAGCGCGCGTCCTGCAGGCACCTGGCCGCGCCCAAGCGTGTTGAGCGCACCGCGCAGGATTTCGGACACGTAGGCAGCCGTATTCAGCGCGAGCGCAAGAATGCCGGCCGGCAACGGCGCGATCGAAACGTTCAGCACCGCGGGCAATACGTAGTACGCGATCAGCATCTGGATCAGCGCGGGCGTGCCGCGAATCACGCTGACGTAGACGATCACGCACGCCGCCAGGAACCGGCCGCCATGTTGCCGAAGCAATAGCAGCACGCAGCCGATGACGATGCCGATCGCGAACGCAATGACACTGGCTACGATCGTTGTCGCCGCGCCCGCGGCGAAATCGCGAACGAACGGCGCGACGGTCGCAACGAGGCCATCGCCTGTCCCGGGCATGCGATGCGCCCGCTTTAGACCGCGCCTGCGGGCAGATAACCGCTCGTCGGCAAATTCATCGTGTAGCCGAACCACTTCTTCTGCATCTGCGCGAGCTGGCCGCTCTGCTCGAGCTGGGTCAGCGAAGTATTGATGAACGCGCGAATTTCCTTGTCCTGCGGATGCGCAACCCAGGCGAGCATCTTCGGTTCGCCGATTTTGCCGACCACACGATACTGGCCGGGCTCGCGCTTCATCATCACCGCGACGATATTCGACGGCATGATGCCGACATCGAGCGTTTTGTTCGACAACGCGACCATCACATCCGGATAGGCCTGAAACAGCTTCATGTCCGTATAGCCCGCGCCCTTCGCTTTCAGTTGCGTATCGAACGCCTGCGCGACAGGTTGCGACGACGAACCCATTTGCGTGCCGACCACATGCCCAGCGACATCGTCGGCCTTGTTGATGCGCGTGTCGTTCGAACGCACGACGAGCACGGTGTCGACGACGCCGACCGGCTCCGAAAACGCAAAGCGCTTTGCGCGTTCCGCATTGATGCCGACGCTCGTCGCGACAAAGTCGAACTTGTGCGCCATCAGGCCGGGCAGCAAGCCCTGGAACGGCAGGTTGACCTGATTGAGCGTCACACCGAGCTTGCCCGCCATGTACTCGAGAATGTCGTGACCGTAGCCGACCACCTGGCCGTTCTCGACGAACTCGAAAGGTTCGTAGGCCGCTTCCGTGCCGACCGTCAGCTTGCCCCGCTTGCGGATATCGTCGAGCGTGCCGCCCTCGGCGAAGGCGAGAGACGGCAAGGCAAGCGCGAGCGACACACCGCCCGCTACGGTCAGAAATTTGCGTCGGTCGAGCGAGAGCATGAGGTTCCCCGAGGTCGTGGCGGATCGAATTGGTGAATCGAATGTAGGCAGTCAAAATAGTTTTGGAAAACCATTTTTTCGCTGCTATGGTTTCGAAAACCAAAACCTTTCGCGTCCCTGCGCCATGAAGAAGATGGACCTGACCGAGCGCGACCTGCGCTCGCTTCGCGTTTTTTGCGCCGCCGCGCAGGCGAGCGGATTCGCCGCGGCCGAGCGCGCGCTGGCGATGTCGAAAGCGTCGATCAGCCGGCATATCAACGACGTCGAAGCGCGCCTCGGCGTCAAGCTATGCGAGCGCGGGCCCGGCGGCTTTCAGTTGACGGAAAGCGGCGCGGTCGCGCTGCGCGTCGCGATGCAGGCCCTCGAATCGCTCGAGCGCATCAAGCCCGAAGTCGATGCGGTGCGTGGCGTTCTGTCGGGGCCGCTGCTGCTCGGCACGTCCGAGCACGTCATGACCCATGAGGATTGCCATATTCCCGAGGCGCTCGCCGAACTGCAGCGCGTCGCGCCGCTCGTGCGGCCATCGCTGTCGGTGATGACCTTCAGCGATCTCAGCGCCGCACTAGCCGAGCGGCGTGTGCAGATCGCGATCCGCGGCGCGTACCGGCAAATGCGCACGTTTCGCCATTACCCGCTGTTCACGGAGACGCATCGCGTGTTCTATTGTCCGGCCGCCGTCGGCGAAATTCGTGCGAATGGCGACACGCGCGCGTTGCCGCTTGCGTACCGGCCGCATCCGTTCGTCGAAGATGCGCTCGTGAATCACGGATTCACGCAAGGCATGGAGGCAAGCGGCCTCGAAGCGATTGCGATGATGGTCGCATCGGGTCGATCGGTCGGCTTGCTGCCCGAACACTACGCGGCGCGGCTCTCGCCACGCTACGAATTCGACGTGCTGCCCGACTCGCCGTCCTATCCGATGCCGTTTTGCGCCATCGTGGAAGAAGCGCGGCCGCTCACGCGCAGCGCCGAGATGTTTCTGCAGTTGCTGCTCGATGCGCATCAGCGGCGCTCGGTTGCATCGCGCACTGACTGATCGACGACGAAGCCGTCGAAAATGAGGGCTGACATGTGCACGCCATTCACTCGTCGTGCACGACTACCATCTTGCCCCTCGCCTCGCCGGCTTCCATGATCCGATGCGTCTGCGGCACTTCGTCGAAGCGAAACACGCGCCACGGTTTGGCCGAGTATTTCCCCGCTTCGACATCGGCCGCAATCGCTTGCAGCGGCACTTCCGAAAGCGGAAATCCCGGCGTGCCGAATACGAAGCTGCCAAAGAAAGTCAGGTCGACGCCGCTCGGCATTTGCAGCAGCGGATTGAAATCGGCAATCGGCGCAAGGCCGCCGAGCCAGCCGGCCAGACACACCTTGCCGTCACGACGCACCATGTCGAGCGAATCGAGCACCGTGCTATTGCCGACGAGATCCAGCACAGCATCGATCTGCTTGCGCTCCGCGATATGTTTCGCCAGGTCCGGCCGTTCGATTTCGCATCGGCTCACGCCATGCGCCTTCAGTTGTTCGAAGCTCGACTCCTTCGAGGTCGTGCCGATCACTGTCACGCCGGCATTGACCGCGAGGTTGACCGCGGCGATTCCAAGTGCCGACGACGCACCGCGAATCACGATCGTCTGCCCGCGTTGAATCTTCAGGTTACGGAACAGCGTCGTCCATGACGTTGCGTACGATTGCGGAATCGCCGCAAGCTCTGCCCACGACAGATTCGATTCGATCGGCGTCACATTGCTGACGCGCGCCCGCGTGTACTCCGCATAACTGCCGTTGATCGTGCGGCCGAGGCCGCCCATCATCGTCGCGACCTTCGTGCCGACCGCGAATTCGCCACCCGGGCAGGCATCGACGATCCCGACGCATTCGATTCCGCTGACCGGCGCGGCTTCCGCCCATTCGCCGCGGCGCATATGCATCTCCGCATGGTTGATGCCGAACGCCTTGATCCTGATAACGACAGTTCCTGCCTCAGGTTCGGGCTTCGGAATGTCCTTGTACACCAGCGCTTCAAGACCGCCAAAACCATCCAGAACAATCGCCTTCACTTCGCTCTCCTGTAACGTCCAATTGAACCGTCGACTGACTTTCAGACATAACCGCACAGCATCAATCAGTTCGTCCGTGGAACGCATGATAGCCAGACTATGTAACTTGTCAAAGCGTTTATTATGGGTTACACAAGGCGAGACGGCGGATGCCGTGCGATGTGAACAAAGTCGGGCGACTGCGACCGGGCCGGTACGAAGTCTGCGTAATGTGCCGCCCCGTATGCCAGTCAAGGCCGATCCCCGCGGCGGCATATGAGGACGGGTCTCTCGCGAGGCTCAAATCGTAAATTTCGCGGCACCACAGAATCTCGTTGCGAGAAACAATTCAAATCCGCGCCGATCGTTATGGAGCGACGTCAATTACCCGGTTTATCCGAAAGCCTGCGCGCAGGGCCCGCCTGAGCCGCTCAGAGCGGGCTGTCTCTCTCGCTCCCTCACGTCTCGATAAACGCGCAATTCCTGACATTTAGGAATTCGAGGCGATTGAATTCGCTCAGGTGACAAATAAAAGTCAGACGGGAGAGATAAACCAAGGCGAATAAGCGTTAACCCTTATTCATTATCCCGCCATTCCCTCCGTTAGCTGAAAAGAACGACTTTGCATTTTCACCTCACGCAACAAATGCGTGCCTCTCAAGGAGTTGCAATTGAGCCGTCTCAGCGTAAACACAAAATTATGGATGGCGCTCGTCGTAACCTGGTTGGGTCTTCTCATCCTGGGCGGTTGGGCTGCACGTGAATCACGCAATACGATGCTTTCGGAACGGCAAGGCGCGGTGCAAAACGTCGTCGAGGCCGCGTACGGGGTCGCGCAGCAGTACGCGAAACTTGCCGACGAACACAAGATGCCGGTCGAACAGGCGCGCGCGGAAGCGCTCGCCCGTATCAGTGCAATGCGCTACCCGAATAATGGCTACATCATCATCTGCGATTCGCATCCGACGGTGATCATGCATCCGGTGCTTGCCGACATGCGTAATCGAGATGTAACCAACTACAAGGATCCGGACGGCAAGCTGTTCTGGCTCGAGATGGTCAGGCTCGCGCAGGAGAAAGGCCAGGGATTTGTCCAATATGAAGGTCGCCTGAACAACGGTATCGCGACGAAGATCGCGTTCGTCAAGCGCTTTGCGCCATGGGACCTGTATCTGACGTCAGGCGTCTACGTCAACGATATCGACAGCGCGTTTTACGCCAACCTGCGTAATTACCTGATTGTCGTGCTCGTTGTCGGTGGCCTGATCTCGCTTGCCATGGTGATGATTATCCGCAACGTGGAGCGCAGCCTCGGCGGCGAGCCCTCGTATGCGGTCGAAATCGCGGAAACGATAGCAAGCGGCGACCTGACCGGTGCACTGAATCTGCGCGCGAACGACACGCAGAGCATGCTGTTCGCGCTCCATAACATGCAGCAGCGGCTCATCGACACGATCTCGAAGATCCGCGGCGGCGCCGAGACGATCACCGTGGCCGCCCAGCAGATTTCTGCCGGCAATCAGGATCTGTCGTCGCGAACCGAACAACAGGCAAGCTCGCTCAGCGAGACGGCGGCAAGCATGGAGCAGCTCACCGCCACCGTCAAACAGAATGCCGACAACGCGAAGCAGGCGAACCAGATGGCCGCGAACGCTTCGCATATCGCCGGCGAAGGCGGGGAAGTCGTCCATCAGGTGGTGGATCGCATGCAAAGCATCGCATCGAGTTCGACGCGCATCGTCGAGATCATTTCGGTGATCGAAGGCATCGCGTTCCAGACGAATATCCTCGCGCTCAACGCCGCGGTGGAAGCGGCGCGCGCCGGCGAAGACGGCCGCGGCTTCGCGGTGGTCGCCGGCGAAGTGCGGAGCCTCGCGCAACGTAGCGCGGACGCCGCCAAGGAGATCAAGGCGCTGATCGAAGCGTCGGTGCAGGAGATCGAATCGGGCCGCGGACTTGCCGAACGCGCAGGCGAGACGATCGACTCGATCATGAAGGCGGTGCGGCATGTGACCGACATCATCGGCGAAATCTCAGCCGCTTCGTCGGAACAGACTCAGGGCATCGAGCAGGTCAATATCGCCATCGCGCAAATGGACGAGACGACGCAGCAGAACGCCGCGATGGTCGAACAGGCGGCTGCCGCGGCGCAATCGATGGAAGAACAGGCGCGCAGCTTGAGAGAAGCGGTCAACGTGTTTCGCGTGGGAAGCGGAGCGTTGACGGCGGCCTAAGATTCGTGAATCGAGCCGCATCGAAGTTCTAAAAGCACAAAAGAAGGGGAATCGCGAGATTCCCCTTCTTTATCCGACGCTACAAATCACGGTCGCTTGCCGGTATGACTGTGTTGAACGCCACTACCCGTTATAGAAGCGGCGACCTTCATTACGCAGCCACAAGCGCACGAGATGCCGCTTGCGTTCGGGCTCCGGGTAGTCGACGAAAGCGGTACGGCGATGGCCGCAGCGCTTGTTATCGACAATCTGGATCTGCCCCGGCTCGAAGAAAAACTCCCTGCACAGCTGCGGCTCGCGCATCGTCTGTTCGAGTACTTCGAGCGCTTCGGCCGTCTCCTCGTCCATCGCCACCCCGGCCATTGCATAACCGTTGACGACGTGCCGATGCGACAGACGGCAAAGCAATTGCCCGTCCACAGCCTGAAACAGCGGATGGCTGATCACCGTCGCGTCGTCGGGCGCATGCTCGCGCTGGCGGTCGAACAGATAAGGCTGATAAAGCCGCGACAACAGATGCGGGCTGCGCTTGAGCATTTCGTTGTACACCGTATAGAAGCTGACGATGCTGCTCACGCCGCCTTCCATCGCCGGCTGCAGACACAACAATGCAACGTAGTCGGGCGGATAGAGGTTATAGCTGTTGTCGGTGTGAAAATTCTGTTCGGCATTCGTGATATCGGGGCGCACGCCATTGCCGGGCGGTTTGCCCTGGTCGCGCACATCGTAGATCATCTTGCCGTCCCAACTCTGCGCAACGGGCCTTGCAACGAGCTGCGACAGAATCCAGTACACGGCTTGCGAGGCCTGTACGCCGTATTCTTTCACGGGCAGCCTGTCGATAATCACGAAGCCGGGACCCGCCTCGAGCGACGCCTTCGCCTGTTGCATCATCCGACGGCACGCGGGCAGTTCGAATTCCGCCGCATCGAGCAGCGCGGTCTGCATCGGATTCGTATTCAACGTCTCGACGAGCCGATCGAGTTCGCGCCGGCATTCGGCGTCGATCGCGATCATGCCGTCGGCCGGATCGAGGCTTTCGCCAGTCCATGCAATCGGGCCGTTGAACGGCGTCGTTCTGATGTCCTGCTTCCCCGGCGCCGTCCCCTCTTCGAGAATCGACACGCCGCGCGCCACGTTATGGTTCACCCTTTGGTCCATCCACCCGCTCCTCTACGAAGTTGTCTGTACGGCATGGAAACTCTAGGGTTTTTGCATGCTGCCGAATAGCGATATATTTCGATCAGGCCACATCGAAAAACTCGATGAACGCTACGAACTCCACTCCATCCGCCTATGGATATCCGACAACTCGAAACCCTGATCCGCATCGTCGAAACCGGCAGCTTCGCGGGCGCCGCCGACGCGCTTTCCGCAACGCAGTCGACCATTTCGGCGCGCATCGGCGCGCTCGAGCGTTCGCTCGGCGTGGTTCTGTTCGATCGTTCGTCGCATCGCGCACGGCTCACGCCGAAGGGACAGGAACTGCTGAAGCCGGCGCAGGAAATCGTCGCGCTGGCAGCGCGCGTGCGTCATCAGATCGGCGATGCCCAGACGCTCACCGGCACGATCAGAATGGGCGTGGTAGGGCTCGTCGCGCAGACGTGGCTTCCGAAACTGATGTCCGCCGTGCGCGATCGCTACCCGGGCGTCACGGTCGTGCTCGACATCGCACTAACGGCGGGACTCGTCGATAAGCTGCGCGACGGCGAAATCGAACTCGCCATCGTCACGGGCCCGATCGACGAAGCAGGCACGTCGTCGGTTCCGCTTGGATACGATGAATTTGTGTGGATCGCTCCGACCGCGCTCAACGTGCCGGCCGAGCGCATGACGCCGGTCGACCTCGCGCGATGGCCGGTGCTCGGCCTGTCCTCGCAATCGCATCACGCGCCCGTGATCGAGCGCTGGTTCCGCGAAGGCGGCGCCGAATACAAGCCTGTCATCTCGTGCAATACCGTGCGGGTGCTCGGCGACCTGACGCTTGCGGGGCTTGGCGTGAGTTTGCTTCCGCGCCGCTCGTACGCCGCGGAAATCGCAGCGGGCATGTTGACCGTGCTCGACACCACGCCCGATATCAAGCCCGTGGAATTCGTCGCGCTATACCGCACGAGCACGCCTAATCCGTTGACGAGCGCCATTGCCGCATTGGCGACCGAAATCAGCGAGTTCGCCAACCGCGCTCGATAGGCGCGCGATCGCATGGCGACCACGCGTGCCGTTCAAGGCCGCTGCGACAAACCCTCTTCAAAGCTCACGCTGGGCGTTGCGGGCGCCTGCGTGGCCTTCGGGAACATTCTGAAGGTTGCGATCAGCGCGACCGCCGCCGCACAACTGAGCCACACGGCCGGCACCGCGTTGTTTCCGGTCGAATGAATCAGCATCGTACAGATGACCGGCGTGAAACCGCCGAACACGGCCTGCGCGACGCTCCACACCAGCGAAAACCCTGTACTGCGAATATGGGCCGGCATGATCTCGGTCAGCGCGACGACCATCCCGCCCTGATACGAGCCGTAAATGAACGCGTACCAGACCTCGACAGCCATCAGCCGTGCAAAGCTCGGCGCCTGAACGAGCCAGTACATCGCAGGATAAGCGGTCAGAATGACCAGTGCTGCGCATGCGGTCAGCACGGCGCGGCGGCCGATCCTGTCCGACAGTGCGCCGATAACCGGTAGCATGACGAAGTTTGTCAGTCCGACCGCCATCGTGACGAGAAACGTGTCCATCGCGGGCAGCTTCAGCACGCTTTGCCCGTAGGTCGGCGTGTAGGCGGTGATCAGGTTGAACATCACCGCGGTCATGGTAACCAGCATGACCGCGCCGCCGATCGTGCGCCGATGCTCGCGCAGCGAATCGGCGATCTGCCGCGGCGAGGGCGTTGTCTTGCGCGCCTCGAATACTTCGGTCTCGCGCAGGCGGCGGCGCATCGAGAACAGCACAGGAATGATCAGGCAGCCGATCACGAATGGAATGCGCCATCCCCACGAATCCATCTGCTCGGGCGACAGTTGCCACCGGAGCACCACACCGAGCACGGCTGCGAAGACGACAGCCAGTTGCTGACTCGCCGATTGCCAGCTGACGAAAAAACCGCGCCGCCCCGGCGGGGCAATCTCCGCGAGATAGACCGATACGCCGCCGAGCTCGGCGCCCGCAGAAAACCCCTGCAGCAGACGTCCGCAGACGACGATGATCGGAGCCGCGATGCCGATCGTCGAATAGCCCGGCACGCAGGTAATCATCAGCATGCCGATCGACATGAGACCGAGCGTCAGCAGCAAACCCTTGCGCCGTCCCTTCCGATCGATATATCCGCCCAGCACGAGCGCGCCGATGGGCCGCATCAGAAAGCCGACGCCGAATGTAGCAAGCGACAGCAATAGCGAAACGAATTCGTTACCGCGCGGGAACAGTGCGTGCGCAATGGACACCGCATAGAAGCCGTAGACGGAGAAGTCGTACATCTCCAGAAAATTTCCGCTCGTCACGCGGAAGATCGTTCTTGCCCACGGTTCGGATCTGGACTGCGCCTGCATGGGTGGCCTCCCCTTCTCGCTGATGCTGCTGTGTCAAACCCCGTGTTCGTATTGTTTGATGCCTGTAGGACTGCAACGCCAGTTGCTCCGCATTGTGCAGTGATCCCCCGGATGTGTAAACCCAAATATCGTTATTCAATTCCTATAATTTAGGAATGTGAAAATCGGCAAAGCGACGACCGAAACGTCCGACCCGGAGGTTTACGGTACGAAGCGAAAAGACTTTAGGAAAACGTGAATTCGTCATCGCTTGCATGCGATGACAGGTCATTACAAAGGAGGGAGCCTTGCCGCATTTTCGCGGCGCCGGCGTGCGCATTCCCGGGCCTCATCGAGGCCGATTTCCTGTTTAATCCGGAATGCGATGCTTTAACAGAAAGCGCTTAAGCGCAAGATTCGCTTTCGATCGGCGCCTTGGCCAGGTCGAGACGGTAGCCGAGCGTATAGATGGAAGATAGCCGCAGGCCATTCTCGGGGCTCAGCTTGAGCTTTTGCCGGATCCGGTAGATGTGCGTGTCGAGCGAGCGCGATTCGACGCTGAGCTCGCGGCCCCATGCCGTCATCGCAAGCAGATCCCGCGAGAGAATCTTGCCGAGGTTCGAGAATAGCGCTGCGACGAGTTGAAACTCTTTGGTGGTCAATTCGATCCTGCTGCCGCGCAGCGTGACCGTGCGTTCGATCGGATCGAGCGCGTAGTCGCCGGCCATGATCGGCTCATCGCGTACCATGGTGCGCGCAACGCGGCGCAATAGCGCGTTCACGCGCGCGGCGAGCTCTTCGGCGCGAAACGGCTTGACCATGTAATCGTCGGCGCCCGCATCGAGTGCGCGGACCACATCGACCTCGTGAACGCGGCTGGTCAGAAACAGCACGCCATACCGGACGTTCGTGCGAGCACGAATCCAATGCAGCACTTCGATGCCGCTCATGCGCGGCAAATGCCAATCGAGAACGACGGCATCGATCGGTTCGGATCGCAAACACCGCACCGCCCGCTCGCCGTCGTCGACAATCGTGACCGCGTGACTCAACGAGCTCAATGCAGTCGATACGGCCTCGGCTTGAATGGGATCGTCCTCGACAACCAGAATGCGCATGTTGCCCCCCGTGCATTGTGACGTTCTTATGTCCGACCTGGATACAGTTGAAGCATTCGCCGATTACGCAAACGTTTGCGGATCGGGCAGTGTCGACACAACGAATGATCGTAGGATACACACTATAAATATGTTTGAATTTTTGTGAACTCCCCAGTGCATTGCTTTCGCAATCAATGCGTCTCGCATCATAATCACCGGTTACATAAAATTGGGGATTATAGGTGAGGCCCCTTGTCCGGCGCATTGCCCGACTCCCCGGTCGACGCGTCGGTCGATTCATCGCTCGAGTCGTCGGCCGTCCGGGGCAAGAACACCATGAAAGTCGTACCGTGGCCGGGCACTGAATCGACCTGCAATGTGCCGCCTAACGAGTCGACCACGGTCTTGACGAAAGCGAGCCCCAAGCCGTGACCTGATCTCGAGAGCTTCTCGTCGAGCTGGCTGAATTCCTGAAAAAGCGCCTTTCTCTCATGCTCGGGAATACCGACGCCACGATCGATCACCGAGATCTTCAGGTGATGGTCCGTTTCCGAGAGCTGCACGTCGACGGTCGAATAACGCGGGCTGAACTTGATCGCATTGCCGATCAGATTCGCAAACGCGCGGCGCAATAGCTGAACGTCGGCAATGGTGCTTCTGCCCGGCTCCGCCGCGAGGTTGACGGTCGTCGATCTTGCCGTAGCCTGCGGCCAGAGGTCGTCGATTGCGTCCCCAAGTACGAGCGCCGGATCGACCGGGGCCAACTTCGGCGGCAAGCTTTCAGCACGTGCAAGAAAGAGGAAGTCGTCGGCCAGGTTAAGGGCGGACGTCGCGTACTGGCCAACCAGCGTCGCAAATTCCCGCGCGGTGAAACGCGGAGTGGCCTGCTGCATCTGTTCGACGAGCGCCAGAATCGCGGCCTGCGGTGAACGCATATCGTGCGACAGAAACCGCAGCGCCGTATCGCGCTGACGCTCGGCCATGCGCACCGAAGAGACATCGGCGACATGAAAAATCAACGCGCCCTCGCGGCCGTTCGACGGTTTGATCTGCGCGCATTTGAGCAGAAGCGAGCGCCCATTTCGTGCATTCGTGATCTCGATGCCTTGCGCGAACATCGATTCGCCATAGGCGGGCGGATCGTCGTCGCTGGACCAGAGCGCAAACAGCGCGAGCGCCTGCGATGCAAACTCGATTGCGCGGTGCGACGCGGTGATCTCGAACAGAACGTCCGAAACGGGTCGGCCCGCCACCGAGCTGCGCTCCGCAATGCGCAATCCGGAACTTTGGCATAGCGCGTTGATGCGCTCGTTTGCGAGGATCACTTCCCCTGTGGCGTTGGTCACGAGGGTTGCCTCGGGAAGACTGTCGACCCATTCGGAAATGAACTCGCGATGCCGCCGAAGTCGGTCGAACAGCGATGCCATCGAATGCAGGCGCCGCTGGACCGGATCGTCGAGGAACTTCGCGGGCCTCGTCTCTTCCGGCAGCGACGGCTCTTTGGCGCCCTTCTCCGCTTCGATCGACAGGTAGCACAGTAGCGCCTCGATGCGCCGCCAGGCCCAAAGCGGATTTGCAATGGCGCACGTAAAAATGCCCACGCAAGGCGACACAAAAAGATACTCGAATTTCAGCACCGCAATCGAACCACCGACCATCATCGCGGCGAGCATGGCGGACATAAGAAGACCGGTGCCGGGGCCAAGCAGAAATAGCATCACGCACACCAGCGGGACGACCCCTTCGTTGAACATCAGCTGGAATGTGCCATCTATGGGACGAACCGTCGTGCTCGCCGCTGCCGGGTGCGCAATACGCAACGCGATATCGAAGAACGCAAGGTCCGCAACACGAAACAGCTGAGCCGATGTAATGCACCAGCAAAGCAGCATCAGTACCATTGCCAGCCAGCAGCATTCACGCTTCAAATTCGAACGCCGGGTCATTGGCGTCGATGCATGAGTGACCGAAGGTTCATGCGACAAATTCGACCCATTTTTCGAAGCCTTTTCCCATGAATTTCATCTTTTTCTTTATCTGTTCTCTTGCCATTTCTTTGAAAAAACAGAATTGGTATATACCGATTTTTTCTTGATACCGTTATATATATCTAACATATTACAAGGGCTCCGGGCCCGGTTGCCCACGCGCCACGTACCGCGCGAGCCTTGTTTGACGAACATGATAGGCAGGTTGCGTGTTTTCCGACGTGCCGCCCGCCATCCCTCGTGTCGCCCAGCGAACTTCCGACCTCAGGCGCAGACCGCTCTCCCGCGCGCAAAAAACCTTTCAATATCAATGCTTACCGGCACGATGGGATCTCTCACGTCCATGGAACAAGTGACGCGCTGCACGCTGTCGTCCAGACAAGTGCACGTACCATACGGAATACGATAACTTACAAATGTGAACAATTGTGACGAATGAGTCGTTGCATGCGTCAATCCGGAGATCCAGCGTGGCACGCTGATTTTTTCGACGATTTCACATGTAAAATATTCTTTTTGGGCGCTGGTCGCGTGCACCATTTTAAACAAGAGTTTGCGGCGCTTCTTTGCAGGGATTTCAGATTAACCGGGAATCACGTAATGTTCTATTTTCATACGGTCACCGGGGTTTGAAGCGACAGACGAGCGCCGGCCAAAAGAATGACGCGCCGTGCGGGGCGCCAGGCCTTGCATTTTGGAGACGATGCGCGGTTCGCTGCGCAATTTAACCGCATCAGATGAAGCGGAACACCAATGCGACAAACTTCGCCAATACAAAACACATTCACTCTGGTCAGCGATGCGGAACGTGGTCTGGGCCAAAACGAGTTTTTCTTTGTGCTGCAGCCGAAGTTGAGATTGCGGCAAAACCGGCTGTCCGGCTTCGAGTATCTGATCAGATGGCAGCATCCGGGAGGCGGCATACTCGAGCCTGCATACTTCATCACTGTCGTTGAAGACTCGTCCCTTGCGGGAAGATTCACGGATCTGCTCATTTCTCGTGCGGTACAGACGCTCGTGCAATGGAAAATGGAGGGCCGCGAGCATCTGTCTCTCGCGATCAACCTGTCGGCCGCGGAACTCGGCCGCAAAGACTTGCCTGGCCGCCTCAAGGCACTGTTCTCGTCGCTCGGCGTGAGTCCGTGCCGGTTTGAAATCGAACTGACCGGCGTCGTCCATCCGGACCAGCTCGACTGGCTGGTCGATGTGATTCACGCAGTTCAGGCGATCGGCGTGCGCGTTGCGCTCGACGATTTCGGATCGGGGTTCAATTCACTGACGCTGCTGCAGCAATTGCCCGTCGATACGGTGAAGTTCGACCGCTCGCTGATCAGGCAGGTGCGCGTGAACGGCGAGTCGCAACGCATGGTTGAAACGCTTGTGCGTCTGGCTCAGAACCACGGCAAACGAATCGTGCTGACGGGGCTCGAAACGGAAGATCAGTTCGCTTGGGCAAAAGCGCTGCCTGATATCGATATCGAAGGTCAGGGATTCTTTATCTGCGAACCGGTCGAAGAGGAATATGTCGATGATGTGATTTGCCGCCATGAGGGGGGAACGGCAGGGGCGGAGTGAGGACGCATGTCTGCGCGGCGAACGCGTTTGCCGCGGCATGCGATATGCGGCCGACGCATGCGCTACCACAAGCAGATCCGAGGTAGGCATATCCTTTTCCGTCACCGCAAGGAGGAAACCGTGTCACAACACCCCGCGCACGCGCAAGACCATCGGCATCCGGGACAACCGAACCCGATCGACATCCAGAAGGCGCTGTCCGGCGCCCGCTATCCGACGACACGCGAAAAGCTCGTCGAACAGACGCGCCGAAACCACGCGAGCGCGGACATCGTCGACATCGTGAGCCGCCTGCCGGACCGCAACTACGACAGCCCGGCCGCCGTGGAGAAGGAAATCGCGCACGAGCAATGACTAAAGAATGCGCGAGTTGGGCATAGCGTTTGCGCTTTGAATGACGCAGCACCCACGCAACCCCATTCTCAGGGAGGGACGATATTATGAGCACGCTTAACCCGCAAGGCGCATCCAACTCAGGCGCAGAAATCGTAGGCGGTGGAGTCGGCGAAGGCCCGGGTCCGGACGTAATGGCCGCGGCTACGCTCGACGGCAACAAGGTTATAACGTCGGATGGCGAGCACGTCGGCAAGATCTCGGACATCATGCTCGATGTGCGCAGCGGACGCGTCGCGTATGCGGTGCTGTCCGAAGGCGGCTTTCTCGGTATGGGTTCCACGCTGCACGCTATTCCATGGAACGCGCTCACGCTAGACACCGCGGAAAAGTGCTTCCGCGTCGATATTGCGGCGCAACGCATCAAGGACGATCCAGGTTTCGACAAGGACCACTGGCCGTCGATGGCGGATTCCACATGGGGCACGCAGATGCATCAGTATTACAACCGCCAGCCGTACTGGTCCGAAGCGCCGCTTGGAAGCAGCTCCGCTGCGCAACGTCAAGGGACGGATGTGCAAGGTCTCTAAACCGGGACCTCGCCGACCTCGCCCGGACGGCTTAACAACCCGCTGTAGTGGCGCGGATGCTGTTTGGTCCGCGCCATGCACCGTCGCCAACGCGCAGCGATGCGATAAGCCGCGCCGTCTGCTCCGGCCCAAATAAGAACTCTGCGAAGCGGCCCCTTCTCGCGACGGGACTTGCTTCGCACAACGCCCGGTCCGGCCGCTCGCGCGAATCACTTGGCGTAGCGGTCATCCGTTGTAAAAAGGAGCTGCCAAATGGGAGCGATGCCGGGCGTGATGCCGCTCACGCTCGATTGGCGAGACGTATTGATCCGTATCGGACTTGCCATTATTGCCGGCTTGCTGATCGGCTTCAACCGCGGCGAGTCCGGAAAAGTCGCCGGCCTGCGAACGACATTGCTAGTTTGCCTCGCCGCGTGCCTCGCGATGCTGCAGGTCAATGCACTGCTATCGCAAGCCGGGAAAGAGCCCTCGTCGTTCGTTACGCTCGATCTGATGCGTTTGCCGCTCGGCATTCTGTCCGGCGTCGGCTTTATCGGCGCGGGCGCGATTCTTCGCAAGGATGGGCTAGTCAAAGGCGTGACGACGGCCGCCACGATGTGGTTTGTGACCGTCATCGGTCTTTGTTTCGGCGGCGGTCAGCTGGCGCTCGGCGCGATCGGCACCGTGCTCGGAATCGTCGTGCTCTGGTTTCTCAAGGCCGTCGAAGACCGCATTCCGCGCGACACTCGAGCCGAATTGACCGTCGTCTACGACAAGTGCCTCTTTTCCAAAGAGGCACTTGTTCAATCGCTTGCGAAACAGGGCTGCACGATCAGTGTAGTGGAGAGTTCGTCGCAAACGGTCGGCCGGCGCATCGAAGAGCGTTTCGAGGTCCATTGGCGCAGTCCGCCAGATATGAAACGCGTGCCGCCACTACAGGAAGCGGCAGCGGCAGCGGGCGCGCTCGAAATCAAATGGTCCATCGTCCGCTGAAGCGGAGCATCGACGCGTGACCCGGGAGACAGCAATGAACGAACACTTCAAAACTCACGACCGCGTGAGCTGGAACACGCCTCAAGGCACGACCTATGGCGAGATCGTGCGCGTAATCACGCAGCGTACGACGTTCGCCGGTCATGCGGTAGCCGCCTCGAAGGACGACCCGCACTATGAGGTGGCGAGCGAGAAAAGCGGCAAGCACGCCGTACATCGCGGCGAAGGCCTGCGCAAAGCGTAAAGGCGCGATCTCGTAACCACATCGCGCGGCGTCGATCTATCCCGCTATCTCGTCGATGGAGGTCGGGCGGCCGCTAATCGGACGTCTGCACCAATCCCGCGATTTCCGCACGCTGCATTCGCGACTGCTCTTGCGCACGCTCGGCCGAAGACGTAGGCATGACAACGGCATCGCCATCCACCACGACGAGGCCGTTCACCTCGCATCTCGTCTCGAGTACCGCGCGCCGGCGGCCCGTCAGTATCTCCTTGACCGTGACGGTTGCGCAGACCGTTTCGCCAATCCTGACGGGACGCCGAAAGCTCAGGTTCTGCGAGAGATAAATGGAGCCGGGGCCTGGCAGATGCGCGGCAATGGCCGCGGAAATAACGGACGCCGACAGCATGCCGTGCGCGATACGACCGCCGAATCGCGTTCGTTTCGCATACTCTTCGTCGAAATGCACAGGGTTCCGGTCGCCGCAAGCGCCGGCAAACAGGAAGACGTCCCGCTCCGACAGGGTCTTCGTGAAGCGCGCGTTCATGCCCACTACCAGGTCTTCGAGATCGTATCCGCCAGCATCATTCATCGTTTGATGTCCTTTTCGCTTGTTTGTCGCTCATTCGTATTTCATTCAGGATGCCTTTCTTTCTTCCCGCTCACTTGCGCCTATCGTTGCGAAGATCCTGCTTGCCACGTTTAAGCCGTACTCCACGGCAAGCACGCCGGCATGAGGTAACGCGCTCAGTATCGCGTCGGCAATATCGCGCCTCGACGCGCCGAGCGTTAGCGCTTCCCTCACATGCGCACCCAGCACCTCCGCGTCCGCGTTTCGCGCAAGACACGTCAGGCACGCAACATCCGAAAGCCGTGAAGCTCGAGCCGCGTCGATGGAATCGAACCGCCTGGTTGTCGATCCCATCTGCGCGAGGTATTGAGCAATGAGCGGCGACAGGTCCGCTATGTCTTTCGGCAAGGCGAAAGCGGACAATTTGTCTGCAGGCAGGTGTTCCATTCGCGCCTCGACCTGTTCAGCCTGCTCAGACGCCATCGCCGCGTCGGATAAGTCTTCGCCTGTGGTCTCGTCGAAAACTTCCAATGCGATTCTTGTAATGGGAAGAACGAGAGGCCAGCCGATATAACCCGTCAGCTGGATCAGCACTTCAGTCAACTCGCTGCGCGTCCACCCCAGACGAATGCATGCCCTAAGGTGCAGTCTGACGGCAGACCATTGATTTTCGCGAGCCATGGTGATGGCCAACGTCGCAAGCTGGCGATCCTTGATCGATAGCGCCGGCCTGTTCAAGGCGGTGCCATAAGCGACATTTGCCAATATTTCGCGTAGCTCGGCAGGCAGCGAATCGAATTGTTCATGCTGACTGCGCAGCCATTGCGCCAGGTTTGTTTCGCGCAATGCCATCTCGCGCACGAAGGGAGATTTCTTATGCGTAACGTCGATGCCTCGCTCGGCAAGCATGGCGCAAACTATCCGAATGCCGGCTAACGCCACGGGAATTCCAGCATAGACCGATGTGTGCAATACGGTCTCAAGCAATTCTTCCGCCGACCATCCCGTATTCAACATGCCGCTCGCATGATATTTGAACGCGGAATCAGCGTTGCCCATTGTCGCTAGCACAGCGACGGTAACGAGTTCGCGATGTTTGAGCGCGAGCTTGGGGCGGGCAATGATTTCGGCATACCCGCCTTCGACGAGCAATCGCTTGAAGTCCGGATCGAGGCGATCCAACGCCGCACTAAGGCTGTCGAATCCCTCGTCCCCTATCGTGCGGATGACCGCCATCCCACGTTCGTACAGCGCGCTTCGATGCTCCGGCGCGCTACGTGAATCCCGCATCGGGTTCGACTCTCTATCCTGTTGCCGCATCCGGAATGCCTCGATTTTCTGTTCGACTGTTCAAACGCTATTCATCCATGGCGAAGCCATCGTACTCGATTAGATGTCGCATGAGGTTCGTACTGTTCGTCAGAAAATCTGAACTTTTGTGAAATTCGATCGCTGCTCTTAACGGCGCTAATAGAATCGTTCCCGCATTCCCTTTGACGGTCCTTAGCGAGGACCGCCCGCATCACCATAACCAGGAGAATCCTTTGCAGAAGCTTCGGGAGAAGGTTGCGCTCGTTACCGGGGGAAGTTCGGGGATCGGACGGACCACTGCTTTGCTAATCGCGAAAGAAGGCGCCATGGTCGCAGTCGCATCGCGGCGCGAGGCGGAAGGGCAAGACGTCGTCGACGAGATCCGCAAGTCGGGCGGTGAGGCCATTTTCGTTAAAACGGATGTATCGAAAGCCGACGACTGCGCAAACGCAGTCGCGCGGACCGTCGACGCGTTCGGCAAGCTTGACATCGCGTTCAACAATGCGGGAGTCGAGGTGTTCGGCAAACCGGTTGCCGAAACCGATGAGTCGACGTGGGACTACGTCGTGGGAACCAACCTCAAGGGAATGTTCCTGTCGATGAAATACGAAATTCCCGAGATGCTCAAGGCTGGTGGAGGATCGATCGTCAACATGTCGTCGACCTATGGACTCGTGGCGTCCGCATTCGGCGGATGCGGCTACCACGCCTCCAAAGCGGGAATTATCGGACTCACTAAAGCGGCAGCGCTTGAATATGCGAAACAGCAGATCAGAGTCAACGCGATCTGCCCCGCTTTCGTCGCGACAGCGATGGTCGAGAAATTTCTCGAAGAGACGGGCATGACCGATCAGATCAAGGGATTTCATCCGATCGGCCGGCTCGGCACGGAAGATGAAATGGCACAGGCGGTCGTGTTCCTTTCCAGTGACGCCTCCTCATTCATCACAGGCATCGCGCTTTCCGTGGACGGCGGCATGGCAGCTGCGTGAAGCTCAACCAAAGCGGCAATCAGAAATTCCTGGTGACACACATATGGATACCGAACTGTTGGATTTTGTCGTCGATTCGAGCAAGGATCAGCCCGAAGTGTTCGAGATCGGCCAGCCGATCCCGTTAGGCCGTGTCCCGCGCAAGATGCATGCGTGGACGATACGCCGTGAAAACCATGGCGAACCGCAAACCGCATTCACGAAGGAAATCGTCGATGTGCCCTCGATCGGCGCAAACGACGTGCTGATTCTCGTGATGGCCGCAGGCGTCAACTACAACGGTGTCTGGGCCGCGCTCGGTCAACCGTTCTCCGTTCTGGATCTGCATGACGATCCCTATCACATCACCGGTTCGGATGCCGCCGGCATCGTGTGGGCGGTCGGGTCCAATGTACGGGCATGGAAAGTCGGCGACGAAGTGATTGCGCATTGCTCGCAAATCGACGGCGACGATGAGGAATGCAATGGCGGCGACCCGATGCTCTCGCCCTCGCAACGCATCTGGGGATACGAGACCACGTACGGTTCGTTTGCGCAATTCTCGCGCGTTCAGGCGACGCAACTGATGCCGCGCCCCAAACACCTGACGTGGTCGGCCAGTGCGTGCTACACGCTGACGCTCGCGACCGCTTACCGCATGCTCTTCGGCCACAAGCCGCACGTGCTCGGGCCCGGACAATCGGTCCTCATATGGGGCGCCGCGGGCGGGCTCGGCACGATGGCGATCCAGCTCGCCGCATTGGCGGGCGCCCGCCCCGTTGCCGTGGTGTCGGACGACTCCAAGGCCGAATTCGTCAAAAGCCTCGGTGCGGTGGGTGTGATCAATCGCTCGCAGTTCTCGTGCTGGGGCGCGCCGCCTGCCATCGACTCGACAGCCGAATACGCCGCTTATATCGATGGCGTCAAGAAATTCGGCAAGGCGATCTGGCAAGCGCTAGGCGAAAAGCGCGATGTCGACATGGTGTTCGAACACCCAGGCCGCAACACATTCGCCGCTTCCTGTTACGTCGTCAAGCGCGGCGGCATGGTCGTGTTTTGCGCAGCGACGAGCGGCTACGACCTCACCTGCGACGCGCGATACATCTGGATGCGTCAAAAGCGGATTCAAGGCAGCCATTTCGCCAACCTGAAGGAGGCCGCGCAGGCAAACCGGCTTGTGATGAGCGGCCGCGTCGACCCGTGCCTGTCCGAAGTCTTTCCATGGAACCGGCTGCCCGAGGCCCACGCGAAGATCCGCAACAACCTGCATTTGCCCGGAAATATGGCCGTGCTCGTGCAGGCCAGCAGCAGCGACGATCTCGACGCGGCGCGTCGCGCATGAGCGGCGAAAGCGGCAAGAGTACCGCCCCTGAGTGCGCCATTGAGTAGCGAGAACAGCATGGAAAATTCCAAAGCAAACGCCGGACGGCTGGCCATTATCGGCATGTCGTTCCGATTTCCCGGGGGCGCCTCGACGGCAGCCGCTTACTGGGCGTTTCTGAACTCGGGACGTTCGGCGATTTGCGAAACGCCGCGCGAGCGTTTCGATATCGACGCTTATTATTCGCCCGACCCCGATGCGCCCGGGACGACCTACTCGCGTGTGGCCGGTTACGTCGACGATCCGTTTCGCTTCGACCGCAAGTTCTTTCGCACGTCAGCAGCGGAAGCGCTGGAAACGGATCCGCAACAACGATGGATGCTCGAATTGACGTGGGCTGCGCTCGAAAACGCGGGGCTGGTGCCGAGCGAACTGCGCGGCAAGCGAGTCGGCCTTTTCATGACGACCGGCGAAGCCGACTACGGCCGCAGGACGATATGGTCGGGCGATCCGGCCGGCATCACCACGTATTCGAAGCTCGGCAATCTTCGCGCGATGGCGCCCGGACGCGTCGCACATCTGTTCGGCTTTAGCGGCCCCGCGCTGTTCGTCGATACGACCTGCTCGTCGTCGCTGGTTGCGATTCATCTCGCCGCGCAAAGCCTGCGCACGGGCGATTGCGATATCGCAATCGCGGGCGGCATCAATCTGATTCTCGGGCCCGAGGAGACGATAGGCGTCGCACGCTTGCAGGCGATGTCCGCCTCGGGACACTGCCGTCCGTTCGACGCGGACGCCGACGGTTATATCCGCGGCGAAGGCGGCGGTGTCGTCGTCATGAAGCGTTTCGAAGATGCGCACGCGCATGGCGATCGCATCGACGCGGTGCTGGCCGGCTCCGCGATCAATAGCGACGGCGCGAGCAACGGGCTGACCGCGCCCAATGGCGCCGCTCAGGAAGCGGTAATCCGCCACGCGCTCGCGCGCGCCGGCGCGCGCCCCGAAGAAGTCGCATACGTCGAGGCGCACGGCACGGGCACGTCGTTGGGCGATCCGATCGAGCTGTCGGCGTTGCGCAACGTCTACACGCAATCGGTTGCAAGGCAAAACGCAATCCTTGTCGGTTCTGTCAAAGCTCAGGTAGGCCACCTCGAAGGCGCCGCCGGCATGGCGGCGATCATCAAGGCGATACTGATTCTGCGTAATCGCTATGTGCCGGCCCAGGTGAATTTTTCGACGCCGAATCCGCGCTTCCGCTGGGAAGGCGCGCAGCTTGAAATTCCGCAGCACGGCAGGCCGCTCGATGGCGGCAAGCCGATGGTCGGCGTCAGCGGCTTCGGCATTACGGGCACCAATGTCCATCTGATCCTCGCGGCGCATGAAAGCGACGCCGACGCGACGGCCGCCAACGTCGAGCGCGAACGCGTGCTGACGCTGTCGGGCCGCTCGCCGCAAGCAAGAGAGCGGCTCGTGTCGGCGTATCGCGAATGCCTCCTCGATACGGCGATGCCGCTGCGCGACATCTGTCATACGGCCAGCGTAAGACGCGACCATTTCACGCATCGGGTTGCACTCGTCGGTACGACCCGGCAGGACTTTATCGACGCCATGGACGACTTCCTCAATACCAGCCCGTCCGGCAAATGGCACGCGGGCGATGCGCCCAAAAAACAACGGCTCGCTTTTCTGTTCCCCGGGCAGGGTGCGTGGCAACCGGGCGTTGGCGCGGAACTCTATAACGGCAACTGGATCTTCAGGCAATTTGCGGACACCTGCTTTAGCGAACTCGAAGTGCAGACCGCGCGCGACGTGCTCGACGCGATTCTTGGCCGCGATCCGGCGGCGGTGCGCCATCATCCGGGCCAGCTTGCGCATTTTGTCGTCTGCTATTCGCTGGCTCGCACATGGATGGAACTGGGGCAGCGGCCCGACCTCCTGATCGGCCATTCGCTCGGCGAGCATGTCGCAGCCGTGATCGGCGGCGTCATGACGCTCGCGGACGGCCTGAAGGCTGTCGAGGCGCGCGGCCGACTGTTCGATACGCAGACGCCGCGCGGCGCGATGCTCGCGGTGGCCGCCGGTGTCGAAGAGCTATCGCGGCAGTTCGAGTTCGGCACGAACCTGTTCGTCGCGGGCGTGAACGGACCCGAGCAGACCGTCGTAAGCGGCACCCAGGAAGCGGTGGCGCAAGTGCAGGACGCCATGACGGCCGCGGGCAAGCGGGTTTCGTTGCTAAAGACCTACGACACGCCCGGCCACTCGCCTATGCTCAGATCGATGCGCGATGCGTTCCGGCGGGCGCTCGAGCCCTTGACGCTCGCGCCCGCGCGCATCCCGATCGTATCGACGCTAACCGGGCAACCCGCAACAGCGCAGGTAGCGAACGTCGAACACTGGCTCGATCTCGTGGAACAGCCAGTGAGGTTCGCGGAGGCGCTGCATCTCGCGTCGGACGGCAAGACCACGTTTATCGAAGTCGGGCCGGGCGCGGCGCTTTCGAAACTGGCACGCGCCAAGGCGTCGGGAGATTGGCAATGCGCGATCTCGTCGCTCGCCGATGGCCCCGACGGTGACGAGGAATCCGAAATGACCGGATTCGCCCATGCGTGTGCGCACCTGTACAGCGCCGGGCATGCTGTCGCATGGAGCAAGATGTATGGAAACGCTCCCTCGCCCGCCGAACTGCCAACCTACCGCTTCGACGAAGAGCGCTTCGAACTGCCGTTTCCACAGCGCAAGCAGGCTGCCCCCGCGCACAACGTGGAACAGCTTCAGCGCGAAATCGCAGAAATCGGCGCAGCCGTCGGCAGCGCGTCAGCCTCCGCGGATGCCGCGGGTCAAGGCACGAACAGTGAGCAGCTTCTCGCGACGATACGCACGATCGCGGCTTCGGTCGCATCGGACACAGTGAGCCTTATGGACGATGTGCCGCTCGTCCAGTTGGGCATGGACTCGCTTGCATTGACCGAATTGCGCGTTCGCCTGCATCAGGCGTTCGGAAAAATGCCGCCGATGTCGATGCTGGCGCGAGGCGCGTCGTTGATCACGCTCGCCGGATTCTTCGCATCGTCGCGATCGCGTTGCGCAACTGAAGCGAACGAAACGGCGAAAACAGAAACGCGGCCCGTCGAAATCGACGAACGCACGCTGACGGTATCGCTACGCGAGGGCTCGGGCCCGGTCATCGCGCTCGTCCATCCGATCGGCGGCGATGTCCTGTCTTACCAGGATCTCGCTTCGGTATGGCCCGGCGATCCGTCCATCGTCGCAGTCCGGCATCCGTATGCGGACCATGACCGCGAGGTCGGCTATCTCACCATCGAACAGCTCGCGTCGCTGTACCGTTCGGCATTCGTCAAGGCAGTCGGCCGGATGCCCGACCTGATCGGCGGCTGGTCGTTCGGCGGCCTCGTCGCGCATGAAATGGCCGCGCAATGGGAAGCGGAAGGATCGAATGCGCCGCCGCTTCTGATCGTCGACAGTCCGCTCTACAACGGCGCATTCGCGACACGCCTGACAAACATCATCAAGGGTGTCGCTCGAGACGACGAAGCCTCGTATCCAGTCGACAGGCTGCTGGCCGACCCTCGCTTCGACTCGATGCTCGATAGCGACTTCTCCCTATCCGACGTGCGTCGACGTGCGCATCCCGACGTCTTCGCGCACCTTGCGCGCCTTCATGCTTCAAGCGCTGCAGCAGTTGCGCTGCATCGCCCCCGGCAGACCCGTACCCGCATCAGCTATGCGCTGGCGACGCGCGGTAAAGGCGGCACCTCTGGCGAGCAGGTGGCCGCGCAACTGCGCTTGCTGACAAACGGCGATATCGCCGTGAAGGTATTCGACGACGACCACGACTCCATCGTCCGCGCACCGTCTGCCGAAGGCCTCGCAAACTTTCTCGATGGCACGGCGGCTGGCGAAGAGCAGCTGTCGCGCGTGACGCAAGCGTAGATGTTTTCCTTTCCCCAAGCCGGACCCTTTGGAGTAGAACCAGAATGAGCGACCAACTTCAAGCCACATCGACGGAAGGTACCGCCGTCAACGCGGATCAAATTCTCGCCTGGATCCAGGAGTGGACCGAGGCGAACAACCTGAAGGTGCCGGCCGATCTCGACCAGACCTTCGCCGAGGCAGGCTTCGACTCGATGCACTCGGTCGAACTGGCCTTCTTTCTCGAAGAACGGCTCAGGATAAAAATCGACGAGACCGTCCTGTTCGACTATCCGACCTTCGCCTCGCTCGCCGGGCATCTCGTGTCGCTCAGCAGCCCGGCCACCGCATCCGAGCCGCAGATCGGCGCGCCGTCGAACGGGTCCGCTGGCGGCGCCGGAAACTGGTAACCGCGCCACTTCCTCCCCCACTACTCATCGGAGTGCAAATGATGACGGAAGTAACCGGCCCTGATACCCGGAGTCCAGCCGAAACGCCGGCGACGGGATGGGCCTCTCGCGTAGCCGGCTGCGGATCGGCGCTTCCGGAGCGCAAGATGACGAACCACGAACTCGCCACGATGGTCGACACGTCGGACGAGTGGATCACGCAGCGAACCGGCATCAAGGAACGGCGGATTGCAGCGGATGGAGAAAACACCTCCGATCTCGCCACGCGCGCCGCGCTCTCCGCGCTGAAACAGGCCGGCATTCGCGGTTCGGACGTCGACCTTATCGTGCTCGCGACGTGCACGCCGGACCGCACCGTGCCGGCCAGCGCCGTTCGCGTGCAGGCAGCCATCGGCATGACCGCTGGCATCGCGTTCGACGTCCAGGCAGCCTGCTCGGGGTTCGTCTTTGCGTTGTCGGTCGCCGACAACATGATTCGACTTGGCCAGGCACGCACTGCCCTCGTGATCGGCGCCGAAACGATATCGCGCATTATCGACTGGACCGACCGCAATAGCTGCGTGCTGTTTGGCGACGGCGCGGGCGCGGTCGTCTTGCGCGCCGAGCGCCAGACCGGGGGACTGCGCAAAGGCGTCCTGTCCACGCATCTGCGCTCCGATGGCCGGCATCAGGACAAGATTCGTACGGATGGCGGACCATCTTCGACGCGGACTGCCGGCTACATGCATCTCGAAGGGCGCGAAGTGTTTCTCCATGCCGTCGTCAATCTCGCCGAGGCTTCGCAGGAAGCGCTCGCGGCCAACGGGTTGACGCAGGCCGATCTCGATTGGGTCGTTCCGCACCAGGCGAATCAGCGCATTGTGCAAACGCTCGGCGAGAAACTGCATCTGCCAAAGGAGAAGGTCATTCTGACGGTCGATCACCACGGCAACACGTCGGCCGCGTCGATTCCGCTCGCGCTTGCGGAAGCGGTGGAAGATGGGCGCATCAAGGAGAACGATCTCGTTCTGACGCCGACGATGGGCGCCGGTTTTACGTGGGGCGCGGCATTGATCCGCTGGTAAGGCCGATACCGCGTGTCTGTACGTCAGGGCACAGAACAGGCTTATCCCATCGAGCATTATTACCGGTTGACACTGGTTTCCCAATCCCTTTACATCCGGGATTGGCGCGGCGCTTTTCCCGCGGTGAACCGTCGAGGAACCGAGGATGGGACGTTCTGCAATCAACCTGGCGCACCGGTGCTGTCCGCCATTCGCGAGTTTCGCTCGCGGTGCCCTGGCACTGCTTGCCATGCTTGTGCTGCCGTCGGTCGCTACCTGCCAGGCGATCTCCGTCTTGAAGCCGAAGGCGCCGCCGGAGCAGTACAAGGTAGGCATGTTCGTCACCGCGATCTATGCGGTCGATACTGCCGAGAACACCTTTGCGGCGGACTTCTGGATCTGGAGCGTCGGACGCTCGGCCGCGAAGAATCCGTTGCAGACGATCGAATTCGTCCATTCCGATGCCGTCACGAAGCGGCTGGAGAGCACGACGAAACGCGGCGACCTGTACTGGCGGCAAGTCAAAATCGTCGGCAAATTCAGGCAAGACTGGGATTTGCGCAATTTCCCGTTCGACGAACAGGTCGTTCACCTGACGATCGAAGAAGGCGTCGATGACACGTCGAGCATGGTCTATGTGCCCGATGTCGCGAACACCGGCTATTTACCGACCGCGAGCCCGCAGGGCTGGCGCATCACGGATCAGCGCATCGACGTCGGCACGACGCACTATGCAACAGAGTTCGGCGACCCCGCCGGCGGCAAGGGCTCCGATTACACGAAGCTCGAAATGACGATCACGCTGCAGCGCTCGAGCCTTGCGCTGTTTCTCAATCTGGCCGCGCCGCTATATGCGGCATTTCTGCTGTGCACGGTCAGCTTTCTGCTTCACAAGGACGATGGCCGTCCGCTGATCGAATCGCGCGTGACCCTGCTGGCCGGCGCCCTGTTTGCCGTCGTGCTGAACTTCCGCGCCGTCGCGAACGTGCTTGGCCACGAGCATCATCTGACGATTGTCGATCGCCTGAACATTGTCGTGCTGGTCGATATCGTGTTCGCCACCATCGTCACGATCACCGCGAGCATCACGACTAACCGGGGCAGGAAGTTTTCGCTGATTTTCGAGTATGTATGCGGCGCGATCGTCGCGTTGACCTTTATCGCATTCAATCTGTTCCTGATCGGCGGCAGGAATTGATGGCGGCGCGGCGATCCGCGGTCATTCGGCCAAGTAAGCGTTCGGCTCCAAGCGCGCTTCAATGTTTCGTGAAGCCGCTCTTTCGCTTCCGTCGCGGAAGAAAATATAAAAGGAGCAGAAGCAGCGCGACGAGCGCGGGGCACCAGCGGACATCCGTCGCGACCTGCACGCGCCGACCCAGTTTAGGGTCGGCCATGGCCGCCGATAGCGACCTGAAATCGTCCAGCCGCTGATAGCCGAATCCCGCGTGCGCCGCCAGCGCGCGAAGATAGGGCTCGCGCAATGCCGACAGTTCCTCGTGCCCGCCGGCGCCCGCGCCACTTCGCGACGGCACCGACTGAATCACTTCATCGGCACGCCAGAAGCCGATGCGTACGCCTTGCGCATTCGTGTGCGGAATCGGCGCCGGTTGATCGCCGCCTACCCCGACGATCCAGCCATCGGCCTGCCCTCGCTCAATACCGCGGATGGTCGTGTCGGACGGCGCGACGGGCGGCGCCTCCTGTCCATCGGTGATAAAGACCACCGCGGCCTTCGATTCGCCGTCCGACGCCGCATGCACGGCCGAGTAAAGGCCGCCTTGCGCAATCACGCTGCTATTTGCCCAGCGCATCTGTCCGCCGATCTGATCTAGCGACGACAGTAAAGCATCGTAATGCGAACAGACTTCAACCGGAACGAAAAGCAACAGCGAACGCGTTCCCGTGAAGACACTCCAGCCGACAAGCGAACCGCAAGGCAAGCGCTGCAAGGCGTGCTGCACCGCCGTCTTCGCGAACGTCAGCCGGCTCACGGGACGCCCGTTCAGCGTGACGTCCTCGGTATCCATGCTCTGTGTAATGTCGAACGTAACGATGTAGCTCGATATGAACCGCGCACGCGCCATCGGTGGCATCCATACTGCCGCGACCAGCAGCAACGCAGCCGCGCCGAGCAATGCATATCGGCGCACGACGCCCGGCCTGCCGCCCGTGCCGGTGTTCACGGCAGTTCCTGAGGCTGCGCGCCGCGTACCCTGACGCTGCGTCGCTGCTCGATATCCTGATCGGTCTCGGTCTCGTCGGGCGATTCCGGTGCGAGACGCAGTGCGCGCTCGAGGTTGTAGCGCGCGTCCCAGTCGCTCGGATCGTCGCGTAGCAGATCGCGGTAGCGCGACTTTGCTGTTTCGAGCAACGGCAGCGATCGTAGCGGCCCGCGCGCGTCGCCGCCGGCCGATGCACGCAACGACATGTTCGCGAGATCGAAAAGCGCAGCCCGCTTAACGTCGACCGGACCGGGCTGCAGCATGAGCTCGTTGAACAGCTTGCCCGCGTTCGCCTCGCTCCCTGCGGCGGACAACGCAACAGCGCGAGCAAGACGCGCCTGCGGTGCCTCATTGGCGGGTCCGTTCGAAAGCTGCGCGACGGTTGCGCTGCGCATGGCGTCGATCGCGCGGCTCACATCGATCGCCCGCTGTAGCGCCACTGCGTAGTACACGGTAACGCCTGCGCAGCACGCTGCGGCACCACCGAACAGAATATGCATCCCTATGCGTTTCATGCGAAGCTCCGCTTCTGAACAGCACTCATGCAGATCAACGCAGCACAGCAGAATAGACCCACCGCAAAACACCGTATGCTTCTGTCCTGCCGTGGCAGTCGCTCGATGAATAGCGAACGCTGACTCTCGCGGCGCCCGATTTCGGCCATTGCGGCAGCCATCTGCTCCGCATCCTTTGCCTGATACAGGTGGTACGGTGTCCGTAGCGACTGGAAGAACCGATGCAGTTCGGCCTCGGCCGAGTGTTCGAATCGCGGTTCGATGTTGCTCAGATCGGGGCTGAAGATGCCGCTGCGCAGATAGACGAAATAAAGCGCGACGCCGTTATCGGCAAGCGCCGCAGCAATCTTTCGACGCGCGTCCGAATCGAGCCGCGCCCCGCCGTCCGAGACCAGAACGATGGCGCGTCCGCCGGCGCGCGGCCGGCCATCGAAGAGGCGCACCGCATACGACAACCCGGCGTCGAGCCGCGTATCCGGCATACCGCGCCCCACGTTGGTCGCTTCCATCGCCGCATCGACAATTCCATGATCGCGCGTGAACGGCACCGCCAGCATTGGCTGCAAACCGAACAGCACGAATGCGAAGCTGTCGTTAGGACGATGTGCCACGAAAGTGGCCAACGCGCGCGATGCGACCTGCCGCTTCGATTCGCCGGTCGAAAGCGCGCTTGAGTATTTCGCGAGCCCGCGGCCCAATTCGGCGTCCATGCTCGCGCTGCGGTCCATCAGAATCATGATTTCACCGCCGGTGCCCGTTACACGCCTTTCGAGGTTCGAGTTGCCCGGTCCCGATAGTCCAACGATGATCGAGGCAATGGCCAGCATCGCAAGAACGCGCCACAACGCGCTGACGAAGCGGCCCACCCGGTCGCCCGGCAGCCACGTCACGCACGAAAACGGCAGCGATTCGAAGTGCTGGCGCAACAGCGGCAATGCGGCGAGCGGCAGCAGCAGGAGCACCCACGGATAGGTAAAGTCAGGCATGGCATTCAATTAGCGCCGGTTGCGCCGCTCCGCGCGATATAGCGCGCGGGCAAAATCGCGCAGCGAAAAATGCTCCTGCTGCGGCCCGATGTGCGCGCCTTGAAAAAAGCGCGCGCTCGAACAGCGAAAGAACGTTTCGATCTGCGGTTCGAGCGTCTGCAAGTGCGGAGCATGCTGCATCAGTTCGGGTAATGAGCGCGCGCGCACGACGCGGCCGGCCGTCGCGTTGAACGCATCATGAATCAGCCGCCACGTCTGCGTATCGCTTTCCATCGATGCGGCGTCGCGACGTCGCAGCGCGCGCCACGTGCGTGCGAACGGCAGCGCGGCGCGCTCGCGACGCTCGCGCCATAACCACCATAGGCTCCATGCGATCACGATGCCGAACGTTGCCGAGCCCCAGATCGCAATTGCGCGCCGGATTGGCGCCACGGGCGGCGCTGGCACAATGCGGTCTCCTTGCAGCGGCGTCAGCCGGCCGACGTTCGGCGGTTCGCTCAGCGTCAACGGCGCGACCGTCACCGGCCAGTCGGGAATGTCGAGCGTTGCACCCGAGGCAAGCGGAAGCTTTAGCGCGGGAATGGTCACGGACGTGAGCTGCTCGGGTGCATTGATGATCTGATAACGCAGCACGAGCCATCGTCGTCCGGCGCTATCGGTTGAAATCGATGAAAGGCGGCGTTCGAGCCACAGCGAAATTCGGCCTGCGGATGGCGGCGCCGCGAGATCCACGCGCTGTCCATGCTGTTCGAGCAACACCTGTTGCTCTAGCACGTCGGCTATGGCATGACCGTATGCGGGAGGCTGCTGAACCGACGCTTCGGCTGCGCTAGCCATTGGACAGTTGCACAACATCGCGAACGCGCATGCAAACGCGCGCGCTAGCGTGAAACCAGACGCATGCTGGCACGCCACCACACGCAGACGCACACCGAAGTTGCCTTGCGACGCGCCGTACCTGGCGCCGTTCCGTCGTGGCGTCATGCGACTTGCTCCACGAAATAGCGGCTCAGCGCATCGGCATCGAACGTGTCGGTCATGAAGAGCGGACGCACGCCGCCCTTCGCGAAGGTATCGATAATGTGTTGCTTTCTCGCAGCCATGCCGGCACGCCATCGGTCGCGCAGCTTGTCCGTTATCCAGAGCGATCGCTGTTCGCCGGTTTCCATATCGTGTGTCGTGAGCCAACCGCGAGCCGACGGCGGCTCCACTTCCGCCGAACTCCAGACGACGATCGGCACGAGCCAGACACGCGACATCGACCGGAGCATGTCCGGCAACGCCTCGATCGGCCATTGGAAATCGGAGACCAGAAAGGCAAGACACGCGCGCTCGGCAATGCGCGCAAACGCTCTTTCCAATCCGCTTGCCCGCGACTTCGACACGGAATGCCGGTCGCGAACCTTTGCGTCGAGCAATGTCGCGCGCATCAGCGCACCGGCTCCGCGCACCTGCCGCGCCGGCAAAAACAGGTCTTCGCGCTCGCCTTCGTCGAACGCGAGCATGCCCACCCGGTCACCGTGGCGAAATGCGCTATAGCCGAGCGCCTCGGCAAACTGCGCAGCGGCATCGAGCTTCGTCGGCGCGTCCGCATCGCGACCGAAACGCATCGATGCCGACACATCGACGACCGCGTAGACCGGCACCGCGACGCGCTGCCTGTGAAGCCGCACGAGCCAGTCGCCGTGACCGCCGCGAATGCTGGCCCGGATATCGATGCGCCGCGGGTCCGGATAGTCGAAAAGCCGCGTGTGCGCGACGAATTCCTGCCCTGCGCCGACGCTCGTGCCGCGATGCGAGCCGGGCCGGGCGCCGGCTACCCGCACCGGCAGCCTGTAGTGGAACTCCTTGAGTTGCGCACGCATGGTGTTACGGCGCTGCAATGCGCGCGACGATCTGCTGCGTCAGCGCCTGTGCAAGCTCGGTGCGCCGCAGTTCGTAGATCGGCGTAAAAAACACACGATGTCCGAGCGCCGGCGTCAGCACGACATGCACGTCTTCCGGTTCGACGTAGGTGCGCCCCGCGAGCCATGCTACGACGCGCGCGGCGCGCAGCAGCATGCTCATGCCGCGCGGGCTCGCTCCTGCAAGAATCAGATTGTCGATATCGACGTCTTCGAGTTCGATGCCGTAACGCCGCGGCGATTCGGTCGCTCGCCAGATATCGAGCGCGTAACGCTCGATCGCATCGGACGTCTGCACGCTTGCCTGAATGATCGCGGCCATCGTGTTCAATTCGCGCCATGGCAACACTTCCGGCGTCACGCGCTCGACCAGCGCGTCGATATCGTGAAACGACGGATCGAATACGAGTGCGCGGCGCACATCGTCGTCGTCGGGCGTCGCCATGTTGAGTTCGAACATGAAGCGGTCGCGCGCGGCCGATGCGAGCTCGAAGGTCTCTTCTTTCTCGACCTTGTTGCGATCGGCGAACAGCGTCATATGCGGAAAGTTGTATTCGCGGTCGAATGCGAACACCGAGCGCTCGGCCATCGCGCGCAGCAACAGCGACTGCACCTGCGGGCGAGCGCGGTTGATCTCGTTGAAAAAGAATGTCGATAGCGATTCGCCGTGCTTGAGCAGTGGCCCCGGCTCGATGCGCGGCTTGCCGACCGCGTCGACATACGTGTGATAAACGAGGTCGCCCGGCATCAGATCGATCGTGCCTTCGACGCGCTCGAATTCGCCGCCAATCGCTCGTGCGATTGCCCGCAGCAGCGTCGTCTTACCGACGCCCACGCCGCCCTCGAGCAACACGTGGCCCCGCGCGAACAGCGCGATATTGATCAGGCGTACGGTGTCGTGATGCCCGATTACGGCTTTGGCGGCTTCCTGCTCGAGGTTAAGCGCATAGCTGCGCCAATCCTGCAGTTGCTCGTTCGCGCCCATCGTGTGCGTCCTCGCAATCCGCCCCGCGGCGCGCGATGCTCGCTTGTTTCATGGCCGCTCCGGCGTGTGGGTAAGGATCCGACTGCAGAATGCATTTCCCATGCCTGTAGGGCGAGATGCAGCCAAGGCCGCAAACGCATTCGAAAATGCGCCTCGGGGAAGTCAGGGTTTGTGCCAGTCTGTTCCACCGCGGAGGACACTTTGTGTCTTTTCCCCGCGCGCCGCACGCGCCTCGCGATGCGCTATTTCATCAGTTCGGCGATTCAATCAGATTGAGATCGGGGTCTCGCAAGTAGACCGAACCAATCTTTCGCGTCGCCTCCTTCGCTCGACGGGACCTCCACGATAGGCCAACCGACCTTCCCGCCAGCCTACACGATCGCCCTAAGACTCGTATAAATGAGCCTGACACCGATCACGAGCAGAATCGCACATGAAAGCTGATGAAAGAGCGTTGCATTGAGTCTGCGATTCAAGCGGATGCCCGCATATGTGCCGAGCACCGCGACGGGCGTAAGCAGAAGGCTCGTCAGCAAAGTGGTCCGTGTGAAGAGGCCAAGCATCGAAAAGCTCATCAGCTTCGCGAGGTTGACCACGGCGAAGAATGCAGCCGTGGTGCCGGCAAAACAGCGGTTGCTCAACCTGAACGGCAATAGATACATCGTCAGTGCCGGTTCGCCCGCGTTCGCCATAAAGCTCGTGAAGCCCGATGTCGCGCCCCAGAACACGCAAGAAGCCGGTCGTAGACGCGGCACCGCTTCCGTCGTCGCAACGCGGCGCGCTCCGGGTATGCGACGCCGCGCAAAATCGACGGAGATCAAACCGACAGCGAGCCGCAACCATGCTTCGCCGAGATGATGTAACGCCAGCGTGCCCGCGCCGATGCCGATAAACGATGCCGGTATGGCGAGCCGCAGCAACGGCCGGTTCCATTGACCACGGTATTGCCATAACGCGAGCAGGTCGGTCAGGCAAAGCACGGGCAAAAGAATCGCGACCACCTCCGGCACCGGCAGGTAGAGCGCCATCAGCGGCACGGTCACGACGCCGACGCCAAGGCCGAAGCCGCCCTTTGAAAGACTTGTCAGCAGAAGCGCCGGCACGCCCACAACATAAAACCAGACATTGCTTATCAGCAGAGTATTCAACATCGCATGGCGCCGCATTCAGTTCCGCGAGGAACGCGAGCCGCCATACTACGTGAGTCGGCGCTTGAATGCGAACGATTCCTATCGGCGCCTGCTACCGCTCGTTACCGTTATCGCGAGCGACGACAAGGCGTGAGCTTTCGTATCATTCGAATCGACGCTTTCATACGCATGACGGTCTTTCTCGTTACGCCTCAAAGCGCCGGCGGCAACAGCTTGCGATCGGTAAACAACGGTTATTCCGCAAAGTGATAGGCGTTCCTCCCCAAAACGCGGCGCCATCGCTATCGGCCAACGGATTTTCGACCGAACGGCCGATTCGTGCTAACCTGGCTCGCCGATGTCCTCACCCCTCGAACCTGTCGAAGAGCAAACAATGACCTCGAACGCAGTCATCGCGATTCATGGCGGCGCCGGCACGATTTCGCGAGCGTCGATGACGCCGGACGTCGAAGCGCGCTATCACGCCGAATTGCGCGCGGTGCTGGACGCCGCGCAGCGCGTGCTCGCCAACGGCGCCAGCGCGCTCGATGCCGTTACCGAGGCGGTGCGGCTACTCGAAGACTGCCCGCTGTTCAATGCGGGACGCGGCGCGGTCTTCACATCGGCAGGCAAGCACGAACTCGACGCGTCGATCATGGACGGCCGCACGCTGAAAGCGGGTGCCGTGTCGTGCGTGACGCGCGTGCGCAATCCGGTGCTCGCAGCACGGCGCGTGCTCGAATGCAGCGAACACGTGATGTTCACGGGCGACGGCGCCGAAGCCTTCGCACAGGCGCAAGGTCTGGAACTGGTCGAGCCCTCTTACTACCACACCGACGACCGACACCGGCAATGGCAGCTGGCACGCAGTCAGCAACGCGCCATGCTCGACCATGACGGCGCCACACTTGCGGCCGCGCAATCGCCAACCGCGCAAAACGAGGCGGATGCGCCGCCGCGCGAGCCGATCGATCCCGATAACAAATTCGGCACGGTCGGCGCGGTCGCCGTCGATCTGCAAGGCCATATCGCAGCCGCGACATCGACGGGCGGCATCACGAACAAGCAACCGGGCCGCGTCGGCGACTCTCCGTTGATCGGCGCGGGCTGCTACGCCGACGACGCGACCTGCGCCGTCTCCACGACAGGCACGGGCGAAATGTTTATCCGCATGGTCGCCGCCTACGACGTGGCCGCGCAGATCGCCTATCGCGGCGTGTCGCTCGATGAAGCGGCGCAAGATGTCGTGATGAATCGCTTGCCGCGCATCGACGGACGCGGCGGCCTGATTGCCGTCGACGCCCATGGCAACGTCGCATTGCCGTTCAATACCGAAGGAATGTATCGCGGTTTCGCGCGCGTGGGGGAAACCCCGGTCACGATGATCGGCCGCTGAATGCGCGAACGGTCGATGTTGCGACAGGCGTGTCAAACCTGCTTGCGACAGCGTTCGTGTGGGAATTCGCCGCTGACGAAGGTGTTTTGTTGAAGTAGACGGGACCTCGATGTCGAGCCGTTACACACACGAGGCACGGCGAACATGCGGTCGTCGCCACGAAACAGATGACAAGCGTTCAAACGTTTGATCACCCCTTGCGCGCCAAGCTTGCATATGCCCAACGACTCCATTGCCTTCGAAGATGTCATCGTTGCTTACCGGGACGCGATCGAGCGCCAACCGCTGCAATATCTGAAGACAGCGCGCAACAGCCTGCCCGGAGTCGAACAGCATACGTATTTGCTGAATTCGCAGAACTGGTCGCCTGAAGCGCTCGTCCAGCCGGCTCTGTGGCAACACGACGTCACGCTCTACGTTCCGCCCGACGCGATGCGCGAGCGCGCGCTGCTCGTCGTGAACGGCGGAACACGGCACGATCAAAGCGGTGAAGACGCTGCCCGTCCGCACGACTTTGCACACGATGTGCTCGCAACCATCGCCTGTGAAACGCGAACGGCCGTGGTGGTGATCCACGACGTGCCGAACCAGAACCTCGTCTATACCGACGACGGCCGCGCGCGTGCCGAAGACGACAGCGTTGCGCATAGCTGGGCGCTTTTTCTTGACGATCCCGCCAGACGACCGACACTGCCGTTGAACGTGCCGATGGTTGCGGCCATTTCCCGCGCGATGTCGCTGGCCGAACGCGAATTGAGCGCGCTCGGCATTCGCGCGTTTACGATCTCTGCCGTATCGAAACGCGCGTGGGCAAGCTGGCTTGCCGTCATCGCCGACACGAGAATCGATGCAATTGTGGCGTTCGCCGCCGACATTCTCGACACACGCGAGGTGCTGAACCACATGTATCGCTCGTACGGAGGTGCATGGCCAATCGCTTTTTCCCCATACTTTGCGGAGCATATCGACGAGAAGATCGACACCACGCAGTTCGATGCGTTGATGCAGATCGTCGATCCGCTCCGGTATCTTGGAACGCGCCACGCGCAAAGGCTCGACGTGCCAAAGTACATCGTCAACGCTAGCGGCGACGATCTGTTCGCGCCCGATAACGCCGGCTTCTACTATGACAGGCTAGGCGGCATCAAGACGCTGCGCATGGTGCCGAATGCTTCGCATCACGACATCAAGGATGCGACGCATCGTTCGATGACGCCGTTCGTCAACAGGCTGCAAAACGCAGTGCCGTTGCCGTCGATCAATACCACGCTAAGCCGCCAGGGCCGCGACGCGGTAGTTCGCTTCGATTCTTCGGAGCCGCCGAAAACGCTTGCGTTATGGAGCGCGACGAATCCGCACGCGCGCGATTTCCGGTTGGCGTGCGGTATTCGATATACCGCGAACCCCATTGCACCGACAGACGACGGCACGATTGACGCGCCGATTCGCGAACCCGAAACGGGCTGGAGTGCATTCTTTATCGAAGCGACCTACGCCGACGGGTTCGTCGCGACGAGCCGAACGTACATTATCGGTAGAGAAACGTACCCGATTTCGTCTCCGGCAGAGGGAAATGCGGCGTGCCGAACGATTCCAGGACGCGTCTCTGCGCGCACTGGATCCTTCAGATAAGCAGGGAAACGCGCCCGCTTACGGGCCAGCGACATTAAGCGCAGATGCGGACTAAGTGAAAACCCCTGTTGTATTCTGGCCGCGAAATCCGCGTTACAAGGGAAATCTCGAACTGTTCGTCCATTTGACGTGCTCTATGATGACGCTGCCTGTTCGATGGGCAAGCAAGCATCCAATACCGCGCGAGGCAGTTCATGGCGGCTGGCCTGCACCAGACGCGCGTACGAAACAGAAGGTTTTCGAATGCCGATTTCTCAGCTATCCAATGGGGCGTTCATGCACGGTCGCAAACCGCGCTACTGGATCGCCGGCGCATTCTTATGGGGTCTCACCAGCGTCGGCTTCGCCGAGGTCCCTGTAGCACCGCCTGGAAATCCGGCTGCGCACACATCCTCCGCGCACCCGAATAACGTTCGATCAGCCGATCGGCCCCAAACGCATTCGCACAGCCCGCGCACGAAAACAGCGCTTGCGACGAAGCCGGCAAGCACGCAAACAACGAAGCAACCCGAACAGAATTACAGTGCGGCACTCAGCCAATACCAGTTTGCGTACGGAAACGCCAATGTTCCGTTCTCGCCCCAGCCGGAGGCCGGCGCATCGACCTATGCGGGCACGACAATCGAGAGCCAGATTGTGAAGCGGAATTCGACGCAATATGGCGCCCCTGCAACGTCGGCATCGTCAGCGCGTTCGACCGCGCCCGACGACACCTGGCGCTTTATGGCGAACCCCCTCATCAACGCTACACACTCGCACGAAATCGGGGCAGCCGTTTCTGTCCGGCACGATTTCTAGCGCGACCCGCACCTACCCTACTGGCTGGCGCCGGGGCTCACCGATATGGCAATTGCTTCGGTATAGACAACCTTCACCTGATCGCCCTTCCGGATGTTCTTCATCTGCTCCGGATCTTCCACGACGACATCGACGGTATTGCCTTGTGGGCCCTTCAACGTAACGGATTTGGCCTTGGCATTAACGGAGACGACATCCGCGATCACCGTCACCTCCCGGCCGATGGTGCCGCCGGGCTTCTCACCAGGGGCGGCGCGTTTTTCGACAAGCTGCTGCGTGGCAGAGCGCGGGCCGTTCGTTTTCTCGAGACTTAGCGACATCGCCTTCCTGTATTCCATCGTGACGATGTCGCCAACCTTGAGCTGATCGAAATTGCGCGCCTCCTCGCCCACCTCAACCTCGAACACCCGTCCGCTCCTCTCTTTCAGCGTCACGGTTCGGGTTGCCGGCGCAATCGCTACGATCGTGGCGGTGACCGTGGAGGTTGCCGTCACAGACGCATTGCCCATCCCTTTTGTCACATCGACCGACGTCTGCGGCTGAGCGAGTGCCGGATGGGCCACCACGGCGAGGGTGACGACCAGCAGCCAGTTTCCGATCTTCATCGTTGTGCTCCTCGAAAGTATTAGCGCCGTCCACATGCGGACATGGCTCATGCGGAACATCATCACCAGCGGATCCTGCTTCAGCCTACTCACAGCGCTACACGAACGATAGTGGACCTTGGTCCAATTAATCATTCGAAGCTTGCATGTAGCCGCTTCGCGAATCCCCTGCCTTTAGCACATTGCCGTAGCCCTCAATTCTCATTCTCAGTTCATCAGAATTCAGACCTGTAATTCGGAACCCTTATTTAAAAAAATAGATTTTGAAAATTCAGATACAGGGCATTAAATGAATTAGCCATCAACCACACATGGAGGATGACGATGCGGCGGCGAGATTTCTTGATAAGCGCGAGCGCGGCGGCTGTCTTCGCCGCCTGCACCGGCTGCACGACGACGACCGGCAGCGGCGAAAGCGCGGCAACGGATATGGCCCGGCGTCAGTCCATCGACGCAAGCGTCGACGGTGCGCTATCGCGCCTTTACACTTCGGTCAAAGGATCGAGGGAACTCGTATCGAAGGCGCAAGGGGTTCTGGTCTTCCCGAACGTACTCCAGGCGGGATTCATTGTTGGCGGGCAGCATGGCGATGGTGCGCTACGAGTAAGCGGCGGCACTGTCGGGTACTACAGCACGACATCGGGTTCGTTTGGTCTGACTGCGGGGGCGCAATCGAAGGCGATCGTGTTTCTTTTCATGACGTCCGACGCGCTCGATCAGTTCAGGAAGTCGCAAGGCTGGACAGTTGCCGGGGACGCGTCCGTGGCGCTCGTAAAGATCGGCGCGAACGGTATGATCGATACGACCTCGGCCACTGCGCCTGTGGAAGTCATCGTCATGACGAATGCCGGATTGATGGCGGACGTCTCGCTTGCCGGCACGAAGGTGACTCCGCTCCAGATTTGAATTCGAGCAGTGGAACTGTCAACGCGGTCGCCGTGCAAAGCACCGGTGATCCGCGCCGTTCTATGGGCCGGCGATACGCGATGCGATCCGACTGTCAGATCAGGCCGCGCATTGCGGCATCGATTCGCAACCCGCCTGGCATCAGTTCCGTGCGGGGAAAGCACACGAGCACAAAAGCGCGTGTCCGGGGCGGGTCACCCGGAATGCGCGCGAAATGAAACTCGATTTCGTGGCAACCCGAGCCTTCCTTGTCGCGGACAACGTTCATCAGGTCGATGCGAACGCGTTTCGAGCTGACATACAGATGCGCCGCAGGATTAGCCAGAACGTCGCATATTCCCTTGAGCTGCAGGTCGTATGTTTTGCCCGGCATTCTGATCTCACCGAGGTTGCGCGCGTTTTCTTCCAGTTGCTTCTGCACGTGTTCGAGCTGTCCCGCCTCGTCCGCCGATTCACCGCCGACTACCGAACGCATGCCGGTGCCCTGCTGTTCCAGAAGCGTCTTGCGTGCTTGCAGCAGCGAGCGCGCTTCGTCAAGCAGTTTATTGTGATCGTTCGTCAGCTTCGCCATGCCCTCGAGCACCAGTTGGTCCATTAGACGATGTCCAATCTCGTCACGCAGTTCGGACTCGGTGCGACTGCACATGCGCACGCGATGATCCCCGAACAGCAATGAAGTCTGAGGAACGTCGTGACGGACGTCATTGCCCTGGAGCTCGACGCCGAGGAAATGCCGCTCATTCATCGCCATGCCCAGCGTCGCATAGGCTTCGGCAGAGTCGGGATTCCGGTCGAAAAACAACCGCAGTTCTTCGGCGCGCGCGAACGCCTCCAGCAACACGTCAGGCGTAGCAAAAAAAGCACGCAGGTGAAAATCGGATGACCACGCCTGCGCATCGGCGCGATGCGCAGGCGGCAATGAAGCGAGCAAGCCGTCGATGTGCTGGAGAGAACTCGATACAGCGGGCTTCAGACGCTGCTCATAGTGAGGCGCCATTTGCAGGCGCGGATGTATGGTCAGAATGCGTTCGATGCTTTCGTCGATCCGCGCTGCGTTTGGCGAGCCAGGCTGCGCACGATTCCGGTTGAGTAGCCAGTCGAGCATTGCCATCTGTCTATTCCTCGCTTCCAGCGGCGCCTCGAGAGCCACGCGAACGACGCCTGACGCACTGTTCTCTTTTGCATCCCTCAACTATTCTAGGCGTTATCGAAGCGCCAGGCGGCACAGCTTCCAACCATCCGTGCGTGAGGCCGGTGCGATCTCACGCGATCGACGCATGCAACCCGACACATCCCTTTGCGAATCCAAACGCTCTGGCAGGAACGATCACGGGTGGTTGCGTTGGCTGCCCGGCGTGACGATGCTAAGGGAATACGAGGCGAGCTCGCTGCCGAAAGACATCGCCGCCGGCCTTGTCCTGACCACCATGCTGGTGCCGGTCGGCATTGCCTATGCAGAGGCTTCGGGTGTACCGGGCGTATACGGCCTTTACGCGACCATCGTTCCGTTGCTTGCCTACGCTGTCTTCGGACCCAGCCGGATTCTCGTGCTCGGCCCGGATTCCGCCCTTGCCGCGCCGATTCTCGCCGTCGTCGCGACGATGGCTAGCGGCGATCCGTCGCGCGCGATCGCCGTGGCGAGCATGATGGCGATCGTCTCCGGCGTATTTTGCATTGCCATGGGCGTACTGCGTCTCGGCTTTGTCACCGAGCTGCTATCTAAACCGATCCGATACGGCTATATGAACGGTATCGCGATTGCCGTCCTGATCAGCCAGTTGCCGAAGCTCTTCGCTATCAGAATCGATGAGGACGGCCCCCTAAGGGGTCTCTTAAGCCTCGTTATAGGCATTGCCGACGGCAAAACGAACTGGTACAGCTTCGCGGTAGGCGCAGGCAGCCTTGCGTTGATCCTCTTGCTCAAACGCTTTGAAAAGGTGCCGGGCATCCTGATCGCGGTCGTGCTCGCGACGCTATGCGTGAGCGCGTTCGGCCTCGACAGCCTCGGCGTCAAGGTGCTCGGCAAGATTCCTCAAGGTCTGCCGTCCTTTGTCTTGCCCTGGGCGAACAGAGTCGATCTGACCAGAATCGTCATCGGCGGCTGCGCCGTCGCGCTTATATCGTTTGCCGATACGAGTGTGCTGTCGCGAACCTTTGCGGCGCGAACCCGGAGCCGCGTCGACCCCAACCTGGAAATGGTGGGTCTCGGCGCCGCCAACCTGGCGGCCGGTCTATTTCAGGGATTTCCGATCAGCAGCAGCTCTTCGCGCACGCCGGTGGCCGAAGCCGCGGGTGCCAGAACGCAACTGGCCGGTGTTGCAGGTGCGCTGGCGGTCGCCGTGCTGCTGATCGCCGCGCCGAACCTGATGCGTTACGTGCCTAACAGCGCGCTGGCCGCCGTCGTCATCGCGGCTGCCATTGGCCTCTTCGAAATCGCGGACCTCAGGCGGATCTATCGCATCCAGCAGTGGGAGTTCTGGCTTTCCATCGTGTGCTTTGTCGGCGTGGCGGTCTTTGGCGCCATTACGGGCATCTGCATCGCGGTCGCCATCGCCGTCATCGAGTTTCTATGGGATGGCTGGCGGCCTCACTTTGCGGTCCTCGGTCGCGTCGATGACGTGCGAGGCTTCCATGACATCGAGCGTTACCCGAATGCGACGCGCATTCCGGGATTACTGCTGTTTCGCTGGGACGCTCCGTTGTTTTTCGCGAACTCGGAGCTATTTCAGGAGCGCCTGCTACAAGCCGTCGACGAATCGCCGACGCCCGTGCGCAGGATCGTCGTGGCAGCCGAACCGGTTACGAGCGTGGACGTGACGTCGGCCGATATGTTGCTCGAGTTGATTCGCATACTGAACGAGCGCGGGATCACCTTGCATTTCGCCGAAATGAAGGACCCCGTGCGCGACAAGCTCAAACGCTTCGAACTGATGGAACTCGTCGGCGCCGAACGATTTCATCCGACCATAAACAGCGCCGTCGAGTACCATCTGGGCAAAAAGGAGACCCGCACGAGCGACAAGGAAGGACGCGGGTGACGCCGCGACCGCCCGTTTCGCGGCAAAGCGCCGAACGCGTCGCGTATCATTGACCGCCACTCGTCCACTGTGCGCCATGACCGTCGATCGCCCTCGCCCGCCCGTTACCGATACGCACGCAACGCGCGAGCTGCTCAATCTCGCGCATCTGCTCGTGTTCGTTCGCGTTGCGCAGCACGGCAGCGCGATGCGCGCGGCCGAGACGCTGTACCGCGCGCAGTCGGCCGTCACGCGCTCGATTCACGAACTCGAGGGTGCGCTCGGCGTGTCGCTGTTCGAGCGGCATCCGTCGGGCATGCTGCCCACACCGACCGGCCGCACGGTGCTCGAGCGTGCCCAGCGTGTATTCGGCGAACTCGAAACGCTGGCCGCATGGTGCGCGACGCGGCAGCAGGACCGGCGCCTGAACGGGCCGCGCGGCGTGCCGTCGTCGCTGCTCAATACGCGGCGTCTGCAACTGCTCGTCGAACTCGCACGCCACCGGCATATGCCGAGCGCCGCACGCGCGCTCGGCATCAGCCAGCCCGCGGTCAGCAGCGCGATCCGTGTGCTCGAGACAGGCGCGGGCTTCGAACTGTTTCATCGCAGCGCGCGCGGCCTGCAGCCCACGCCCGACGGCGAGATCTTCGTGCTTCACGTACGTCGCGCGCTAAATGAATTGCGCCACGTGCCCGATGACGTCGCGGCATTGCAGGGCACGATTCGCGGGCATGTGCTCGTCGGCGCGCTGCCGCTCGCGCGCACGCTGATCCTGCCCGCCGCAGTCGCTCGTCTGAGCAAGGCCTATCCGGGCGTGCGCGTCATTACCGACGAAAGCGCCTATGAAACGCTCGCCGTAGGCCTGCGTGCGGGCGATATCGACTTTATTCTCGGCGCGGTGCGCGAGCCCGATCCGGCAAGCGGCCTCGTCACGGAGGCTTTGATGTCCGAACCGATGGCAGTGCTGGCGCGGCCAGGTCATCCGCTCGCGAGCGTGCGCAATCTGAAGCTCAAACAGCTGACCGACATGCAATGGGTGCTGCCGCGCAGCCATTCGCCGAGCCGCGCGATTCTCGACGCGCTCTTCGAGCGCGGCCGGCTCGCGCCACCCGTACCCGCGGTCGAAACCGCCGATCTTGCGATGATTCGCGGCCTGTTGCTGCAATCGGATATGGTGGCCGCGCTTTCCGCGCACCAGATGCAGTACGAATGTGAACTGGGCCAGCTCGCGGTACTCGACGTGCCGATGCCGGACACCGAGCGCGACATCGGCTTGACGATGCGTGCATTCGCCGACCCGTCGCCGGCCGCGCGCAAGCTTATCGATGCGATTCGCGAGGTCGTCGCGCAATTCAATCCGCTTGCATCGAGGCGTGCGGTCGCCTAGCGTGTGCGGTCGCCTAGCGCGCAAGCAGGTCGAGAAAGTCCCGCCAGACAAAAGGCACGACGTCCTCGTAACGCATGCCGCGCGTTTGCATGGCATCCGCTACGCTGTCCTGCAGTTTCGCGCACGCCTCGCTCATCAGCGGGTCGAGTTTTGCGTCGCGCAGCGTCTGCGCGACTTCGCGCATCTCCTCCGCGCGCCGGCGCCCGTGTTCGGCAACCCGGCTGATCATATAGCCGGGCACATCCGCATCGTTTTGCATCTTGCCGAAGGTCTCTTTCAGCGACGCCAGCACGATTTCCTCTGCGCCGTAATGCCGCGCCGCCGCGAGACACTCAACGGATAGCGCCTCGATGCCCTTGATCATCACGCTGCGGCACATCTTGGCGGCCGACGCGACGCCGACCTTCGCCGATACGGCTTGCGCATTGCAGCCGAGTGCCTGCAGTCGTGGCGCAAGCGCTTCGGCGGTCGTGCCGCCGAGCAGCATCGGCACTTTCAGTCCATACGGCGGCACTGGCGCCATGACCGCGGCTTCGACATAGCGGGCGCCCGCCGCTTCGATGCAGCGTTGCCCGTGCTGCTTCGTATGCGGCGATACCGAGTTGATGTCGAGATACGTCTGGTCCTGCGCGATGCAGCGGCTCACTGCTTCGGCTACTTCGATATCCGAAGCAGCCGTCACCGCGGACACTATCAATTGCGCGCCGACCAACGCCTGCGCGGGATCCGGCGCCGCACGCACGCCGGCTTTACGCGCCTTGTCGCGCATGGCCTCGGCATGCGGGCGGTCAGCGTCGAGCAGGCGGTCGTACATCGACACCTGCACGCCTTTGTTCGCGAGCGCCGCGCCGAGAATACCGCCCGCTTCACCGAACCCGATGAACGCTACGCTTGCGATTGCCGTCGTACTCGCTGCATCGTGCATCGAGGTGTCTCCTTCTTTCATGTCGGGCGAGCGCTTTAGCGTCCGCCCGTATCTCGAACGACAATGCGAGGCAACGTGGCTGCGTTAAAGGTCGTCGGCCGATTCGACGTAGACCAGGCCCTTGGCCGCGAGCTTGTCGCGCATACCGTAGTAGTCGAGGCCGAGCTGGCCGGTGGCAAGCACGCTGCGCGTCTTTTCCTCTTTCACGAGACGCGCCTTTGCCGCTTCGGCAACCGCGGCGACCGTCTCGAGCGGGACCACGACAATGCCGTCGTCGTCGGCCACGATCACGTCGCCGGGACGCACGAGTTGCTGCGCGCACACCACCGGCACGTTGACCGAGCCGATCGTTTCCTTCACCGTGCCCTGCGACGAGATCGCCTTCGACCAGACCGGGAAGTCCATCTCCTTCAGCGCACGCACGTCCCGGCAGCCCGCGTCGATAATCAGACCGCGCACGCCGCGTGCAGCGAGCGAGGTGGCGAGCAGTTCGCCGAAATAGCCGTCATCGCAGGGGGACGTGGGCGCGACGACGAGCACGTCGCCTTGCTGGCATTGCTCGACGGCCACGTGGATCATCCAGTTGTCGGCCGGCGGAATCAGTACCGTCACCGCGGAGCCTGCAATCGATGCGCCCGCATAGATGGGCCGCATATAAGTGGCGAGCAGCCCGAGACGGCTCTGCGCTTCATGAACGGTCGCGCTGCCGGCGCTCCTCAGCACTTCGACCGCGGCCGGATCAGCGCGCGAGATGCGCGTTACGACGACGCCGCGCTTCATGACAGATCTCCGACCACGCTCGGCGTGACGCGCTGATACCCTTCCGCGTATTCGATGTTGCGCTTCGCGGTGATGCCGATATTGCGCTTGGCCTGCACGCCGCGCTGCAGCGCGACGCGGGTGTAGTACTCCCACAGATGCTCCTGTCCTGCCATGCATTCGATTGCCTTGCGCTTTACGTCCCATACTTCAGTGATATCGAGGAACGTGTTCGGCGACCACTCGCACTGCTCGGTCTGGTGCGGTTCGAATGCGTAGACAGGCGGCGCGCCGACAATCTTCTGGCCCGGGTTGTGGCCTTCGGCCTGCGCAATGATGCGCGCTTCCTGTGCGACGTGCATCGCGAGCGGATGATCGAAGTTATACGGATCTTTGAGCGAATGGCTCAGCACGAAAGCCGGCTGAACGTCGCGATAGACGTCGACGAGGCGCAACAGCGCTTCGTCCGATACGCGCAACGGGTAGTCGCCGAGATCGAAGAATTCGACTTCCGCGCCCAGCACGTCGGCGGCACGTTCCGCTTCCTCGCGGCGCGACGCCTTGACCTTGTCGAGCGTCATGCCTTCTTTTCGCCACAACCTGGCGGATTCGCCGCGCTCGCCGAACGACAGGCACACCACCTTGACGCGATAACCGTTTTTCTTATGCAGCGCGATCGCGCCGCCTGCCCGCCACACAAAGTCGGCGCTATGCGCGCTGACGACCAGCATCGATCTGTTCTCCGCCATCTGCAGCCCTGTACGTTGATTTATTCGAAAAAATGAAATCCAACGCTGACGATTCTAGGAGCCGTGCGCCGGCGAAGGGTACGCGAAGAACCCTCGGAGGCTATCTATTCTGTTTATTGAAACCGTTTTGAAGGCAAATCACGCATCGCTGCACGGTGCGTCTTGAGGACAGTATTCGCCGAACATCGCGGCACAGTGGTCCGATGCAAGATTTTCCGCCACGCGCGCGGCTACCGATGCGTTGGCGAATAGCGCGCTCGAAATCGGCACGCGCGAATGTGCGGGCGGCCCGACAAACCAGAGGTTGCCCGCGCCGGCCGGGCGGGTCGGCTCCGCGTTCAATCGCTGCGATAGCGCCACCGTCTCTTCGTCGCGCGCGCCGTACGCTTCGATTTCCATTTCACCTGCCTCGTTTTTAACGAGGCGTGGCGCATGAAATCCGGCGGTGACGACAATCGCATCGAATCGCTGAAAGCCCTGGCCAAAATTCACGCACCATGGCACGGCCTTGTCGGGCGGAGCAACGACATCGAGCAGCTTGCCCTTGCAGACGGACAACAGCCCGTCGTCTATCAGGCTCAGCAACTTCTTCGCGTTCGGCAAGGCGAGCGCGGTAAGGTACGGGTCGACGCGCTCGGCCATCGCGGGGTGCATTGCGCCGCGAAACGGAAACCGCGTTCCGGCGTAGATCGCATTGATCGCCTCTACAAGGTCGACCAGCAAGTCCTGCCATTGACATTGACCGTGTTCCGCAAGACGCACCTGGTCTCGCAACCGCTCGGCATAGGCGTGTGCCGTGCTGAACTGCTCGCGCCACGAAGGTCCGGCCAGGGTCGTCATGTGGTACACGAAATACTTCAGGTAGGCATACCTCAAGCCCTTCGGATACGACGCGTCGCTGCCTGGCGTCCACCGCCTGAAAAGCGATTCGAGCCACGCGCGGTCGAGGCGAAACCGCGTGTTTCTGACGGATCGGCTGCGCACCGCAGGCAGCGCGCCCGACGGCGAAACCATCGACACCTTGCAGTCCTGGCGGCACAGCAGAATCGCCGCATCGACGGCCGACAGTTTGCTGCCGACCACCAGCACGCGTGAATGTCCCGGAACCCGACGCAACATGTCGGCTTCCGGATACGGGCTGTCGATGAGACGCGGATGTCCGATGTACGGCTTCAGCGGACCGGGAATGCGGGGCGCGCCAAAGCCCGTGCAGAAAACGACGTCGGTCGCGACGAGCGAATACGACGCATCGCCGCGCTCGAGCTTCAGTTCGTGGCCGCCCGCATCGAGGACACGCACGGAACGAAAGCGATACGGCAGGTGAACGAGTTTGATGCCGCGTCGGCGCGCGAGATCGGAGAAGTGGCGGAAGCGTTCGGCGAGATAGGCGCCGATCGACGAGCGCGGCACGAACGCTTCCGGGTCGACCGATCGCCCGGTTTGACGCAGATACAGCAGAAAGTCCTGCGGGGCATCGGCGATTACAGACATGACTTCCGCCGATGTATTGCATAACAGGTCATCGTCAAGGCTTCCGAAAACGATGCCGGGGCCAATCTCGCCGGGTGCTATCACGTAAATCGTCTTCGCCGCGCGCCGTTTGACCAGCGCAATGAACGTCGCCACGCATGCGGCGCCGCCGCCAACCAGAGCCACACTATTTTCGTCCTGCTTCATCGTATCGAAGTCCTGTTTTACCGTTCGCCGGCCTGCTGCCAGCGTTTCCGTGCTTCCTGCTTTCATGCACGACGAACGATATCCGGCGCTTCCGTACCGCATCTTGAAGAATCTTGCAGGCGCGCAGCGGTGCCTCCGTGCGCCACGCCCGGTTGCAAGATTCTTCAAGACCGGGCGCTGCGCAGCCCGGTAAGCTGAAAGGGACGCGTGGTGCAGGAAATTCGCCCGGCGCCGCGGTCACGCGCCGGCATGCCCGAAATGGCGCACGTTCGCCCCGGAAAACATCGCTGCGTCAGCGCGCCGGGCAAAAACGGCAAATTTCGGTAAGGTCTTGTTTTGCGGTCCCTCGCTTTGCGTCGGGGGGTCCATCTGGAATCTGATTTCGAGGCACAGATGTCGCACGACAGCAGCGTCAAGGTTTGGCGGATGACGGATCTGCATGACGCGGAGATGCTCAAGGGTACTTATGTTCGCCACACGTATCCGTGGCACTCTCACGAGGAAATCAGCCTCGGACTGGTGCTGGAAGGCGCGATCGACCTGCGCACTCGCTCGCGTCAGGGCATCGCCAAAGCAGGCTCTTTCACGCTGATCAACGCGGAAGAAGCGCATTGCGGCACACCGGTGAACGGCGCAGGCTGGCGTTGCAGAACCATCCACCTTTCTGCGCAAATGGTGCAAAGCACCGCGGAGGATCTGCGGAGATACTCGCCGGCGTCGAGCGTCGCATTTCTTGGACCGACGTTCGACGATCCCGCCGCCGCCGGCGAGCTGCTGGAACTGCACAGACGCTCCGAGCACGATGCGTCCTCACTCGAACGTCAATCGTGGCTGGTCGCGCTGATCGCGAGACTACTGCTGCAACACTCGGAAACCGCGGTCACGCTGCCCGCGCGCGAACGTGAACCGCGTGCGGTCGAGCTCGCGCGCGGCTATCTGGTCGAAAATCTCGATGACAAGGTTACGCTGGACGCACTGGCCGCCACATCGGGCGTGCCGCCATTCCGGCTCTTGCGCGCGTTTCAGCAGTCGGTCGGACTCACGCCGCATGCTTATCAAACGCAGTCGCGCATCCGTGCGGCGTGCCGGCTGTTGCGATCGCAGCACCCGCTTGCCGACATCGCCATCGCGACCGGCTTTGCGGATCAGGCGCACCTGACCCGCACGTTCAAGGCAATCATGGGCATGACGCCCGGTCAGTATCGCCACGCGTTTCAGCCTGACTGAGCCGCTCATGCCTGCGCGTGACGACCGGTCACGCGCCACCGCGCGCCGTTAGAAGCGCGCGCGCATTCCCATCATGCCGACAATCTGATTGCCGGTCGACGAAGCCCCGCCGGAGTTGTAGATGAACGCGCTGAAATTGTGGCCGCTGACGTGCTGATAAACCCCTTCGAGATAGACATCGGTGCGCCTGGAGAGGCTGTACACCGTTTGCAGACCGATCTGATTCCACTTCGGCGACGACCCGAACGTCGAGGTGTCCGTCACATGGCCGTTCGTAAAGACGTATTCGGCGCCGACCGTCAGTTGCGGCAACACCCGGTACTTGCCGTTCAGTTCGTAGTTGTCGAAACGTACGGTTCCATTCTGCGAACCGAATGACGTCGAGCCCTGGAACTGCGTGTGCGTATAGACGAAGCCGAGCGTCGCCTTGCCGATCTCGTAGCTCACGCCTGCGCCGGCGATCCGCTGCACGTCCGCGCCGAGCACAAAGCCAGCAGTGTTGTTCGCCTGCGTTTCGTTGACATCGAGCGCGCCGGGGCTATTGATCGTGGTGTTCTTCGTGCCGTTCAGTTGAAAGTAAGCGATACCGGCCTTTAGCGGACCCTTGCTGTATGCAAGGCCGGCGCTGTAAGCACGATTCACTGCAAAGTCCGTACTATTGGAGAACGCGTACTGCGCTTCGAACTTCAAACCGGAATAAACAAGGCTCGTGTACTTCACTGTGTTGCTCAAACGATATGAGTGAGTCATGTCGTCGTTGTCGAACGGGTGAGCGAACGCGGTATCGCCGAAGTTGATCGATGTCGCCGAAAGCGGAATCAGCGTGTCGGTCAGCGCGTCGTATTGGCGGCCGAGCGTAACGGTACCGTATTTCGTGCTGTTCAGACCGACGAATGCCTGACGACCGAACAATCGCCCATCCTGAGCCGACTTGCCGTTGTTAATGTTGAACCCGCCTTCGAGCACGAAAATCGCACCAAGGCCACCGCCAAGTTCTTCTTTACCTCGCAAACCAAAGCGGCTGCCATTCACATTGCCGGTGGTCTGTCGAAACAGCGATCCGCCCTTGCCAACGTTATTCGTGTATTGGAGACCTGCGTCCAGCAGGCCATACAGCGTCACAGAACTTTGCGCGTGCGCGATCTGCGCGGCGCACATACCTGAACAGGCAATAAAATACAGACCCCGCTTCATCTCTCTCCTCTCATGTAATGGAAGGTCGAAAACCGGTTCGGTTGAGCCGGCTTATCAAGACAGTGGGCTGTAATTTATCTTTCGAGTCTGAGCCGGCGCTATACAGATGCCCTTTTTTGTTGAAAAAGCATCCTTAAAGACTGCATGTACTTAGTTTCCCGAACTATATTGGGCACGATTTCATAACATTGTTTTCGCAACGTCCTGAATACCAGACACGATGGACTGGATTTTCCGTACCGATATAGCCCGGGCGCGCTTATGAACGGTGATGCGCGGTTGCCGTGAAGGCGAAAACCGCGGGATCGCCGCTCCGAATTCGTCAAACGCTGCGTAACGCGGTCCGTTGAAACAAAGCGCGATGACGAAGGCAGGTCTGCGCGCCGGTCAGCCGCGTGGCTTGAGCCGCACCGGCATGGTGTTCGGCACCATCGTAAATGCAGACACTTCTTCGATCTTCGCCGGGTCGATTGCGAGTTCGATTTCGAAGTGCCTCGACATCATCGACAGGACGAGCCTCATCTCGACCGCGGCGAGATAACGGCCCGGACATACCCGCGGGCCGGCGCCGAACGTCAGATACGCCTTCAGTTCGTGCGCGCCCTCCGATTGCGCTCTCGGGTGCCTCCAGCGGTCGGGGTCGAACCTTTCCGGATGTGCGAAGTTCAGCGGGTCGAGCATGGCAGGGCGCGTGAGAAACAGCATGCGTGTTCCAGCCGGTATGGCTACGCCGCCGATTTGCACGTCGCTTAGCGGCTCGAAAGTCTGTATCGCGGCAACGGGTCGCAATCTGAGCGCTTCGTTGCATACGGCTTCGCACAGGTCGAGATGCTTCAATGCGTCGTAATCCGGACAGATTCCGGCTTCGCCGAACGCCGCACGCGATTGTTCGAACAGCCGCTGTTGCAGGCGGTCGTCCGCCGCAACGTACATCAGTGCCCAGGCAATGGCATTGGCCGTCGTATCCTCTCCCGCGACGAGCAGCGTTAGAACATTCGCGGAGATCTGCTCGTCGGTTACCGTTGAATCGGGCCCGTTGCGCGCGGCGAGCATCGCTTCGAGCAGATTGCGCGGCGGCGCATCGGGAGACTCGTGCATGCGCTCGCGCGTGCGCTCGATCATCTTACGGATATAGCTGTGCACCTCCGCCATGGCCCGCGCGAGTCGCCGGTCCTCGGGAAGCGTGAAATAGTGCCAGTAGGGAAAGAGCGCGGTCACGCGCCGCATGAGCGCGGGCGGCACCAGCGCCAGTTGCTCCTGGATGACGCCCCGCTCCCGTTCCAGCGTATGCGGAGTCGGAGGCCAAGCGGTCTTAGGAAGACAAAACATTCTACCAACTCCTTGGCTCACAGAACGACATGGCTACGATC